>JAPPLB010000013.1 GCA_028819575.1 Bryobacterales bacterium | reverse complement strand
TCGTCCTGACGGCCCTCTCACGCACTTCGCCTCGCCGCGTGGTGAGACATGCAGGTCAGACTGCTCTGGCTTGCCGGGCCCAATGCTCCGTCATGGAGACCACTGCTCGCTACGCGCCCGCCGAGTATCGATGCTCATTCACGAACTTTGCCTCATGGCGAGAAAGCAAGCCACGGGATTGATACGCATTGTGAGCGTTGCGGTGGAGGTGATACTGTAGGAGTTTCGGGTTGCCCGGCAACCTCTGTTTCCCCCATCGACGGCGCTTTTTTACGGAAGTAAGCGCTCCCTCAAGACGTGGTTCCTTCTCACTGGGCTTCTGACGAAACGCAACGGACCTTCTGGTTGCTCGCCTTCGTTGCGTTCATGATCGCCCTTTTGACCTTCGTCGCGGATGACGCGCACGGCGACGGTCAAGGGGGACACATCAGCGTCTATCCATTCCTGTTCCAGATGGTGACGATCCTTCTCGCGGCGAAGGTGGGGGGCGAGGTCTTCGAAACCCTGGGGCAGCCCGCCGTGCTCGGGGAACTGGTCTTCGGCATGGTCCTGGGCAACCTGTACCTGATCGGCGTGACGGGACTGCAAGGCATCCATCACGACCCCATGCTGATGCTGATTGCAGAAATCGGCGTGATCCTGCTGTTGTTCGAGGTCGGTCTCGAGTCGCACCTCGACGAGTTGCTCGAGGTCGGGAAGACGGCGATGATCGTCGCCTGGCTCGGAATCGTCGTGCCGATCATTCTCGGATACGGAGTCTCCTCCTACTTCCTACCCGAAGCCAGTTGGTACGTACATCTGTTTGCCGGCGCTACGCTCGCCGCGACGAGCGTCGGCATTACAGCGCGCGTCCTGAAAGACCTCAACAAGATGGACACCAAGGAGACGCGCATCATCCTGGGCGCCGCCGTAGTGGACGACGTCCTGGGCCTGATCATTCTGGCCGTCGCCAGCGGAGTCATCCAGTCGATCGGCGAGGACGGCTCGACGTCCATCTCGCTCTGGCCCGTCGTGCTCATCATCGGCAAGTCCATACTCTTCCTGATCGTCGCGGTCTTTGCGGGACGCTACGTCGGAGGAAAGATCCTGCAGTTCGGCGCCACCTCCAAGGCCGGCGGCATGGCGGTCGTGCTGAGCGTCTGCCATTGCTTTTCGTGGGCCGGCCTGTCGGCGTTTTTCGGGCTGGCGCCGATCGTGGGCGCCTTCGCGGCCGGCCTGGTGCTCGAGAAGAGCCACTATGAAGGGTATCCGAGCATCAAGGCGGGCAAGTACGAGGAGGTCGTTTCGCCGATCAGCTCGATTTTCGTTCCCGTGTTCTTCGTTCTGATGGGGCTTAACATCGACTTGCGGCTTTTCCTGGATCTCGAGGTGATCACCTTCGCCATCGGCTTGAGCCTGGCGGCGATCATCGGCAAGCAGGTGTGTTCGCTGGGCGTTCGCGAGAAGGGTTTGAAGCGCCTCGCCGTGGGAGTCGGCATGATTCCGCGCGGGGAGGTCGGACTCATCTTCGCGGGAATCGGCGCCTCTCTCATGGTCGACGGCGAACCGGTTTTCGGGCCGGGGACATTCTTTTCGATGGTGATCATGGTGATGGTAACGACCCTCGCCACGCCGCCTCTTCTGAAGTATCTGTTCACGAAGGACGATACCTGACGACACACCAACCTGGGGACCGGCAGCGGTTTCTCGCGCTGAATATCGGAGTCCGGTTCAGATCGCGCGAGCCGTGTTCGCGGCTGAGCTTGAAGCGCGTTGTGCACAGGAACGACGTACAAACCTCACAACCGAAGGTGCGAAAAGAATATGCGATGCGATGATCACTTAGCCTAAAACACTCACATCCTGAAGGCGGAAGCGATCAGGCTAACCTGCATTTCTCACCACCCGACGGTCGAAACACGCGATACGACCGCCAGGACTTCGTTGCGCTTGCTTGCCGTGCTCAACGTACTGTCAAGTACGCCTGCGCGCGCCAAGCGGCTCGCGCCTTTTTCCTCCGCCCGGCTTGCGCCTAGTCCTGACGGCCCTCTCACCCACTTCGCCTCGCCGCGTAGTGAGAAATGCAGGTTAAAAGAGCAGCTTCAAGCCGAATTGGATTTCGCGGCCGTCACGAGCCGAGAGAACGCGGCCGAAGCCCGGAGTTCCGAAGAAGATGTTGGGCAGGCCGAAGTTCGGAGTGTTCATCACGTTGAAGAACTCGGCCCGGAATTGCAGTGTCGCGGCTTCTCCGAGGGGCGTGTCTTTCAGCAGGGAGAGATTGACGTTGCGGAGCGATGGGCCGCCGATGATGTTGCGGCCGGCATTGCCGAAGGTTCCAAACGCGGGTAGAGCGAACGCCGAGGTATTGAACCAGGCCTGGGGGTCGGGATCGGCCAGCAGCGGGTCGCCGACGACGTTCGGACGGTCCCCGGAGCCAAACCCGAGGTTGGCAATGCCCGTGTTGCTGTTGTCGAATTCGCCCGGCAAGGCCACCGTAAAAGGCTGTCCACTCTGCAGCACGATGACGCTGTTCATCTGCCAGCCACTGATGAGCGCGCCGCCCAAGCCGCCGGTTTCCCCGCCGATCCTGTGTCCTTCGCCGAGCGGCAGGTCGTAGATGAAACTGCCGGCAAAGCGGTGCCGCCGATCGAAACTGGAAAGGCCGCGCTCGGCGGCCATGTTGTTGCTGTCCTGGGGATAGTTCGCATCTCCGCCGCTGGGAAAGAAACCAGAGGCGTTGTCGATGGACTTCGACCAGGTGTGGGAGAACAATCCTGTCAGCCCGCCGCGCAGGCGGCACTGCAGCCGCATCTGCAAGCTGTGGTAGATCGAGCTCGCGGCCGTCTCGATCTGTTCGACGTTGAGAAAGAATGGATTCGGCCGCAGATTCGGCATCTGCGGAGAGGCATCGGCCTGATTGATGTCGCGGGCGCTCAGCAGCCGGGTCCCCTTGGCGCCGAAGTAACCCACGTCAAGGATCAAGCCGTGGCCGAGGTCGGTTTCGACGGTCGAGCTCCATTGCTGCGCATATCCGGTGCTCAGGTTCCGGTCGTAGGTAAACGCGCTCGGGGGAAGCGGCGCCTGCAGCTCGCGGGGCCAAGGGTTGTCAATGGTGATGATCCCCTGCCGGCTGGGGAAGAAGAGCTGCAAGTTGAAGAAGGGCGGGTTGAAGTAAATCCCTTGTCCCGGCGCCAGCGGGGCGACGTTGTAGTAAATACCGTACCCAGCCCGGATCACCGTTTTCCGCGTGCCGAGGGGACTCCAGGCCAAGCCGAACCGCGGCGCGAAGTTGTTGGTGTCAGAGTGGTACCCGGAGGGAGGGACGCCGTTCTCTCCCACGCGGACGATCGATTGCGAGGCCGTGTCAAAGACCGAAGCGGCGTTCCGGGCGTCATGAGCGGGAGTATTGAACTCGTAGCGGAGACCCAGGCTGAGGGTAAGATCCTGCCGCACCCGCCAGCTATCGTGGACGAACCCGCCTGAAGTCGACGTGCGCAACGCCTGCGGGTTGTCGGAGACCGCGCCTCCGGTCAGCGTGGGCAGGCCCAGCAACAGATCGGCCAAGGCGTTGCGGGTGAAAGCGAAGTTCGTGAAGTTGATCAAGCCGCGGGCCTGAATATCGCGAAAGGCGTCCTGGCTGATCCAGCGGTTCTCGAAACCGAACTGCAGAAGATGATTGCCACGCGCGTGGCTGATGGTGTCGAAGATCTGATAGCTGTCGACCGTGCTGTCCTGGGGGTTGTTGTATTCATCGCCAAGAGAAGAGAAGCCCGTGACGTTGATGAAGCTCAAACCGAGGTCGCGCGTGCGCGTGGCGAAATCGGGGAGGCCGACCTCCTGGTTGACGCTGCGGCCGTAGTTTTCATGGAAAGTGCGGCCGGAGATACGGTTGTATCCAAAACGGAACTCGTTGATCCACGCGGAGCCGATCGAATGGGTCTCGCCCAGCATCACGTTCCGGCTCAGGCCGGAAACATCATTGCCGAAACCGGGGACCGAGGAGAAGGATGCAGCCGCGAAGGGCTCGAAACGGTCGCGGTCCGAGAAGCTGTAGCGTCCGGTGAGAGTACCACTCTTGCCGATCGATTGGTCGAACCGCACGTCGAAGCGGCCGCTGCGATCACGCTGAGTGGGCGCTCCGACATAGTTCTGTCCGATGACATCGCGATTCGGCAGTGGATACAGATTCGCAATGTTCGCGCCCACGGGATGGGAATAGGGCAGCCGCCCGTTGGGGTAGGGCCGGAACGCCGTGAAATCGATCGGCGGCGGCAAAACGCTCTGCGAGAAGTCACCCGCCCGTTCCGCGGCTGTCGGAACATTCGTGGTCCGTGTAATGACTCGCCGTTCCCGGAGCCCTTCGTAGTCCGCGAAGAAAAAACTGCGGTTCTTGCGCAACGGTCCGCCGAAGGCGAATCCGAATTGATTGCGGCGCAAGGTGGGCGCGGATTGAGAGGGATCGGTGAAGAAGTTGCGAGCGTCCAGAGCGTCATTGCGAAGGAACTCATAGAGAGATCCGTGGAACTCGTTGCCGCCGCGCTTGAGCAGGATGGAGACTTGTCCGCCACTCTGCCGGCCGAAGCCGGCATCGGCGTTGCTGGTTTGGATGCGGAATTCCTGGATGGCATCCACCGAGGGACTCAGCGAGATGCCGTTCAGAACGGGGTCGATGACATACACGCCGTCGAACAGATAGGAGTTGGCGTCTTCGCGCCCGCCATTCGACTGAAAGGCGAAACGCCCGCGCTCGGAACCCGCCGAGCCGGCGGCGCTGGGAACCACGCCTGGCACCAGCAGCGCCAAGTCAATGAAGCTCCGGCCATTCAAGGGCAGGTTGACAATGTAGTTGTTGGGGATGACGGTGCCTTGGGCGGAAGAGTCAGCCCCCAGCGCCATCAGCGGCGCGGTCACGATGATCTCATCGGAGACGGCGCCGACGGTCAATCGGATGTCGTGGCGGGCGCTTTCGCCGACGGCGAGCTCGATGCCCTCTTCGCGCAGCTTCCTGAACCCGTCGATCTCGACCTCAAGCCGATACGCGCCGGCAATCAATGCCGGGGCGGCATAGTAGCCCCGGCGATTCGTGCGGAGGGCGCGCACGCTACCCGTCTCGAGGTGCGTGATCGTCACGAGGGCACCGACGAGAACGCCCTCGGAAGGGTCCGTCACCTGTCCTCGCAACGAGGCTGTGGCGGTTTGCGCCCGGAGTGAAACGGTCAACAGAAGCGGAAGGACGATGAGAGCGAGAAGACGGATCGACATGAGGATTTGCAAACGCCGAACGGCGAAGATCTCACCAATTGAACATCGCCATGATAATGGCAGCTAGGCTGCCTTGGCGGCGGCGATCGCCGCCTCGTAGTCGGGCGCTTCGGCAACCTCCGGCACGTATTCGACGTACGTGATCTCGTTGTCGCCGTTCACGACGAAAACAGCGCGCGAATGGATCCGGAGGGGCTCGATCATCACACCCCACGCTTCACCGAACGATCCGCTCTTGTAATCGGAGACCGTAGTGACGTCCTCGACGCCGGCGGCGCCGCACCAGCGCGACTGCGCGAAAGGCAGGTCGCAACTCACGGTGAAGATCTTTACTCCGCCGAGACTCGTTGCCTCTTCGTTGAACTTGCGCACCTCGGCATCGCAGACCGGGGTGTCCAAAGAAGGGACGGCAAGGAACACACGCGTTCCTCCGCCGGTGGATGCGAGCGTCACCTCACTCAAGTCGTTGGCCGCAACAGTAAATTCCGGGGCGGCGTCTCCGACCGTAAGCTCCGGTCCGATGAGCGCCAGTGGCGAGCCTTTCAACGTTGTCGTCCGTTCCTCAGCCATGCTTTGTTTTCCTCAGGAGTCCAGTGATTGGGAATGCGCCACGAAGGAGCGAATCTCCCAAGCTATCAGCCCGCTCCCGGCCCCGTCAAATCGCTGCGCCACCTGCCCAGCGGGCATGCTTCAGCAGAGCACCCTGCCTGTAGCAACGGAACGCAGATAAAAGCCGTGGTTTGTGGTTTGTGGTTTGTGGTTAGTGAAAACCATGGGCGGGCGCCTGGTTCGCTCCAGGGAGAAATGTCTGATGGCCGGTGAACCATTAACCTGCATTTCTCACCACCCGACGGTCGCAGCACACGATACGACCGCCAGGACTTCGTTGCGCTTGCTTGCCGTGCTCAACGTATGGTTCAAGTACGCCTGCGCGCGCCAAGCAGCTCGCGCCTCGTCCTGACGGCCCTCTCACCCACTTCGCCTCGCCACGTGGTGAGAAATGCAGGCTAACCGTCACTTTCGAGACCTCAAAACCCGCACCGCCCGCAGCCATTCGTTCAACTCCTCGCCGTCCAGCTCCAGCAGCTCGCCCGCGTGACCGATTGGTAAAATTACCTAGCATGACTTTGTCAGAAATTGCCGGCGCCCTGGTGGGGCTCGCGTTTATAGTCTTGTTCGCCGCCGCGTTCTTGAAGTTCGTTTCCCAGGTCCTGTACCGCCTCAGCGGAGGCTATGAGCGCGAGATCCTCGACGAGCTGCGGGACCACCGCGAGCAGCAGGAATAGCCTGCATTTCTCACCACCCGACGGTCGAAGCACGCCATACGACCGCCAGGACTTCGTTGCGCTTGCTTGCCGTGCTCAACGTACGGTTCAAGTACGCCTGCGCGCGCCAAGCGGCTCGCGCCTCGTCCTGACGGCCCTCTCACGCACTTCGCCTCGCCACGTGGTGAGTAATGCAGGTTAACGGCGGACAGCAACGTGAGAAAAGGCCGTGATTCGTGTTTCGTGTCTCGTGATTCGTGAAAAACCTTAACCTGCATTTCTCACCACCCGACGGTCGAAGCACACGATACGACCGCCAGGACTTCGTTGCGCTTGCTTGCCGTGCTCAACGTACTGTTCAAGTACGCCTGCGCGCGCCAAGCGGCTCGCGCCTTTTTCCTCTGCCCGGCTTGCGCCTAGTCCTGACGGCCCTCTCACGCACTTCGCCTCGCCGCGTGGTGAGACATGCAGGTTAGAGCATCGAAAAGAGCATCCTTCGGGCAAGGGAGACCCTTGAGCAGACCCGGGGCGGCGAGTTGCGGGTGCGTTTCCAACGATCGGCGGCGCCCTTTGACGAGATCCTCCCGCCGCCGCTGAAAGCGAGTCCCCAGCCGCAATCCCGAATCGCTCCACGGCCGTACAAGCCGTCGGCGAATCATCCTGGCGCCGGCCGCTGCTGTCGAAACAACGCGCGGCGGCCCGTTGAAAACGGGCGGTGGAAATGACGGGCCGGATGGGAAGGGCGGAAAACCCCCGCCAGGAGTGAGCAGGACTCGCATCGCAACGAGAGGTTCCCTCCTTCCTGCCGCCCCCAAAGGGACGTTTTTGTTGTCTGTTGAAAATATTTCAAATATCTTCTTGACATTTCGATAACTTGGTGGTACCGCTAGCTTAGACCGAAATATCGCGGGTGGCGGAGGCCTCAGTGCCGAGCGGACTCCGAAGGGCGATTGAAGAGTGCTGGCGACCAAGAAGCCAGTTCATGCTTGATCGCGCTACCCGTGACCAACCTGCCTGTCGGTTCATCCCTTTTCCCTCACACCAGTTCGTTGTTTCCGGTCGGTCCGGAGTAGTCAAGGGCGCGCCCTCGACGCGACGAAGCGGACCGTTGACGGCGAGGATCGAGCTGCAATCATTCGGGGGAGGAAATGGGGATTTCAGCGCACGCGCACGCAGGCGCCCGCCAAGAACCCGGAAGATCCACAACGTAAAAGACATTCACCAGCCTGCATTTCTCACCGCCCGACGGTCGAAGCACGCGATACGACCGCCAGGACTTCGTTGCGCTTGCTTGCCGTGCTCAATGTACTGTTCAAGTACGCCTGCGCGCGCCAATCGGCGCGCGCCTCGTCCTGACGGTCCTCTCACGCACTTCGCCTCGCCGCGTGGTGAGAAATGCCGGCTAGTGTCAACGCTGCTGATTACATAGGGGGATGTTTCAGGCCAGTGGCGCCGGTGCTTCGATCCGCGCCTAGGTCGTAGCCGGAGACTTTGCGCTCCGGGCCGGACCCGGCGCGGCAGCTATAATCTCTGATGGGAACAAGCAACCGGGTGAACAAGGGATGAGGTAAAAAGATGGACCGCACTGAGAAATCGGGATTCGGGAGCCAACTGGCGCAGCGCAAGCTGCTGTCGCTGACGTTGTTGCTCTTTACCCTGGCGATTGGCATCGTCATCGGCACGTTGGTATCGCGAGACGTGAGCGCGGCTCGCGAAGGGGCGCCGGCCCCGGACGCCAAACCGCTCGTCATCCCGGCCGCCGAGCCGCTGGAGAACGAGTTCACCCGCATCGCGCGGCAAGCCCGTCCGGTGGTGGTCCATATCCGTGTCGAGATACTATCCGAGGAATCGCAGTCGAGATCACCCGACCCACGAAATCCTTTCAGTGAGGAGTTCCGGCGCTTCTTCGGGTTTCCCGGTCCGTTCGGAAACGAAGGCTTTCCGCGCCGCCAACGCCCGGGAGAAGGATCGGGCGTCATTGTCGATGAAAACGGCTATATCATCACGAACCATCACGTCATCGAGAATGCGGACCGCATACGAGTCCGGGTTTTCGATAACGGAGCCGACGAAGAACTGCATGATGCGAAACTGATCGGATCCGATCCCGAAACCGACCTTGCGGTCATCAAGATCGACATAGACAAGCCACTGTCGGCCATCCCGATCGGGAATTCCGACGCGGTGCAGGTCGGGGATTGGGCCATCGCCGTCGGTTCGCCCTTCGGCTATGAGGAAACCGTGACGGTAGGGATCATCAGCGCCAAGGCGCGCGAGGTCGACTCGTCCCAGCAGGGCCAGTTCAAACGCTTTCTCCAGACCGACGCGGCCATCAATCCGGGCAACAGCGGCGGGCCGTTGCTGAACATCCGCGGCGAGTTGATCGGCGTGAACACGGCGATCGTTTCTCGCAGCGGAGGCTCGGAAGGCCTCGGATTCGCGATGCCTTCGAAAGTCGTAGTGAACGTCTACAACCAGATCATCAGTCACGGCAAGATGCGAAGAGGCTCGATCGGCATCACCTTCAGCAGAGACCAGCCGCCGGCGCTGCTGCGCTCGTTCGGCGCCGATAACGGCGGCGTTCTCGTGACGCAGGTGAGAGAAGACGGACCGGCCGAGAAGGCGGGCCTCAAGGTTGAAGACGTGATCGTCGAGATTGCCGGCAAGCCCATCAAGAACGGCGATGATCTGATCAACGTGGTCGCCGCGCAAGAAGTCGGTTCGACAACGCCGATTGTCGTGATCCGAGACGGAAAGAGAAAAACATTCGATGTCGAGATTGCCGACCGCTCGGTGCTCTTCGCCAAAGAACTCGGCTACGACCTCGACGAGCAGAAAGAGAGCGCCGAAGAGACGGAAGTCATGTTCGGTATCGAGGTGACTTCACTGACTCGCTCTCGTCGGGAAGAGCTTGCGTTCGAGGAGTCCGACGGAGTTCTCGTCACATCCGTGGTCCCGGCATCGTTCGCCGATGATATCGGAGTCCAGGCCAACGACATCATCGTGATGATCAACCGCAAGCCGGTTGCCTCGATTGGCGATGTCCGAGACATCCAGGCTGACCTCAAGCCCGGTGATGACGTTGTCGTCAAGGTGATGCGGCGTATTCCGAGCCGCAACCCAGACCAGCAATTCGCATGGACGGCGCTCTACCTGGCCGGCGGCCTTTCTCAGGACAAGGGGCGCTTTTGAAAGGCCGTGATTCGTGACCCGAGGGGTGAAGGAGGCGATTGGGCAATTACACCTGCTCGCGCCTTTTTCCTCTTTCCTCCGCCCGGCTCGCACCTTGTCCTGACGGCCCTTTCACGCAGTTCGTCCCGCCACTTGGCGAGAAAGACAGGTCAGGTCTTTTCGGCTGCGCCTGGATTGCGCTTCCGCCGCGCCTTGAGCGACAGGCAGGACACTGCCGATGCCAGCAGCAACCCGTAGACGGGCAGGTACTCGAATAACCGAAACTCATCGGAGTACTCCCATACGCCCGACGCCGAGTAGCCGATCAGAACGTGATAGGCGAGACTGACCAGGGCCGTCCAAAGCAGCAACGCGGCGTTGGGACTCACCGCCAGAAACGGAAGGAACCAACTCAAGTACCACGGGAAGCAATTGGCCGAGAAGAACAGCAGCACGACGGTGGCCCACTTGACAGACTCGATCAGAGGTCTCTGCAAGAGCCAGAGCAACGCCAAGGCGGCTGCCAGGTAGAGTGTGACGCCGCCGGCTCCGAGATCGACATTCCCGCCGGCGCTCTGGCTGATGACGCCGTACAGGCTGTCATTGTTTCGCCAGCCCCCCAGAAACCCCTCGAGCAACTCCGGCACATTCTGCAAACCGTCCCAGTACGGGGCCACGACCAGCGCGATCAGAGGCAACGATGCGAGCGCCTGTTTCCAGCGGAGAATCCAGCGCCCGTCCTCGCGACGCAGCAGGAAGAAGGGATAAAGAATGACCGGCCAGAACTTGCTTAGCGCCGCCATCGCGAGCGAGGCGAAGGCCCACTTCCAGCGGTCCGCGAGCGCCGAGGCGACAGCCGCCACAACGAACGCCAACGCCAGCGTGTCGTTATGCCCCTGAGCCCAAAACTCGACAACGACCAGGGGCGACCACAGATAGATCAGCAGCCACGTACACGGTTTGCCGGCCGCAGCCAACAGGCGCATGACGCCCAGCGCGACCCCCAGTTCCAGCAAGGCGAAAGGAATCTTGAACCACCAGACCTGACGCAAGGCGTCCGGCTGAACCGCTGCCACGGCGCGGTACCAAACGGCGAAAACCCACTCGGTGACGGGTCCGTAGACCGAAGGCAGGTCCTTGCGGTTTACCTGACTCCAAGTCGCATCCCTCAGTTCCGCCAAGCGCGGGTCGCCGGGAGCCGCCGAGTAGGGATTCGAGCCGGACGCCTGGACCTTGCCGTGCCAGCGATAGCGGTTCAGATCTTCGGACAGATCGGGCGAAAGCGGAAGAACCGTGAAGCGGAAAACCAGGCCGCAGATCCAGATGAACGCGATCAGGCGTGGGCCGGAATGCTTTGCGTCGAAGCGCCTGATGACGAAGCAGCCGATCAGATAGAATATGGAAGTTCCCAGATAGAGCCCGGTGAACTCCACTACCCGCTGTTCGAAATTCCCCAACACAGCCAGAGCGATGAACCCGGCTTCCATCGCGCAGGCTGACGCCAAGAGCATGAGATAGCGTCCGCGCTTCATTAGCCGCAACACACTGAAACGCCGGTGAGGGAAAATGTTTCCAAAAGCCCCTCCCCCTGTTCTCCGGTATGCCGCCGCGGTTTGGGACGAGGCGGCTGGTTGGTTCGAGCAGATCTCGCGAGGCGCTACCCAGAGTAGCTCACTCGACTGGGGCTTGGCCGCCCTGTATCTGGCGGCGATGCTCGTGCTCAGCGCGTACGGCTTGCATCGCTATCAGTTGGTCTATCTCTACTACCGGCATCGCGACCGGGCGACGGGAGAACCGGCCGCGCGCTTCACCGAACTTCCGGTCGTGACGGTGCAACTCCCTCTCTACAACGAACAGTTCGTTGTGGAGGAATTGTTGGACTCCGCGTGCCGTTTGAACTACCCGAGAGATCGGCTTCAGATTCAGGTTCTCGACGACTCGACCGACGAAACCCGCCGCGTGGCCCGCGCCGCGGTCGAACGTTGGGCGGCTCAGGGATATCCAGTGGAATATCGTCACCGGACTCATCGCCAAGGTTTCAAAGCCGGCGCCCTGCAAGCCGGACTTGATGCGGCGCGAGGTGAGTTGATCGTCGTTTTTGACGCAGACTTCCGGCCGTTGCCCGACTTCCTGCATCGGACGGTCCACCATTTCACCGATCCGAATGTCGGCGCCGTCCAAGCGCGCTGGACCTTTCGCAACCGGAACCATTCCTTCCTCACAAGTGTTCAGGCGATGCTGCTCGACGGACACTTTGTCTTCGAGCATGGTGCACGGGCCCGGTCCGGACGTTTCTTCAACTTCAACGGGACCGCCGGCGTCTTGCGGCGCGCCATGATTGAAGAAGCCGGTGGATGGCAGCACGACACACTGACGGAAGATACCGATCTCAGCTACCGCGCTCAAATGAAGGGTTGGAAGTACGTTTACCTTCCCGATGTCGAGGCGCCCTCGGAGTTGCCGACGGACCTCACGGCGTTTCAAGTCCAACAGGCGCGCTGGGCGAAGGGTCTGATTCAGACGGGCCGAAAGATCCTCCCGGCGATGTTCGCTTCTCATCTACCGGCGAAAGTAAAGCTGGAGGCATTCTTTCATCTGACCTCGAACGTCTCATACCCCTTGATCGTGTTGCTGTCAATTTTATGGCTGCCCTCAGCGATCGTCCGCTTTCACCATGGCCACTTCGGGTTTCTGTTGCTCGATATCCTGCTGTTCCTCGGCACGTTCAGTTCGCTTTCGACGTTCTACCTGCTTGCCCAGAAGGAGTTGTTCCCGTCCAGGTGGTGGTGGAAACTCTTGCTGATTCCGGCGTTGGCAGCCACGGGAATCGGACTGACCATCACCAACACCAGGGCTGTGCTGGAGGGGATGCTCGGCATGAAGTCTCCGTTTCAACGAACCGCCAAGTACACCACCAATCGCGAGCAGGCGCGGCTGGCGAGGTCGCGTTACCGGCGATCAAGCGGCTGGCTGCCCGTTGCGAACTTCGTTGCCGGCACGTATTTCGCTTGCTGCATGGTGTACCTGGCGGGCATCGGATATTGGACGACGATTCCCTTCGCCGCACTCTTTGTGACGGGGTTCTATTTCACCGCGGGGCTCCTGAGCTTCCAAGCCTGCAAGTTCCGCTGGGAAACCGGGCGCACCTTGACAATCAAAATGGAAGAGGGGCCCGGCTGCTGAATGCGGCCGGTTTCGCCAACCGTGATAATCTTGAGGCAGTCGCAGCCGGCATGCCTCTTTACAAGCTTTTTTATCTCCGCGACTCCCAGATTCAAAAGTTCAGAGAGTCCCCTCCGAAGCAAAAGCTATACAGCCTCCGGATTGGCGATTACAACGAAGCGGGTGAAATCGAAGCGCCGACTCCGTACGCGGTTTGGAAGCAGTTGCGCGATGAACCCGAGGCGAGGCACGGAAGACGCGAATTCGGCGTAGGCGACGTGCTGGAGACGGAGCAATCAAGCCTGATGATTCTCAATCACTGGGGATTCGACCAAGCAGAATGGCGGCCTCCAGAAACGGCGGCGGACAACAGCGAGACCGAAGCCGAGCAGGTCGTGGCGGAAACACCGTAACCTCTCTCCGCCTCCCTCTCGACAGCAGCGTTCCCCATCAGCCGGACGGTATCATACAGACAGTCGAACCGGCTGGTCGTCTCACCTTGGCATGATCGTTAGAACGCAAACGGCTCAATTCGAGGAACTCCCGCTCGACTGCGGCGAGACCCTGCGCGCAGTGGAAGTCGCCTACGAAACCTATGGGGCGCTTGACGCGGACAAGTCCAACGCTGTCGTCGTTCTGCATGCTTTCTCGGGCGACGCCCATGCCGCAGGCATCAGCGAAGAGGACGGAAAACCGGGGTGGTGGGACAACATGATCGGCCCCGGCAAGGCCTTCGATACGAACAGGTACTTCGTGATTTGCAGCAACTGCCTGGGCGGCTGCGGCGGCACTACCGGTCCCTCGTCCATTCGTCCCGACACCGGACGCCCCTACGGGTCTTCTTTTCCCTACGTGACGATCGCCGACATGGTGCGGCTTCAAAAGCAACTTACGGATTCCTTCGGCATCGAGCGGTTGTTGTCGGTCGCCGGCGGATCGATGGGAGCGATACAGGCCCTGCAATGGGTCGTCGACTATCCCGAAGCCGTGGCTTCAGCGATTCCGATCGCAGGCACGCATCGGCATTCCGCGCAACAGATCGCTTTCAACGAGGTGGGGCGACAGGCCATCATGGCCGACCCCGATTGGGAGAACGGCGACTACTACGAAGGAGCCGGTCCCTCACGGGGACTGGCCGTGGCCCGGATGGTCGGTCACATCACCTACATGAGCGACGACTCGATGCGAGAAAAGTTCGGCCGACGCCGCCGCGAACCTGAACCGCATTCGAGCGGCGCGTTCGAAGTCGAGAGCTATCTGCGATACCGCGGCGGGCAATTCGTCAGCCGCTTCGACGCGAATTCCTATCTGGTGATCACGCGCGCGATGGATTCGTTCGATGCGACGCAGGGCTTCTCATCGATCGGCGAAGCGATCGGCCGCACCGAAGCACGCTTCCTGGTGTTGAGTTTTACTTCGGACTGGCTGTACCCGAGCTACCAGTCGCAGGAAACGGTCCGCGCGTTGCGCAGCCGCAATCTTGACGTCGCTTACGTCGAGATTCCCTCCAACTACGGGCACGACGCCTTTCTGATCGAAGTCGGAGAACAGACGGAGTTGATCAAAAGCTTCCTGGAAAACACCTACAAACGCCTCCCGCTTCCCGCTTCGCAAATGGGCGCCTGATGTGAAACATCCACCTGATCACGCGGCATTGACGCCGGTCCGGATGTTTCCCGATTGATTGATCCGCACTCGCGCGGGGGCCGGACTAGCCTGCATTTCTCACCACCCGACGGTCGAAGCACACGATACGACCGCCAG
>JAPPLB010000187.1 GCA_028819575.1 Bryobacterales bacterium | reverse complement strand
CTGACGGCCCTCTCACGCACTTCGCCTCGCCGCGTGGTGAGAAATGCAGGTTAAATACGACAAGGCAACAAGACTCGTTCGCTCAGCCGGCAATCAAGCAGACATCATGATCTGGTGGATCCTGGTTGGGGGGTTGTGACCGTGCGTTCCTGATTGACGACAGGCGCGTTCAGTTCCTTCTTCCGGCGCAACAAATCGAACAGCTTCTCGGTATCGCCGGCTTGATCCGCAATGGCGATGTCTCTGAGGATTGCCTGATGCTCGCGCTTATGTGCTTCCCGGCGCAACGCTTCGACCGCACGGCGGCCCGACTCGATCGACGGCTCCGGACCCTCCGCGGCCAGCACCGTGAGATCGAGCAACTGTCTTTCCTGCTGTTCCAGACGGCCTTGGAGCGCACTATACGGAAACGCCTCATCCTGTTCCGCCGCTGCCTGGATCGCTTCGAAGATCTTGCAACTCGGCAGTTCCTGTTTCGCGGCCAGATCGAGAGCATCGCCGAGCAAATCCCGGCGCGCCTCCGAGGATCTGATCATGAGCCGGAGAAGAATTCTCTCGCCCTCGCTGAGACGCGTTTCGTTGACGATCGCTTTCGCCTGGTTCCGTGTTCCCCGGAACGATTGCACGAACTGGCTCAGCACCATCCGATCCAGTCCCATACGATGACCAACCTGCTCTGCAACAAGAGCACGCTGGATCGGCTCGTTCAGCAGGCGGATCTTCGGATCGACAAACCGGATGGCCGCTGAGCGGCCCTCGGCCGTCCTCGTATCGAATCGGCTTCGGGCCTGGTCGGCAAGCCAGTCGTGGTAACCAGGCGCCTCGTCGAGCTTGCCGCGGTATGCTTCTCCTCCGTGTTTTCTGCAGTAGTCGTAGGGGTCCAGTCCGTCGGGCAGTTGCAGAACGCGCGCGCTCAGTCCTTCTTGTATCAGCAAGTCAATGGATTTTTCCGCCGCGCCCTGACCGGCGGCATCGGGATCGAAGTTGACGATGACCGTATCGGCATGTCGCCGCAGCGCACGCGCATGGTTCTGGGTCAACGCTGTACCGCAACTCGCGATCACGTGCTCGACACCGGACTGGTAAGCTCCGATCACATCCATATACCCCTCGACCAGAACGGCCATCCGCTCGCGCCGAATGGCTTCGCGCGCCCGATGCAGGTTGTAAAGCACGTTCTGTTTCTTGTAGATCGCCGTTTCCGGCGAGTTCAGATACTTCGGCGCCTGATCTTGCCGAAGCGCACGTCCTGCGAAGGCGATGATCTTTCCTCTCTCGTTGTGGATTGGAAACGTGAGACGATCGCGAAACCGGTCATAGAAGCCCGGGCCCTGAGAACTCTTGGCCACGAGACCGGACGCTTCCATCTCCCTTTCGCTTCGGCCTTCCCGCTTGAAACCGGCGACCAAGAAGCCACCCACCGCCGGGGCGTATCCAAGACCGAACAACTCCTGCACCGAGGCCGACAACCCTCTTCCCTCGATATAGCCTCGAGCATCGAAACCGGCCGGGCTGTGGATTTGTTGGCGAAACCAACTCTGCGCCTTTTCGTGCATTTGATCAAGAGCTTCACGAAGGCGGCTTTCGGTGTCACTCCGCAAGCCACCCGAGGACGCCGGCATGGGGATCCCGTGGCTCTCTGCCAGCGACCGCAGAGCCTCGTAGAACGTGAGACCCTGCGTCTCCATCAAGAAGTTGAAGACATCACCGCCCTTGCCACAGCCGAAACACTTGAAGAACTGATGGTCTTGATGCACCGAGAAGGAGGGAGTCTTCTCGGTGTGGAATGGACATAGCCCGACGAAGCGGTTCGGGCCTTGCTTACGCAGGCGAACCGACTCGCCGACCACGCCGACGATGTCCACCGAAGACTTGACGTGCGCGGCGAAGTCCATGCCCGCCACTTATCCTAACCTGTATTTCTCACCATATGACGGTCGAAGCACACGATACGAACGCCAGGACTTCGTTGCACTTGCTTGCCGTGCTCAACGTACGGTTCAAGTACGCCTGCGCGCGCCAAGCGGCTCGCGCCTTTTTCCTCCGCCCGGCTTGCGCCTAGTCCTGACGGCCCTCTCACGCACTTCGTCTCGCCACGCGATGAGAAATGCAGGTTAACGCAGCGCAGTCATGGTCAAATCAAGATGAGGCAACACCCGTCGAACGCTCCATAGCAACGCTTCGAACGGGGGTTGATGGAAAAGCCCTTACTCGACAGGGGCGGGTGGGATCATTGCCGTGTCGGGGGGTAATTCCTCGCCGAAGCCCGGAGGATAGTCCATCGGCATTTCTTCGCCGAAGCCCGGAACGCCGCTGAGGTATTCGATCTCGGGAATCATCTCTTCCGGTTCGTCCTCGCCGGCGATCTTGATCTTGCGGTAGTCATCAATGCCCGTGCCGGCCGGAATCAGCCTGCCGACAATGACGTTCTCCTTGAGACCTCGCAGGTGGTCAACCTTGCCGCTGACCGAAGCCTCGGTGAGGACGCGAGTCGTCTCCTGAAACGAAGCCGCCGAAATGAACGAGTCGGTCGCGAGAGAGGCTTTCGTAATACCCATCAGCAACGGACGTCCGACGGCCGGTTGCTTGACCTCGTCCTCGAGCATCTGGTTGATCTTCCGGAACCGGAACTTGTCGAGGACTTCCTCCAACAACAGTTCGGAGTCGCCGACCTGCTCGACCTTGATCCAACGCATCATCTGGCGCACGATCACTTCCAGGTGCTTGTCATTGATATTCACACCCTGCAGACGGTAGACCTCCTGAATTTCATTGACGAGGTATTTCTGGAGTTCTTTCTCGCCCAAGATGGCCAGAATGTCATGCGGGTCGCGAGGACCGTCCATGAGCGGTTCACCGGCCCTGACCCTCTCGCCCTGCTGTACGTTGATGTGCACACCGCGGGGCAGGGAATACTCACGCTCTTCCTTGTTATCGGCGATGACGAATATCTTGCGCTGACCCTTGACGATTTCGCCGTAGCGAACCATACCGTCGATCTCGGACATGACCGCCGTTTCCTTGGGCCGCCTCGCTTCGAACAGTTCGACGACCCGGGGAAGCCCGCCGGTAATGTCCTTCGTCTTCGTGGTTTCTCGCGGGATCTTCGCAACGACGTCGCCGCCATGAATCTCTTCACCGTCGCGAACCATCAGATGCGCGTTCGTCGGAATCAAGTATTTCCGTTGCGCCACGCCCTCAGCATCGCGGATCTCGATTTGCGGCTGGCGTTTCTCATCCGGTGAATCGGTAACGACCCACTGCGACATACCGGTCACTTCGTCGACCTGCTCCTGCAAGGTGACGCCTTCCTGGAGATCAACGAAGTGACAAAGTCCGCTGACCTCGGTCAAGATCGAGAAGGTGTAAGGATCCCATTCCAGAAGAACCTGGTGACGGGAGACCGGGGCTCCGTCCTCGACGCAAAGCTTCGCGCCGTAGACAACTTGATAGCGTTCCTTCTCACGGTCTTTTTCGTCGACAACAGCCACGATGCCGTTGCGGTTCATCGCGACCAGACCACCGTCTTCGTTGCGGACGCTGACGACCTTGATAAACTTCGCGAAGCCATCGGACTTGGCATCCTGGGTTGACTGTTCACTAACACGGGTGGCCGCGCCCCCGATGTGGAACGTGCGCATCGTCAACTGCGTCCCCGGTTCGCCGATCGACTGCGCGGCGATGACACCCACCGCCTCGCCGCCCTCGACGAGACGCCCTGTCGCCAAGTTGCGCCCGTAGCACATACGGCAAACACCGCGCTCGGATTCGCAAGTAAGCACGGAACGAATCTTGACCCGCTCGATTCCAGCGGCCGGAATGGCAGCCGCCAACTCTTCGGTGATTTCCTGATTGACGGTCAGGATGATATTGCCTTCGTAATCCTTGATCTGTTCCTGCGAGACGCGGCCGACGATGCGGTCTCTCAGCGGCTCGATCACTTCCCCGGATTCCACGATCGGCTCGACATAGATCCCGTCGTTGGTGCCGCAATCGGTCTCCGTGATGATGACGTCCTGCGCAACGTCGACGAGGCGCCTTGTCAGGTAGCCCGAATCAGCGGTCTTAAGCGCCGTATCGGCCAAGCCCTTGCGGGCTCCGTGCGTCGAGATAAAGTACTGCAACACGTTGAGGCCTTCGCGGAAGTTGGCCGTGATCGGAGTTTCGATGATCTCGCCGCTGGGTTTGGCCATCAGACCGCGCATTCCGGAAAGTTGTCGGATCTGCTGCTTCGAGCCGCGAGCACCGGAGTCGGCCATGATGTAAATCGGATTGATTGCCGAACCTGACGTATCACTCGATTCCAGTCCCGTGAACATTTCGTCGGAGACCTGCTCGGTAAGTTTCGACCAGATTTCGATGATCTTGTTGTAGCGCTCACCGTGAGTGATCGCACCGTCGAGGTACTGCTGCTCGACCGACATCACATCTTTCTGCGCGCCCTTGACAAGGCGTTGCTTTTCGGCGGGCACGACCATGTCGTTGATGCCGATCGACAGGCCCGCCTTCGTGGCGTAGTTGAACCCGAGGCTCTTCAGGCCGTCGATCATCTCGACAGTTTCGGCGCGGCCGAAATGCAGATAGCAGTACTGCACAAGCTGCATCAGGCCTCTCTTCTTCAGCAGGCCGTTGACGTAGGGCATGTCCGCGGGCAAACGATCGTTCAAGATGACCCGGCCGACGGTCGTCTCCATGTATTGCTTCGAGTATTGGATCGGTTCGGAGTGAATCACATTCTGGTTGTCAAAGCTCGTCGTCAGGTCGATCACCGGTCCGGAGTAGTACAACTTGATCGGGGTCAATGTCTCGAGTTCGCTCATTTCGAGCGCCAACAGCACTTCCTCGATGCTGCCGAAAGTACGCCCCTCACCCTTGGCATTCGCCTTGGATTTCGTCAAGTAATAGATGCCGAGAACCATGTCCTGGGTAGGCGTCGTGATCGGCGCGCCGTTCGCCGGCGAGAGGATGTTGTTCGAACTCAACATCAATACTTCCGCCTCGACTTGCGCTTCAGGAGACAGCGGAATGTGGACGGCCATCTGATCGCCGTCGAAGTCGGCGTTGAAGGCGGTACAGACCAACGGATGGATCTTGATGGCTTTTCCTTCGACCAAGACCGGTTCGAAGGCCTGAATGCCCAGGCGGTGCAGTGTCGGTGCGCGGTTGAGAAGGACGGGATGGTCCTTGATGACCTCTTCCAGAATGTCCCAGACGACCGGGTCCTGCTGTTCGACGAGTTCCTTGGCCTGCTTGATGGTGGTGCAATGGCCACGCTGCTCGAGGCGCTGATAGATGAAAGGCTTAAAAAGTTCGAGCGCCATCTGCTTGGGGAGACCGCACTGGTGGAGCTTCAACTCGGGTCCGACGACAATCACCGATCGCCCCGAGTAGTCGACGCGTTTACCGAGCAGGTTTTGGCGGAAGCGCCCCTGCTTCCCCTTGAGCGTGTCGGAGAGTGACTTGAGCGGGCGGTTGTTCGCGCCACGCAGCACATTTCCGCGCCGGCCGTTGTCGAACAAAGCATCGACGGCCTCTTGCAACATCCGCTTTTCGTTGCGAACGATCACATCCGGCGCGCTCAACTCCATGAGCTTCTTGAGGCGGTTGTTGCGGTTGATGACACGCCGGTAGAGGTCGTTCAAGTCCGACGTGGCAAAGCGGCCGCCGTCCAGCGGGACCAGGGGACGCAATTCCGGCGGAATCACTGGTATCACGTCGAGAATCATCCACTCTGGCTTGTTGCCGGATTTGCGGAACGACTCGACGACTTTGAGGCGGCGGGCGAATTTGAGTTTCTTCTGTACCGAGCTCTCGGTCTTCATCTTGTCGCGGAGCTCATCAGCCAGAGGATCCAAGTCGATCTTCTTGAGCAGTTCCTTGATGCCCGCAGCGCCCATCATTGCGATGAACGTTCCGGCTTTCGCCTTGTCCTGATCGAGGTGCCGCTTCTTCTCGTCCGTCAGGACATCTCCCTCGGCCAGTTCAGATTCTTCATCCGCCTGCACAACGACAAAAGCTTCAAAGTAGAGGACGCGTTCCAAATCGCGCAGGGTGATGTCGAGAAGCTGACCGATGCGAGAGGGAAGACCCTTGAAGAACCACACATGGGAGCACGGAGACGCAAGTTCGATGTGGCCCAGACGCTCCCGACGAACGCGGCTCAACGTGACCTCGACTCCGCACTTGTCACAGATGACGCCACGGTGCTTCATGCGCTTGTACTTGCCGCAGAGGCACTCCCAGTCCGTAACCGGGCCGAAAATCTTGGCACAGAAGAGCCCGTCACGCTCCGGCTTGAAGGTCCGATAGTTGATCGTTTCGGGTTTCGTGACCTCCCCGTGCGACCAGCTTCGGATCTTCTCGGGAGAAGCCAGAGCGATCCGAATGCTGTCGAAATCGGAAATCAGGCTGACACGATCGTAAGGACTGGATCGGAACAAAGCGGCCTCCCTTGCAATACTCGAACAGCACGCCTTCGACGAAGTGAAGACGGTCTGTGTTACAACCTAGTCCGCCGCGAGGGCGGTTTCAATCACATCCTGCTGTCTCTTGATCAGTTCCACATCGAGACACAGGGATTGCAACTCGCGAATCAATACGTTGAACGACTCGGGAACCCCCGGTTCCATCGCCGCCTCGCCCTTGACGATGGCCTCATAGATTTTGGCGCGTCCATAGACATCGTCCGATTTGGCCGTCAGCAACTCCTGAAGGATATGGGAGGCACCATAGGCTTCGAGCGCCCACACTTCCATTTCGCCGAAGCGCTGGCCACCGAACTGCGCCTTGCCGCCCAAAGGTTGCTGCGTAATGAGCGAGTACGGCCCGATCGAGCGGGCATGGATCTTGTCATCGACCAGATGGGACAACTTCAACATGTAGATATAACCGACGGTCACCTCATTCTCGAAAGGCTCTCCCGTCAGTCCGTCGTGGAGAACCGTCTTGCCCGACTCGGGCAGTCCAGCATCTCGCAGATTCCTCTTGATCAGCATTTCGCCGGGACCTTCAAACACCGGGCATGCAAACTGCAAATTGAGGGCGCTGGCGGCCCAACCAAGATGCGTTTCCAGGATCTGACCCACGTTCATGCGCGACGGGACACCCAACGGATTCAGTACGATCTCGACCGGTGTTCCATCCGGCAGGAAAGGCATATCTTCCTCGGGAAGAATGCGGGCGATCACACCCTTGTTGCCGTGACGTCCGGCCATCTTGTCGCCGACCGAAAGCTTGCGCTTCATGGCGATGTAGATCTTCACCATCTTGATGACACCGGGCGAAAGCTCATCGCCTTTCTTCAGCTTGGCAACGCGCTCGTCGGTCAATTTCTCCAAGACCTGGATCTGGCGAACCGTCATGTCCTCGATGTCGTCGACACGTCTGTTCATGTCGGGCGACTTGTCTTTGAGGCGCGTCCGTTTCAAGTCGCGCGCCCGGAGGTTGCTGTAGAGTTTCCGTTCGAGGATGTTGCCTTCGGCGAGCAGCTTCTTGTTCGTGCGCTCGTCGTGCAGATCCGCCAGCACCTGCTTGCCGTCGAGAAACTTACCCAGTCGTTTGGCGCGTTCATCAAACAGAATTCGCTTCTCGTCTTCCAGGTTGCGTTGCAGGCGCGCAATCGTGGCGGCTTCGATCGACTTCGCCCGCTCATCCTTCTCCTGCCCCTTGCGCGAGAAGACCTTGGCGTCGACGACGATACCGCTGATGCCCGGCGGGCAGTAGAGTGAGGCGTCTTTCACATCGCCCGCTTTCTCTCCGAATATGGCGCGCAACAACTTTTCTTCCGGCGTAAGCTGTGTCTCTCCTTTCGGAGTCACCTTGCCGACAAGAATGTCGCCTGGCCGCACGGCGGCTCCGATGCGGATAATGCCGCTCTCGTCGAGATTGCGCAGGAAGCCTTCCGCGATGTTCGGGATGTCGTAGGTAATTTCTTCCGGTCCCAACTTCGTATCCCGAGCCTCGACCTCGAACTCCTCGATGTGAATCGACGTGTAGTAGTCCTCTCTGACCAAGCGTTCGCTGACCAGGATGGCGTCCTCGAAGTTATAGCCGCGCCAGGGCATGAACGACACGAGCACGTTACGCCCCAGAGCCAACTCGCCGTCGGCGGTGCAGGGACCATCGGCGAGCACCTGCCCGGTCACAACCTGATCTCCCGTGGCCACGATCGGTTTCTGATTGACACAGGTGTTCTGGTTGGATCGCTTGAACTTCACGAGCTGATAGATGTCGGCGCCTACTTCGCGCGACATTTGACCCTCTTGGGAGACACCCTCCACGCGCACAATGATGCGCTCGGAATCGACCGAGTCGACGATGCCGTCGCGACGGCAGAGCACGACAGCGCCGGAATCGTGCGCGGCGACTCTTTCCATCCCTGTCCCAACGAGAGGCGCGTCCGCACGCAGAAGCGGGACGGCCTGGCGCTGCATGTTCGAACCCATGAGGGCACGGTTGGCATCGTCATTTTCGAGGAAGGGAATCAAGCTCGCGGCGACAGAGACGAGTTGTTTCGGACTGACGTCGACGTATTGAATCTCTTCGCGCCGCTTCAATTGGAAGTCGCCGGCTACGCGGCAGTTGGCCAATTCAGGAACAATACGCCCTTTGTTGTCGACCTCGATATTGGCCTGCGCGATCACATAGCGATCTTCCTCCCATGCGGACAAGTAGTGGCAGAAAGGATCGTACTGAGGGGGCCGCTCCCCGGGATCCAATTGATCGAGAGCATTCTCCAGTTCCGAACGCGGAATCGCCTGGCCCGCTGCGAAGGGAGTGCTCCCCGGGTGCAGAATGCGCACTTCGTCGACGACCACTCCGTTCTCGACGCGGCGATAGGGGCTCTCGATGAAGCCATACTCGTTAATACGGGCGAAACATGACAGAGAGCTGATCAAGCCGATGTTCGGACCTTCCGGGGTTTCAATGGGACAGATCCGGCCATAGTGCGTGGGGTGAACGTCACGTACCTCAAAGCCGGCTCTCTCGCGGGACAGGCCGCCCGGCCCAAGGGCAGAGAGGCGGCGCTTGTGAGTGATCTCCGAGAGCGGATTGGTCTGGTCCATGAACTGCGAGAGCTGGCTCGATCCGAAGAACTCCCGGATCGCCGCCATTACCGGCTTGGCGTTCACGAGGTCGTGCGGCATCGCGGTCGACATCTCCTGGTAGACCGACATCTTCTCCTTCATGGCCCGTTCCATGCGAACGAGGCCGATGCGGAACTGGTTTTCCAGAAGTTCGCCCACCGCGCGGACACGCCGGTTTCCGAGGTGGTCAATGTCGTCAATTTCACTCAGCCCACGGCGCAAACGCAGCAGATATCCGATCGTTTCGTAAAAGTCGGTGGCGTCCAACGTACGTCGGTCCAGAGGGGCGGCGTCCATTGAACCGTGCAGCTTGATGTTGAACTTCATGCGGCCCACCCGCGAGAAATCGTACTTGCGCGGGTCGAAAAACATCCCCTCGAAGAGTTGGGTTGCGGTTTCGAGCGTCGGCGGATCGCCCGGCCGGAGCTTGCGATAGATCTCGATCAGAGAGTCCTGTTGGGTTCTGATGGTGTCCTTTTTAAGGGTCTCGGAGATCACGATACCCACTTCGTCGCGCTCGGGGAAGAACACATCGAAGCCGCTGACGCCCGCCTCGATCAATTTCTCGATCAGCTCGGCCGTCAACTCCGTGTTGGCCTCGGCGAGCACGTCCCCGGTGGAAGTATCTGTGATGTCGTTCACGAAGCAGGCGCCTTCGAGATCTTCAGCCGTTGCCGGCAGGCGGGTGATCTTTGCCTTCTGAATTTCCTTGAAGACGTGCGGGGTGACCTTGCGCCTCTTGGGGATCACCGTTTCGCCCTTGTCGTTCACGACGGCTTTCGTGAGACGAGTCCCGATCAAACTCTCCGACACTTCGCGATAGAGCGATTTCTCGTCAACGATGATCGAATCCGCTTGGTAGAAACGGCGCAGAATCTCCTCGTCGGTTTTGAGCCCCAGGGCGCGCAAGAAGATGGTGCCGAGGAATTTCCGCTTGCGGTCGATGCGGACGTACAAGAGGTTCTTGTGGTCGTATTCGAACTCAACCCAACTGCCGCGGTAGGGAATGATCTTGCCGAGAAAGTAGGTGCGCCGGTTCGCCGACTCGAAGAAGACCCCCGGCGAACGATGCAACTGAGAAACAATGACACGCTCGGTGCCGCTGATGATGAACGTACCGTTGCGCGTCATCAGCGGAATCTCTCCAAAAAAGACTTCTTGTTCCTTGATGTCCCGAATCAACTTTTCGCCGGTGTCGGCGTCCTTCTCAAAGATCGTCAGACGGATCGTAACCTTCAGGGGGGCTGCGAAGGTCATGCCCCGTTCCTGACACTCATCGACGTCGTATTTGAGTTTCAGCGCAACCGGGTCTCCGCACTTGGAACAGAAAGTGACCGTGTTGTCGTTGTAGGTTCCGCACTGCGAGCATGACAGTTCCTGCGGGCCATAGGGGTCAGTCCGGATCGCAGCGCCGCACTTGTTGCAGTTGGAGCGGAGATGATGCAGCCCCCGCAAGTGTCCGCATTTGCACTCCCAATCACCGATGGAATAGTCGATGAACTCCAGTTGGCTCAGGCCGCGAAAGTCCGAAATCGGAAAGACCGAATTGAACACCGCTTGCAGTCCGATATCGTCGCGCTCAACGGGCAACTCGTCCATCTGAAGGAAACGCTCGTAAGAGTCTTTCTGTACTTCAATCAGGTTCGGGATTGGAACCGCGGTTCTGATCTTTGAAAAATCATGCCGCACGGCAGTTGAACCATTGACACTGGATGCCATCTTGCGAAATCTCCCGAGTCGTATCAGCTTGGCCGATTCATCGGCTGTCCAAGGTGGAGGAGCTTTCTACCTACGGGCCACGTCCGGATTGCGCGGCTCTTCGCGGCCGAATGGAGGACCCTCCTCATAACGGCAATCCGACGGGTCTCGCCGGGACCGGCTCCTGACACAAGGTCCAAAGTAGCGGGGTAGGATATGAGGAAGCTCAAACCTTAAAGTCCGTCAGCGGGAGCTATTCCCGCCGCGCTTCGATGAAAGACACCCGCCTTCAGGGCGTATTTCCCGTGCGTCTCCACACGCCGGGCACACGTCTTCTTGCCGTTTTTAGCAACCAGGAAAGGGATTGACGGGGCGCACCGAATCCGCTAACCACAGTATAGCATTCTAATATGGCAAGCTTCAAGTGCTGATTCTTGCGCCGCCTTCAAACGGGAGCGGCGGTCCGGCCGAGCGAGGTCCGTTGCCGGGCCTTACTTGACTTCGACTGTTGCTCCGGCCTCGGACAGCTTCGCCTGCAGCGCCTGGGCCTCGTCCTTCGGGATCCCTTCCCTGACCGGTTTGGGAGCGCCGTCGACCAACGCCTTGGATTCCTTCAATCCGAGACTCGTCACTTCACGAACCGCTTTGATGACTTGGATCTTGTTGCCACTGACGCCGGTCAAGATGACGGAAAACTCCGTCTGCTCCTCAGCCACTGCTTCCGTTGCCGGAGCAGCGCCTCCAACTGGAGCAGCTACCATTGCGGCGGCGGCTGAGACGCCCAATTTTTCTTCAAGAGACTTGACGAGCTCAGATGCCTCCAGGAGTGTAAGTCCTTGTATCTGCTCGGCGATTGCGTTTACGTCTGCCATGTGTTTCCAACTCCTTGTGAACTGTGTTGGCGCCCTGTCGGCTGGTGTCCCCTTTGGGCGCCGATATCGGTCATTCGGCCGCGAACTTCTTTTCTTCAACAGCCTGTTTGATGAGCAGGGCGAGATCCCGGCCCGGCCCCTTCAGCACACTCACGAGCTGCTGTGCCGGCGACTGTATCAAGAACAGAATCTTCGCCTGGAGGTCCTGCTTCGAGGGTAATTTCGACAATGCATTCAGCCCGTCGAGGTCAAGCACCCTACCCTCGACCACGCCGGACTTGAACTCGAAAACCGGATGATCTTTGCCATAAGCGACCAGCGCCTTGATCAAAGCCAGCGGATCATCACCGCCATAAGCGATAGAAGTCATGCCACGCAGTCCGGTCAGAGCCTTCTCGTAGGGGGTGCCCTGTGAAGCGAGATGCGCGAGACGGTTCTGTATCACTCGATACGATGCCCCCTGCGCCCGCACCCGCTTGCGCAACTCGAAGTCCTCCTGCACTTTGAGGCCTTCGAATGTGCAGACAAATACCGTCGGCGACTCGGCGAGATCCGCCCGGAGCTGCTTGACATCGTCTTCTTTCCTTCTCTTTTCTTTCATGAAGGCTGACCTCTCAGCTCGTCAGTTCGACGACGTTCAGGTCTAAAGACGGGCTCATCGTCGAGCAAAGCGTTACGCCGTTCACGTATTTTCCCTTTGCGGCGGAAGGCTTGGCCTTGACGACGGCCTCGATCAACGTGGCGGCGTTCTCGCTCAACTTGGCGTCGTCGAAGCTCAGCTTGCCGACGGGAGCGTGGATGACGCCACCCTTATCCACGCGGAACTCGACCTTGCCCGCCTTGATTTCCTGCACTGCCCGCGCGACATCCATCGTGACGGTGCCGGTCTTAGGATTCGGCATCAGTCCGCGAGGACCGAGCAGCTTGCCCAGCCGTCCGACGAACTTCATCATGTCGGGCGTAGCCACGACGGCATCAAAGTCGAGCCAGTTTTCGCCCTGGATCTTCTTGACCATGTCCTCTCCGCCCACGAAGTCGGCTCCGGCGTCTTCAGCTTCCTTGACTTTCTCGCCGCCGGCGATGACGAGCACCCGCTTGGTCTTGCCCAGTCCGTGAGGCAGCACCACTGTGCCTCGAACCATCTGGTCGGCGTGTTTGGGGTCGACGCCGAGGTTCATATGCACCTCGACCGTCTCATCGAAGCGCGACACCTTGTTTTCCCTCAGGAAGGGAATCGCCTCGGAGAGCGTGTAGCTGCGATCCTCGATTTTCTCGCTGACCGAGTTGTATTTCCTGCCTCGCTTTGCTGCCATCGTCTTGCCTCGACCTGCGGCTGCAACCCGGCTGTCCGTCCGTCCTGCCGGCATCGCTCGAGCCGTGTTCAAAGTGCGGTCTTCTCTACCCTCACACCCATACTGCGGGCCGTCCCTTCGATGATGCGGGTTGCCGCCTCCAGATCATGCACATTCAAGTCGGGCATCTTCTGCTTGGCGATCTCTTCCACCTGCTGCTTCGTTACGGCGCCGACCTTGTTGCGGTTCGGCTCGCCGGATCCCTTGGCGAGGTTCGCTGCGCGCTTGAGCAGAACCGCCGCCGGCGGGGTCTTGGTGACAAACGAGTAGGAACGGTCCTGATAGACCGCAATGACGACCGGCACCACCAGGCCTTCCAGTTCTTTGGTTGCCGTCTTGGAGTTGAAGGCCTTACAGAAATCCATGATGTTCACGCCGGCCTGACCGAGTGCCGGACCCACGGGAGGCGCGGGCGTTGCCTTGCCCGCCATGATCTGCAACTTGATTTGCGACGTGATGCTCTTTGCCATCAGACCCTGCCTGACTAGACTTTTTCTTTCTCGACCTGAAAGTATTCCAACTCGACCGGAGTGCCGCGTCCGAAGATGGTCACCATCACCTTCAACGTGCTGCGGTCCTCATTGACTTCCTCAATCGTGCCCGTGAAGTTCGAGAACGGACCGTCGATGATCTTGACGCGGTCGTTGCGGTCGAAGGTCATCTTAGGCCGCGGTTTCTCGGCGGAGGTCGTCTGACGGTGGAGGATCTGGTTCACCTCGTCGGCCGAGAGCGGGGTCGGCGTCTGACCACTGCCAACAAAACTGGTGACCCTCGGCGTGTTCTTAACCACATGCCACATCTCGTCATCCATCTTCAACTGGACAAGAACGTAACCCGGATAGAGCAGCCGTTTCGACGTCACCTTCTTTCCGTTGCGCATCTCGACGACATCTTCGGTGGGGATGAGAATCTCACCGATCCGGTCGTTGAGGCCGAACGCCTCGCCCCTCGTAAAGAGACTCTCTTTCACCTTGTTCTCGAATCCCGAATAGGTATGGATGATGTACCAATCCATTCCGGGAACGCCGGTTGACGGCGTGTCAGCCGTGCCGTTTTGTGATTCCGGCTCCTCCGGAGACTGACCAGAGACAGTAGTCTTCTTCGTCGACGGTTCGCTGTCGGCGTCCTCCAGCGGTGTGGGCTCGATGTGCTCGTTTGCGCTCATAAGCGGACCCTGTCTATCACTGCGTGAAGCGTTCGTAGAGATTCGTCTGTCCCAGGGTCAGCATATAATCAACCACGAAAAAGAAAAGGCCGAAGAAGAATACGGTCACCAGCACGACGACCGTGGTTGCCTGGACCTGCCGGCGGTTCGGCCAAGTCACAAGCCGCATCTCGCGCTTGAGCCCTTCGATGTAATTTCTCAGATCCGCGGGCCAACCCTGGATCTTCTGCAGCCACCCCGAGGGGCCGGACCTTGCGGCGGCTTTTGTTCCACGCGATGTTGATTTTGCTATCGATGCCATCGCCTTACGCCCTTCTCACTCCGACCCCGGGTTCTCCCCGCCGACTGCTGCACAGCACACTACTGGGCTGGCAGGGGCGGAGGGAATCGAACCCCCATTGGCGGTTTTGGAGACCGCTGGTTTACCGTTAACCGACGCCCCTAGAAAAGACAATCACATTTCATTGTCGCATTCGTGGGACTGATCCGCCACTTCCTCCTCGTGGTGAACGCGCAAACGGCTACTTCACTTCGCGGTGAACCGTGTGACGTCTCAAACGCGGCGAGTATTTCTTCAACTCCAGCCGTCCCGGAGTCGTCTTCTTGTTCTTGGTCGTTGTGTAGTTTCGATCCTTGGTCTCCGTGCACTCGAGTGTGATCTGTTCCCTGGCCATGATTCGTGAGCCTCCCCTCTTGCAGTTGCTCCGATTACTCGACGATATCGGAGACGGTACCGGCGCCGATGGTGCGGGAGCCTTCGCGGA
>JAPPLB010000026.1 GCA_028819575.1 Bryobacterales bacterium | reverse complement strand
CCTGGCGGTCGTATCGTGTGCTTCGACCGTCGGGTGGTGAGAAATGCAGGCTAGGCCGTCCCATCCGTCGGTCCAATCCAAAGAGTCGTCGTTGGCGCCCGTGATGACCATGTGATTGGCGTTGGCGCTGCCGCGTTAAGGAAATGCGAACGACAAAGCCGACAGCCTTAGGCGGTCGTTGCGAAGAAAAGCGTGGTCGCGCTGTTCGGCAAGCAAGCGCAACGATGTCATGGCGGTCGTATCGCGTGCTTCGACCGTCGTGTAGTGGGAAATTCAGGCTGGGCAGTACGCAATCGGTCCAGGGGCGTGTAACGCCGCCTGCGTGACTATTGCCACGGGCTGTTGAGCACGGTGGTGCGGCGAATGTTCCCCGTTCGCTTCTTCGTATGATTCGTATGAGCAGTGCCCGGCGTGCTGTCCGGCTGTAGAATGGGGTCGGTGCCGAGTCTTGATCTCGAACACTCGACATGACCGCGGACGATCCGGTTCCAGCGTTTCTTCGGGTGCATGCCGCAAGGCGCGGACCGCTTGGGGTCACGGTACGCTCAGGTCTCTGCACGTCTGGGCATGGGTGCTCGCGGCGGCTGTTCTCGGTGTAACCCTCGCCGCTTCTGTGGCTCACGCACAGTTCGGGCCGCTGCTCAACGCACGGCGGGCGCCTCAGGCCAGGACGCAGGAGGAGTTGGACCTCTACCTGGAGATCTACACCGGCGGCGATCCCCGGGAAACGATCCGCAATGTCGAACGGTTCGTCGAGGCTTACCCCGATTCTGAGTTTCTGGGCTTGGCCTATCAGTATCAGATGACGGCCTACCGCGGCCTGTCGGACTACGACGGCGTGTTGACGGCCGGTGCGAAGGCGCTCGAGTTCCTGCCGGACAACCTCAATACGCTCATCACGCTCGCCGCCGTGATCCCCAATGGCGCGGACGGACGCCCCGATCGCGAAGAACTGTTGGCGCAGGCCGAGGGTTACGCCGCCGCCGTTCTCAGCCAGCTCCGCACATTGACGATCCCCGCCGAGATTCCCCTCGAACAGTGGGAATCGCGCAAGGCGGAGATGGAAGCCGAAGCACAGGAAGCGCTCGGGCATCTGGCCGTCAAGAAGGGTGATCTCGAAGAAGCGCTTCGTCAGTTCAAAACCGCCGTCGAGACGAACCCTCGACCGACGCCCAGCCAGTGGTACCGTCTGGGCGGGACTTACCTCATGATGGGACAGCAGAAAAAAGCAATCGAGCCATTGCGCCGCGCCGCCGAAACGGGCGACGGAACAGTGAAGGAGCTGGCTCTTGATCAGCTCGAACGAATTGAGCGGTCCAAGACAAAATAGCGATCGTTGGACGTGGCGGCATGGTCGCCAAGCCGGCTAGCCGTCCGAGAATCGAAAAGCATGGAGCTTGACGCCATAGCGGAACTCGAAGCGAAGACGAACGGCTCTCCCGGCGAGCGGTCCGACATCCGCCTTCCCCCGCCATCGTACAGTTTTGCTCGTGGAGTTGGTGGTGTGAATTCGGTCGCAGTCCTCCAGGGAAAACCCCGGAATCGGCTGTCCGGCCTCATCTTGGATCTCGACGCGCAATAACCCCAGAGCCGAGGTGTCCAGGTTGAGCGACAACCGGTCTCCCTTGAACCGCAGTGGAGGCGTGGTGAACTCGCCGCCCTCGTATTCCGCCTCGACCGAGGTGAAGCCATCCTTTCGGATCACGACGCGGCTCATGACCGGGGTGGATCGTTCCCGTTCGCCGATGTCGCCGTGCAATCTGTCGTAGCCGATGTAATAAAGCCAGATCTCGTCCCCGCGCAGGGTCAGGCCGCGGCACGAATACATCGCTTTCGAATCAAAGGATCCCTCAGGCCCCAGCGGGATCCATGGCCGGCGCTGGTAGCGCTCCCAGTGCACGCCGTCCCGGCTGGCTGCGAACCCGATGTCGAGTGACCCCGTGTTCAGCGTCTCGGCTCCGGAAAGCGGGTAGCCCGACAGGTCGTCTCGCAGGAACCACTCCTCGTAGTGCAGGTAACGGGCCGTGAACAGGTAGTAGGCGTCTTGGGCGTGCGCATACGGAATGACCTGCGGGGTGTAGAAGTCCATGACGCCGGCCCCGTCGAACCGGGGGTCTCGCTCGTCGGGCTGGAGGACCACTTCGGGCATCGGGAACTTCGAGAGATCGTCCGTGACCGACCTCCCGATGGCGCGTAGGAAGTAGTAACCCTTGCGGCCATAGTTGCGCAGACTGAGTTGATCGAAGTACGGCTGGTGGTGCGGCGGAGCCGGCATCGCCAGGTTGACCCGCACGTAGGCAACGTAGCGGTTGATCCGGGTGTCGTAGAAGGCGACGTTCTGGCTGTCCATGCCGCGCGGGTACGCGGCTTCCTCGGGGAACAGCCCCCGATGGACTTCACGCCACTCGGCTCCGTCCGCCGAGGCGCGAAGGACGGTTTCATTGAATTCCTCGCCTTCGGATGCGGAGAAGAGCTTGTAGCGCTCTTCCGGTTCCGCCAGGGGATCGATGAACGGAACCCTTTGCCCGTTGTACAAGCCAAGGATGTCATCCGGCTCGGGAACGTCACCCGGCTTCACTCGTCGCCAACGGACTCCGTCTTTCGTCAGAGCGTGAAATCCCCGAAAGGTTCCGTCGGGCTCCAGCACCGTTTCGTAACCGCGGAGGTCGCCGGCCAGGCATTGCTCGTAGGTCTTCACCGGCTGGTTGACTCTGATTCGAACATCGCTGGCCGAATCCAGGTAGCGGCCGTCGATGAAGACCTGGTTCCGGTCTCCGATGTCGTACGTCACCGGCTCGGGGGAGTCCCTCGTCGGCGCGCACGCGGCGAAAAGCGCGCACACGAGAAAACCGGCAATCGTTCCAGCAGAACGGGATATGTCTTGTGCTTTGCACATCTTGGTTAACCGATGAGCTTGGTGTCGCCGGGATGGGCGCCGGGCTGTTGAACCCGAGTCGCGGCAACGCCCCCGGTGTTGATATTGTCGTGAATACGGCCGTCCAACGATAGCAGTGTCGGATCACGTGCGTACACTTTCCGCACGATACCGACGAGCCGATCGCGGCGAGCCGTGTTCCATGGAGCATGATATTGCTCCGTTGTGCCGTTGCTGCTGCGGCTTGGCAACGCCCTCTCGTTTTGCATCGAAACGCCGGCGAGTAGTAGCTCGACGGCGAAGGGGTTACGAAGGTGATGAGGGCGAAAGTCTCTGACGCCCTCGCAGCGGTCTGCGAGATTCAACCGTGATCGCCCACAACCCGGATGAATTCATTATGCTAGCATTTTGTATATACGTGTCCGTGGAAGGAGAGAGGGCGTGGGTAATCTTACCGTCCGCAATCTTGACGATTGGGTGATCGAGGGGCTCAAAGCTGAGGCCAAGGCGAACCAGCGATCACTGGAGGGAGAGGTCCGCCATGTGTTGGCGCAACGCGTGGTCCGCCAGAAACGCCTCGACGATTTTCGCGAGCGGACGCGGGAGATCTCGGCCATGACTGCTGATACGCCACAAACCGACAGCATCACGCTGTTGCGCGAAGATCGGGATCGGTGAAGCTGACCGTCGACGCCAGCGTCGTCCTCAAGTGGTTCGTGACCGAGCCGCTGAGCGAGCAGGCGCGGCAGTTACTGGACGGTCAACTCGATCTGCATGCCCCGGATATCCTGCTGGCCGAGTTCGCGAACATCATCTGGAAAAAGGTCCGGAGAGGCGAAATCCCGGACCCGCGGCCGTACTTTGACGAGCTCGCGGGTCTCCCCGGGATCGTCGCCATTCATCCCGTCGGCGTCCTCATCGAGCGCGCCGCGTAGATCGCCGTGCTGATCGACCATCCCGTCTACGACTGCCTCTACCTGGCTTGCGCCGAGTTGACGGCTTCGGCACTGATCACCGCCGATCAGAAACTCGTCGACCGCGCCACAGAGCGTTTGCCCGGTCTCAAGGTTCTCCACCTTGAAGCGCTCCGAGTCACTGGACAGATGCCGTCGTTCCACCCGTGAGGATGTGTGATGCGCTTCCCTTGGGTCCGGCGTAGCTGTTCCGACCCGCCGGTTGAACTTCGTACCTACTTGCGGAGTCATGGTCGTCATGAAGAAGCATTCGCTCATGGCCTCTTTCGACCACTTCATGGCGACGGCTGGGGCGATGTGCTCTCGGTCATATCCGGTTCGCTGGTAGTCTGAGACCTCGCCACGGTGGCCGACGATCAACTTGGTTGTCGTGGACGCAAGCGTCACAATTCGTTGTATGCCGTGGCGACTTTAGGATAGACGTACGGTATTGGATAAGTCCTGTCAATTCAACAGGGGCACGGAGTTCGTCATAACTTACGAGTTGCGAGACAACTCTGAGGTCGGCCCTGGAAGAAACTGGCGACCAACGCTGCGGCCCTCACGCTGCTGGAGGAGACAAGAGGTCTCCACCGAAGCTAGGTCTCAGCCGCTGCGGACGGACCTCCCCAACGATGTATGCCATGCCCCGGCGTACTTCCTCCGGGTTCAAAAGCCGCCCGTGAGTTTTCACACAGTCTGGAGCGGTTTTGCGGCTCGTTCAACGGGTGCCTGCTCCTGCGAGATCGAGAGACAAAACACTCCATTCCGGTGCGTTGGACGAAATAGTTGCACCGAATCCCTGTTCTAGCTGGCATGATTTATCAGGAGGACTTGGAGCCAGCCTTGCCCTGAACTGAATCGCGCCTCATGAAGCCGTACCGTTGGGACATTCTGGATTTCGCTGCCGGGTATGATGTAGCGGCTGAACATATCCATCCTTACTACACCGAGATTCACAAGGAAATTCTGAAACTGATCTCATTTCCACGACAGCAAGATTTCTTGGTGCTTGATGCTGGGGGAGGTTCTGGCCGGTTCATCGAGCGATTCTTGACACGTTTTACGCAGGCGCGGGCTATCGTCTTCGATCAATCCGAAGCATTCCTGAATCTCGCGCAACAGCGTCTTTCTCCCTTTGAGAAGCGAACGAACTTCTTCCTGGCTCGGCTTCAAGAAGACTGGATCGGTCGCCTGCCGGAAGCGCCGAGTGCGATCGTGAGCATGTCTGCCGTCCATCATCTGGATTTCCACGAGAAGCCGGCTTTCTACCAGCGCTGCCATGATGCTCTACTCCAGGATGGAATATTCATAAATGGCGACGAAGTTCGCGCGGCGGATGACGCTGACTATCTGGACCAATGTAAATCGTGGGTCGCGCATATGCACAATGCGATGCAGTCCGGTTCGGTGCCTGCGGTCATGCACGAGGCCTTGCTCCAATGGGAATCTCGCAACGTCCACCAATTCGACAAGCCCCGTGTAAGTGGGGACGACTGCCACGAAACCATCGAGGCTCAACTGGGTTACTTGAAAAATTGTGGTTTCAGTACGGTTGATTGTCCGTGGCAGAAGGGTATGTGGGCAATTTTCCATGCAGTGAAATAATCGCATCCACGCCGCCCAGGTTGTCGGCGAGCTTCGAGGTGTCACCCTGGTGCTGCGATCCCCCATCACGTGGTTCCACATCGACGTTCTCCTCGCCTTCTTGGCGCTGGCGTCGGAAACACGCCGAGCGCCGCCAGGGTCGCTAGTGGAAAACCCAGGGCCGGGCCTGCTTGATGGCCAGCCGGCCTTCGGATGTGATCTTGAACTCGATCTCCATGGCGAACGGGTCGCTGACTCCGACGCCATACGCCGCCTTGAACTGGTTGTGGATCAGGCGCAGGGATTCGCGCAGTTCGTCGAGGTGCCCCTCGCTGAGCAGCGGGCTGTCGTTCTCCGTTCGGTTCGATCGCCGGATCACGCGGTCGAACCGCTGCCCGCGCGTGCTGAGCAGGATCTCCTCGGGGGTCGACTCCTGCTCCGGGTTGGTCACGAGGTCCTCTCCAACTTGCGCGTTGACGTAGTACATCCTCGGACGGCCGTAGCCGCCGGATTGGTACGCGATATCCTCGCTCACCGCCACGCCGTTCGCGAGTTCCCCCGAATAATTCGGATGGACCAGGACTCCCATCGCAGCCGCGAGGTGGTCGACCCGGAAAAACTCGCGCTCCTCGAATGCGCGGAAGTTCCACAGGCTTGCGTAGACCTGCTTCACGGACTTTTCAAGATGGCCCTCGTCCGGGTGGTGAGTGAAGGAGTCGTACAACCCGGCGCCGCTGAATCCCGGCAGGTCTTCGTTGTTGGTGCTGGATCGCAGGCGGATCGGCTGTGTGGGGGCGAACCGACCGTGTAACGACTTGAGCTCGTCCAGCATCCATTCCGGCGTGTCCCCGTCCTTCACCTTCCTGCGGAATCGCTTCAGGGCCTCAACACGCTGTTGGGTATCGGTCAGGAAGCCGGGTCCTTCGATCATCTTGCCGACTTCGTCGTAGAGGCCGTTGTGGCGCATGAAGGCGTCGTAGAAATGGAACGGTATTGCGTAGCCTTCGGGGACGACCCCCGCCTCGAACCCCAGCTTGCCGAGCGCTGCGACGTTCGCCGCCTTGACGCCGACGTTGGAGTGGTCCTCGAATCCCAACTCGGCCAGCGGCCGGATGCGCTTGGCGTCGAGGTCGCGAACCGGCGTCGAGGATTCGCTGGGGCGCATGCTCTCGAAGTGCCGGTCCACCTCGGCGGCTGTCGCTTCGCGGATCTCGTAACCGTCTTCGGCGACCCGGTAGTAGACGTACTTTCCGATCAGGCTGCGGATCCGCTCGTCGCTGGCGGCGTCGCGAATGAAGGCGTTCGGCACCCCGTCCTGGACGGCCCGGAGGTTCACGTGCGACAGCGGGGTTTGCCGGACTCCGGTGATGATCCCGGCGACCCGTGGCATCTCGTTGGGAAGGCTTTCGTAGAGCACCACGTCCCTTTCACGCGGTCGCTCCTCGAGCGGCATCAGGCGCAGAAGCCCGTATCCCTCGCTCACGTTGAGAGGCAGGTAGGCAAGGTTCTCGTAAACCTCGTCCGGAAGGAAGACCGGCAGCTTGGCGGCTTCGTACTGCGCCTGTTCTTCCCGGTATCGCGGCACGGCGGCAGGCAGCGGGAGGTATGCGAGATGGCCGTCGAGCAGCGGCGAGTGCTTGGCCAGCAGGTTGTGGGCGACCTGGACCATCTCGAACGGGAACGAGTCGCGAGGCTCGAACTCGTACGTGTACAGGCCTCGCGCTCCCGACGGAGAGGTCAGCAACGGCCGGTATACGATGACTCCGCGCATCGTGCCCGGGTTCTGCCCGCCCATCCCGAAACCAATGCCCATCTCGCGCATGAACATCGGGTGGGCCCGGTGATTCTCGGTGTTCATGAAATACAGGAGCGGCGTATCGCCATCGGCGTCCGTGACGACGAACTTCACGAACTCGAGCCCGATCAAGGCGGTATCGACAAGCGTCTGTGAGCCTTGGTACGAGAATTTCTCGAACGTTTCCCGATCGGGGATCCAAGCGCCGCCTTCGTGCGGTTCGAGGTCTTCCGGCAGCTTCCGGACAGCCGAGGCCTCGCCCCGGAAGCCCCCGGGACCGCCGCGGCCGCCCGGGCCGCCAGGCCTCCCTCCTCGGGGGCCGAAACGACCCGCCAATTCGTCTCGAGTCAGGGCTCCGCTGCCGTCCGCGTCGAGCTTTGCCAACAGGGTCTGGGCCGCGTCGATCTCCAGTGAATTGAGGTCGCCGCTGTTGTCCGCGTCCAGGGCCGTGACGATCGGGTGTGCTCGAGGCCATCTGTCCAGCCGCACGGGTTGACCCTCTCCACGGCCTGCCGGCGGAGGTTCCGGCGGCATCGTCTCGCCCCGGGTCAGGCTGCCGTCCTGGTCCGAGTCGAGGGACCAAAGCGCCTCCGGCGCTTCAGCCAACTCCTCCGAACCGATTTCGCCGTTGCCGTCCGTGTCGATCGCGGTCATGATCGGCGACGGCCTCGGATCGGGGCGCCTCCCTCTGCCGAACCCGCCGCGCCCGCGGAATCGCGGCAGCAGTTCGCTCGCCTCCAGAGACCCGCTCTGGTCCGTGTCGAGCGCCCGGAGGGAGCGCGCCGAGTCCCGGATCTCGGCCGCTGAAACCTCGCCGTCCCCGTCCGCGTCCAGGGCCGCCAGCACGGGAATACGCTGGATTATCCTGGACATCCCTCCACGCCCGGGCTGTTGGCCGCCGCGCGGCCCCCCGCCCCCGGGGCCCCCGGGGAACGGCGGGCGCCTTCCTCCGGCCCGCCCGCCCGGCAGGGGCATGAGTTCGTCGATCGTTAGCGTCTTGCTGCCGTTCGCGTCGAGGGTGATCAGCGCGGCGGGGGCGTTATCAATCTCTTCGTTCGACAGCACATCGTCGCCATCCGAATCGAGCGCTGCAATGGCTGGGATGAACCGCGCCGGTCTCGGCTGCCCCTCAGCCATGTGCGCTCCGCACAGCGCGATCAGAATCGTGGCCGCCGGCCATGCGCAACGCGAGTTCATCCCTGGTTCCCCCTCTTGGTCCCGTGTTCCACGCTCTCCTCTTCCCGCTGGTCGTAGTACAGCGTTAGATCTGCCGTGTCGCTCACCAGGTCGATCCGGCCTACCGAGACGTGCCGCACGGCGAGGCCGGTGCGCTCGCGCAGGTCCGCCAGCAACTCGTCTCTGCGCTGGGGCCGGGTCAGCTCGACGCGGTCATAGATGACCCGCTTGCGGGCCTCGAAGTGAAAGCCCCATTCGCGCTCCAGAACGAACATCACAGCCACGACCGCGCCGTTCGAGGCCAGTATCCGGATGTGCTCGCTTTGCGTGACCAGCACGGAATTCATCACCGCCAGGGCGATCACCACGAAGAGGTACGTCATTTCGCGGGCCGAGATCGTATCGGTCCGATAGCGCAGCACCGAGAAGAGGGCGAACAGCCCGAAGCCCACCCCGATGCTCAGATCGACGCTGGTCAGCAGGCCCAGCACGAAATAGGTCACCGTGCTGAACGTCAGGAACGTCAGCACGTACTGCTTGTCTTGGCCGGACGGGTAGTAGATCAGCCGGACAATGATCAGCACCACGAGGAAATTGAAACCGGCCCCGGCCAGGTGAACGATGAGCTCAGGCTGCATGAACGGCTCCTTCTGCCAGCTTTTCGACTGCCCGGAGGCTTTTTCTGAAGCGATTGCGCTTGAGTTGCGGATACAGCAACTGAGCTGCGACGCAGTACTTGCTGAACCGCGCGGGCCTCGACCCGATGGACCGCATGTGCCGGAAGAAGGGCGAGGTGCGGTCAATGCTGGCCTGCTTGAGTTCGGCCACTGCAAGGCCCGGCATGCTCTGGCGTTCGGCCCCTCTGGAAAAGCCGATGCGCAGATCCAGCGTCACTCGCTCGGCGCTGCTGTTTCCCAACAGCGTGATGCGGTCGAATTCGTTCCAGAGCTTCGGCTCGAGGTCCCTGGCGCCGGTCAAGGCCTGCGATTCGACGAAACCCATCGCCTCTATGGTCAACTCGGTCACAGTGGAGGCCGTCTCCTTCCTGGCTTTGACGGTTCGATTCTTGCCGGCCTTCCGCTTGACCTCCAGGAAGGAACGGTCTGAGTCGACGTAATGGCGGCTGCGGACCTTGAATCGATTTCGGGCCCCCGAGTGGTGCCGCAAGTAGAGATCGAAACCGGGAGTGTCGAAGTACAGGGTGCGGTAGCGATGCACGCGAATGCCGTCAATGTCGAGCGCCGAGTAGTACCTGTCCAGGAATCGCAGGGCGGCGATGAGCTGGCTGTGAGACAGCAGGAATTTCGTGTCATACCTGTTCGCCGAGGGCAGGGTGTTCGCGACGGACAGAGGAACGGGCGTGTAGTTCCGCAGCAGTTCCCGCGCTTGGCAGGCGGCGGGCTGCGGATCGTTACCGTTCATCAGTGACATGGGAGAGTTGCCGACTGCCTGCGGCTGGGCGGAGTGGGTGGGCAGGAGCGATGCAAATGGCTTGGAACACTCTCAAGCTACCAGCAGGTGCCGGTCGCGCTGTTGCCGCGAGTGCAAAACTTTTGTAAAAATCCGCCAGCTATCCTGTCATGCGCTGAATTCATGAAGGCGGCTTCGAGGAAGGCGAGGTTACGAAGAGGTTACGAGGCGCGAGCAGCTTGGCGCGCGCAGGCGTACTTGAACAGTACGTTGAGCACGGCAAGCAAGTGCAACGAAGTCCTGGTGCTCGTATCGTGTGCTTCGACCGTCGGGTGGTGAGACATGCACGCTATTCATCAGGAAAACGATAGAACCACTCGACGGGCAACGACAGGAACAACAAGTCGGAATAGCCCGGCTGAACGACGAACCGCTCGATGGAAGAGAACTGCGGGTAGCGCATCGTAGTGATCACGACGCGGTCTCCGACGAAATCGACGCTGGTGTAGCCGTAGCCGTGATACTCGCTGCGATCGAGATACTTGACCGGGCTCCAGGTCTCGCCTCCATCGCGGGAGATGGCCGAGTTCAGAGGCGTGCGGCCCGTCAACCCGCGGGACCAGATCGCCAGCGTGTCTCCCGTCGACGGAATGGTTCCCACGTATCCGGGAGCCACGATGCCCCGCAGCGGAGACAGATAGGGCTTCGACCAGGTCTCGCCCTGGTCTTCGGAGTAGGAGAAGAAGTGCCCGCCGGCGATCGAGCGCATCTTCATGAGTAGCCGTCCGTCGGGTAGCTCCGAGATCGTCGGCTCGTTGACGTTTTGCCCTTCCACCTGCCTCAGCGTCAGATCGGGGGCGGGCGTATTTTGACCCGCGATCCATGTTTCTCCGTCGTCGTCGGAATAGAGCGCATACGGCCACCGGACGCCGTCGATGTACTCGCGGCTCGAAAGCAGAATCCGGCCGCTCTTCAACCGGCGGAAGCAGTCGTTGTTCGCCGCGTGAGGGTTGCCGTTGTCGGGACTGATCTGCCGCGCCTCGCTCCACGTTCGTCCTTCGTCGCTCGATCGCCGAAAGAGGGTGCCTTCCTCCTTCATCGAAGGCATCTCGCCGTGATAGGCCATCAGGATGTCGCCGTTGTTCGCGCGGACGAGGCTGACGGACATGACGTTCCCCGCGGGACTTTCCGGGTCGTACTCGACGGCGGTCCAGGGCTCTCCCCAGGTGAGGCCCCCGTCTTTCGATACCTTGGCGCTCAGGCGGGCCGGCGAACGGTCCCAGCCCTCGCCGTCGAAGTAGTCGCTCCAAACGAGCAGCAATGAACCGTCCTTCAACTCGATGATGTCGCCCTCGGAGTGACGGGGAGACTGCGGAGTCGCCTCGCCGGCGAAGTTGCGTATCATTTCGTCCTCGGGGCGAATGTCTTCCGGACCGTCCGGCCCCGTGTCTTCTTCCGAATAAGGAAAGGGGAAGCGGTTGAGGAAGAAATGACGGTATGAGGAAACGACTTCCGGGCCTTCGGAGTCCGGTTGCGCCGCACCCAGATGCATGCGGAAGGTGCTTGGATAGGGTCCGTGAGAGAACCGCTCGGTCCGATCCCGGTTCCACTCGATCTCGAGGACGGTCGGCTCGAGCGTAAGCCGAATGTCGTCCCAGCCGTCGGACGGCGGTCCGGCGGCAACCGTCTCGATCATCGTTTCTCCGCCCGGCGATCGCTGGATCCTCCAGACAGCCTCGCCCGACTCGTCAGCCTCCATCCAGATCTCCCAGGGTCCCCCCTCGGGGAAGACGTAGGAATACTTCCCGCCCGGGGCAAGCCGCTCGGGGCGCTGCACGCGCCAGGCCGCGTACAGCCGGCCCTCTGCAAAGCGCAGATCGTTCGATTTCCCGGCATACCAGTGGTCCTTGCCGCTGATGAGGAAGGCGGAGGAGCACTCGGCGCCCTTTGCCCGCGCCCGGAAGAGCTTGCCGGGCAGTTCGGTGCATTCTTGCGGCGTAAAAAGCCCGTAGTCGAAGTAGTCGGGGATGGTGAACAGATGAGCCATCCCCTGGAACAGGTCTTGCTCGGCGTTCTCGGCTGTGAGTGTGCGGGGCAGCGGCGCGCTCGACAGTTGGGATGGCTCGGCGACCGGGGAGTCCCCGCAACCAGCCAGAATGAGCACCGTCACCAATGTGCTCCACGACACGAATGCCGTCATCGCCCGTTTCGGATGCATCTGCATGCTTACACCGCGCTCACTTTTTCGTAGACTGACTCGCAGGTTCAATCGAGAAACCGGGAAAACCTATGACCGTCAAACAATCCGCTCAATATATACCACGCCGCACCTTCCTCGGCGGCCTCGGCGCGGTGGTCGGATCGACGCTCCTGCAGCCCGGCTGCGGCCCGGGAGAAGCAGGTTCCTTGCTTGATGTCGATGCCGGCGCTCTGGTCTCGTCGGCCGATCTGATCTACCTGAGCCCGGCGGCGGAGCCCGTCGAAGGACATCCCGTCGGCAATGGCCGCATGGGCACGATGATCTGGACGGAACCCGATCGAGTCCGCATGCAGATCAATCGCAATGACGTTTTTGCGGTGAATCGCAATCATGAGGGACCCCGCGACGGCCCGGCCGATCATTGCGGGGGGTGCGCCCAGGTGAGCATCGACGTCGGCGCCGCCGCATTCAGTGGGGAGCGCGGGTTCGAGCAGCGGCTGTCGCTCTATCGCGCTGAAGACACCATCGAGGGCGGCAATCTGACCGTTCGTTGCTTCGCGGCAGCGGACACCGACGTGCTCGTCGCCGAAATCGACGACCGCCGTCCCCAGCCGCAACCGATCCGAGTCGCTCTCTCGATGTGGCGAGAGCCGGAAGTCAAGACCGGCGCGCACACCTCGCGTTATGAATTCGAGCAGGCGGAGGGGGAAGTTTCCGTTGCCCAGCAGTTCAGCGAGGCGGATCACTTCTGCTCGTCGGCGGTCGCCGTGAGGGCGGTGGGACGAGATGTTTCCGTCGAATCCGATGGCGGCAAATCCCGTGTTCTCTCTATGCCCGCCGCGAAGGGCAAAGTGACCGTCTACATATCATCCGCCGCGGCGTGGCAAAGAGAGACCGATGTCCGTTCGCAGGCGATCCGGCTCCTCGCTGAAACGGTTGACGTGCCGCTGGCGGAGTTGCTGGCACGGCACCGGGCCTGGTGGGAAGACTTCTGGTCGCGAAGCTTCGTCAGCGTCTCGAGTCGCGACGGCATCGGCGAGTTCATCGCGCGCATCCGCATGTATCACCTCTACTGCATGGCCTCCACCTCTCGCGGACCGTTGCCGGCCAAGTGGAATGCGTCTCTGTTTGCTGTCGATGGCGATCGGCGCAGGTGGGGAGCCCAATTCTGGGTATGGACCACCGAGATATCTCACTTCCCACTATTCGCTTCGAACTCTATCGACCTGACCGTGCCCTTCTTCGACATGTACGTACGGCAAATTCCGGCCTGCGAGATCGCTGCGCGTCAACGCTGGAACGCTTCGGGCGCGTACTTCCTCGAAGCCGGCCCCTTCGACGGACCGGTGGAGCTGCCCGGCGACGTGGCCTCGGAGTATTTCGATGTCTATCAGGGCATCAAGCCGAACACCGGGTTTTCCGAGCGCGCCCGCACCTTCGGACAGTACGAATGCGTCTTGACGCAGATGGCCGATGACCGCAAGCCGCCCTCTATCGCCAAAGGGAGGTATTCGTGGGTAAGCCACATCGCTTCTTCCGGTAGCGAGATTGCCGTCGCGGCGTGGTGGAGGTACCGCTATAGCGGCGACGAGGAGTGGCTGCGCAGCCATGCTTATCCGTTGTTGAAGACGACGCTTGAGTTCTACCGCAGCTTGGTGAAAAAAGAAGACGATGGCCTCTACCACCTCTATGGGCTCAATCAGCACGAGGCCTTCTGGGGGGTCGACGACGGGAACGTCGACCTGGCGGCGATCCGCGGCACGGCGCCCCTGGCGATTCGCGCCGCCGAGATCCTTGATCGTGACGCGGAGCTCCGGGAAAAGTGGCGAGAGCTGCTGGATCATCTGGCGCCTTTCCCGATGGGACGCGACCCGAAGTCCAAAGCCCTTTCGGGCGGAACCATCGCGGATGACGTCTGGTCGATCGGTCACTTGGGTCAGGTTCCGGGGCGGCACATGGATCCCGGCGAGGCGCTGCTGTTCCCCGTGTTCCCGTTTGAAGTCTGGACCTTGGAGACCGAAGATGCGGAGACCACCCGTATCGCCTTGAAGATCTCGGAGTTGAACCCCTCGCGCAAGCAGATCTTCGAAGGCGAGCCGTTCGGCAGTGCGGCCCGGACCCCGATCATGGAATCGCGAGCCGGACGCGGCGGCGATCTGCCCATGCTGCTGGCGAGCTACTACCGCAACTGCTTTAGTCCCTTGCCCAACGGCTTCAGCAACTTCGAGGGCGTGACCGCCCACTCGATAGAGCACTTGGGTTGCATCACGACGGCCCTGCAAGAGGGCCTGATGCAAAGCATCTCGCCCCGCCCCGCAGAACCGGAGATGATCCGCGTTGCTCCCGCCTGGCCCGATGAGTGGGACGCTGCGTTTCGGTTGCTTGCCCGGGGAGGTTTTCTCGTTGCCTCCGCGATCGAGGCCGGTCGGCCGCGGTTCATCGAAATCGAAGCGCGCCTCGGCGGGGAATGCCAAGTGCGAAATCCGTGGGGTGGCAAGTGTGCCGTCATGCGCCGGAATGAGTTGATCGTCGAGTCGGACGGCGATGTCATCAGGTTCGCCGCCGAAAAGGGAGCGCGCTACCTGCTCCTGCCGGAAGGCGCGGCTCCTCCTGGCCCGATTGCCGTTTCCGCGCAGCGCATCGCACAGCCTTTCTCGTGCTCGTTCGAGCTTCCGAACGGCAAAGCCTCCGAAGCCGTTTTTGGCCGGATGACATCCTGATCCGCTAGCCTGCATTTCTCACCACGCGGCGAGGCGAAGTGGGTGAGAGGGCCGTCAGGACGAGGCGCGAGCCGCTTGGCGCGCGCAGGCGTACTTGAACAGTACGTTGAGCACGGCAAGCAAGCGCAACGAAGTCACGGCGGTCCTATCGCGTGCTTCGACCGTTGGGTGGTGAGAAATGCAGGCTAGACGCCTACTGCGAGGGTTCGGTCACGCTGAGAATCTGGTTCGCGCGAACATTG
>JAPPLB010000044.1 GCA_028819575.1 Bryobacterales bacterium | reverse complement strand
TCCTGACGGCCCTCTCACGCACTTCGCCTCGCCATGTGGTGAGAAAAGCAGGCTATCCGGAAACTCCGGCGGGCCGGTGGACATTTCTTTCGTTTGCGTCAAGGATCAGGCCTCAAGGGAGATTAGAAACAGCTCTTCTCTGCTCATGCTATGCCGGCCCGGTCGGAAAAAAAAGACTGAAGGGCTTCAGTACCAACAGGTACCAAGCGAGCCACGGAAAAGGCCGTATTTCGGGTCTAAAAAAGCCGTGTTTCGTGTTTCGTGTCTCGTGTTTCGTGAAAAACATAAAGACCGTGTTTCGTGTCTCGTGTTTCGTAAAGGCCTTAAAATCAGTGGCTTGTGGCTAGTGAACGCCTGGGAAGCCCTGATTCGCGACTCTCACGGACTGCGCTTCGCCGCCTCCCTGCCCTGTTGCCTAGCACGCCGGGGCGGAAAAAACAAGACTGAAGGGCTTCAGTACCAACAGGTACCAAACAGACCACGGGAAAGGCCGTGTTTCGGGTCTGAAAAAAGCCGTGATTCGTGTCTCGTGTCTCGTGTTTCGTGAAAACCGTTGGCGGGGCCTGGTTCGATCCAGAAGAGCGAATGATACAAGCGGGCAACAACCGGACCGGTGCCAAGTCCGCTTGAACAAAAGGTTGTTTCAGGCTGGTAGGAAAGCGCGCAAAACCCTTTGGGCGACAGAGGTTTTGTTGTCGAAGGAGATGCGGGCAAGCGTCCAGAGGGCACCCGCGCGCTCCCAGGGTGACCGCTTGATCCGGAGGATGTTTCAGGTCAGTTCCTCCTCCAAGTTGCGGATGAACTTCTCAGAGTCTAGCGCGATGTTCTCCGGGCCGTGGTCGAAGTTGAACACCTCTAGCGACACCCAACCCTGATAGCGCTTGTCCTTGAGAGCTTGCAGGACCGGCTTGAAATCATAGCTGCCGGTTCCGGGGTGGCGGCCGTCCATTTCATTGATGTGGACGTGCTTGATGTAGTTGTAGTGCTTCTTGACCGCTTCGTCGTGGGGGAGCGCTTCGGCGACCGCGTTGTGGGTGTCGAACATCGACTGCACGGCCGGGCTGCCGACCTGCTCGACAATCGCGACCGCCTCATCGAGCGTGTTCACCACGTCGCAAAGATGCGGCGCCAGCGGCTCCATCAGGATCCGGACGCTCCTCGCCTCGGCGTGGGGCGCGACCTCGGCCAAGCCCGCCGCGAGACGATCCGTCGCTTCTTCGCGGGTTGCGCCATCGACCGTGTTGCGTTGCTTGCTCGACCCGAAGATCATCAGCCCGTCGCCGCCAAGATCGGCGCACAGGTCGATCAGTCCTCGGAAATAGTCCCAGCTTTTCGTGCGTCTGCCCTGGTCCGGTGTGGTGACGTGGAGCCACGCGGGCGCTTTCAGGATGTTGTGGATCCCGACGCAGGCCACTCCCTCGGAGGCCATGATGCCGCGCATCTCCCTGCGCCTCTCGGGGCTGAGCGAACAAGGGTCGTCGGAGATCACGTGCGGGCCGATCTCGATGGCCCCGTATCCCGTGCGGACCGTCCCTTTGCAGGCTTCTGCGAACGACCAGCCATCGAAAGTCTCATTGCAAATGGCCAGCCGGAAGCGGTACGGCTCGGCCGGCAATGGGGATGTGGGGGCTTCGTCCTGGGAACAGGCCCACCCGGTCGTCATCGCCGCGGCACCGTACAGGATTTCTCTGCGCGTCGGCTTCATGTGCTGTAGAGCTTCCTGACGTTATCAGTGTAGATCTTCTTCTTGTGGTCGGCCGGAAGCTGCAGCTCCTCGAAAATCTACTCTTCACTCAACCAACTCTTCTTCATGTCCTCGTTCTCCTTCCTATCGAAGAACTTCCAATCTTACTTGGTCAGGTTTTTTCAAGGCACCTCACCACCGGATGAGATCCTTGGTTGCAGCGTCGAGAAGCATATGCCGTAACAGTTCAGACGCCGAGGGTGCGTCGGGCTGTTCGAATTAGACAATCATATGTATCACAGAGCGCATCGCAAGCACTGTTAATCTCGTCAACTCGTTGTTTGAACAGCACCGGCTTCTCAGTTTCCAACTCTGCGGGAACAGCCTGGCGATCCCGTTTCAATCCAACCGGGGATGTGTTTGTCGCTAGTGTCGTTATTATGTGCTGACAAGCGGTGAGAAACGAGCGCCTAAGCCTTTCCAAATCTTTATTGAGAAATTCGTGCTCTGGACCCTGACGCGCCAACACAATCTCGATACCCTCAAGCCTGCTCCACTCGAATGACCATCCAGCAAAACTCCGTTTCCTCAGGAATTCGATTGAACCTTTGCCGGACATTAGTTGGATCAATGCAGTGAGCCGTCGACGATCGGAGTCTGAACTTCGATCGGCGTGTGACGACTCGGCAACATGATGCTGGCGGTTAGCAATCGCTGTGTATAGGCTGGTTCGTGCCGCCTTCACCTCCTGGCGCGTAAAATTCTTGTGTTGGCTCGTTGTTGAGTCGTAGAGCGTGTGATGGTCCATGCACAGGAAGACAAGATTGTCTTCGGCATCATTTAATCGATTCTTGTCGACATGAGCAATCTGCCCCATTTTCACTTTCAGCGTACCGCTGAGATGAAAACATAGCGCACATCTCCGTGCGCTCTTTGTGAGCACGGCGGACTGAACGGCGCTTACTGGTTTCTTTCGCATGGTTTCGTCATCAACATCATATATCAAACAGCTTCCTTTGGCGTATGTCCAATGTCAATCATTGCATCGGTGCCAATTCACCCAAAGATCATTCCATGTGGGGAGGCACGAACTCGTTGGTCAGTCCCATCGTGAGAATTCTGCCTTGGAAACACAGTGATGATGGTACAAGAATGGCCGGGAAGTCGAATGTGATTTGACATGATGGACTGAAACGGGCGGAGAGATTGTCTGCACAAATGTCGGTTGTGGTCGCAGACTGGAAATTCGTTCATGTTTTAAGCAGCGCGCCACGAGCAAAGGCCACCAAAGGATGACAACAAGGCCTGGAGCACCAATATTCCAAAGTAACTGCATCAAAGCCCGCAGTCGTCATTTTGTGTTGTTCCGCCGTCCATCATACAGAGTATCCTTCTTGGCCTTGCAACAATAGATGTTCGATGACATCTTTCGCATTCGGGTTATACTTCATAATTTGGTGTACTGTGCTTGTGGGATCGCGGTGTAGATACAAAGGCCTGATTTCTTCAGTTATGAGCCTGAAGCAGTGATATGTGATCGCGTAGAAAACATCGGCGCCAAAGATTTCAAGGAAAGTAGGACTTCCAGGAGGAGGTCTATGAAGAAATTCAAAGGGATTAGAGAGAAGTTCCGATGGTGCTGGACTCAGCCGCTCTCTTTCATTATACGCGATTAGGCGGCTGTTGCTATTTGCCAGCTTCATAAATTGATCGTCAGGCATATTGGCATGACTTTCGATCGTGAATTGTTTGGCAAGATCAGGACGGTTCTTGTAGACAAGATCGACATTTTGAATATCAGGATAGATGTATTTTACGGTCATACTGACATCGACGAGTTCGCAGTCTTCGATGCGGCACCAAGCATGACCGCTTTCATCACCTACTGAGTGGAAGGTATCGTTATTTGGGCTACGAAGGATATAGTCGCCCAAACAAATCTCGGCAGGTCGTCGCATTATGGAGGCTAGAGCGTACAGATGCAAGGCATGTTCCCGGCAATACCATCCACAATCTAGACCAGTGCTGGTCCATTTAGGTGGTTCGGTATAGATGTGATTGAGCTCAGGTCGTACTTTCTTGGCAAGGATATCTGGGAAGTTCATGGGGCCATTGACCTCCTGATTTTTGGGGGATCCGCAGATCATGACTTGCTATATTCAATTCAGATGACATTATGCACTGCTTGACATTCAAGGGGGGACCGTACGGGCGCGTCCCCTTTTTGGTGCGCAAAACGGCAGAGGCAGGTGACCCAAATCTTGGACGCGCTGGCGCATCACCAGATCAGCTCCATCGCGATCAAAGAGGGGCTCGAATTCGACATGATTTGCGCATCAGTGTCCCAGTATGGGACTATAAGGCCGTCTCGGAATGCGGGTTATCGCCCTGTCCACGCTGAAAGTCTTCCTTGACGCCAAGCCCATTCACGCCGATGCCCGTGAACCGGTGATGGCCTGGTACAGACAGGTGAAGGCCGCGGATTGGACAAGCCCGGCCGACGTCAAGCGGGATGTTCGCAGCGTCAGCATCCTCAAGGACGGGAGGGCGGCGCTCAACATTGCCGGCAACAAGTATCGCATCGTGGTGTGGATCAACTACCCCTATCGGGTCGTCTACATACGATTCATCGGGACGCACCGCATGTACGACGCCATCGATGCACAATCGATTTGAGGGCCGAGCCATGGAAATCGTACCGATCAAGACCGAACAAGACTACCTCAGCACGCTCAAGGAAATCGAAGGTCTGATGACGGCCAATCCCAACACTCCCGAAGGCGACCGCCTGGATGTTCTGGTGACGCTGGTCGAGGCCTGGGAGGCGCGGAATTACCCTCTCGATCTACCCGACCCGATCGCCGCGATTCAATACCACATGGAACAAAACGGGCTGGCGGCGAAAGACCTGGTTCCCCATATCGGCAGCCGCAACCGGGTTTACGAAGTGTTGAACCGCAAACGGCCACTGAGCCTCAAGATGATCCGGCGTTTGCACAAGGGGCTCGGCATACCTGCGGAGTCATTGATCAAGGCTGCCGATGAGGCACCACAGCTCACGGGTTAACGAATTGACACGCGTGGCTTCATCGGCAAGAGCAGACAGGTATCAAGCAAAAAGCGGCAGGCCGCTTCGCCGGTTATCGACGCCTAACCGAGGCATGAAGGCTTATGGAGTGGCACTGAAACGACGGCCTGATTCGAGGACGGAAGACGTATGAGCATCGCTACGCCGTTCCAAGGAAGTCTCTTCGCCAACGATTTCCTTAGAGATGAGGTCACGCGCCTCGACGACTGGCGAGACATCAGTGACGATGCGATCGCCATTCTTGAAGCTTCCATGCGGGACGTTTTCGACGGTTTCCCAATCGCCGGTTCTCCTAATGAAAGCCAGACCGAAGACGATCTGATCTGGCCTGTCCTCTTGCAACTCGGATGGACGGCGAGTCTACGGCAGCAGAACTTATCTGCTCAAGGCCGGGAGGACGTACCCGATGGCCTGCTGTTCCGAGACGCTGCGGCGAAGGATCTCGCCAATGGCTTCCCCGAGGGATGGAAGCGCTATGAGTTCGGTCTTGCGGTCGTCGAGTCCAAGCGCTGGCTACGTCCGCTCGACCGCCGCTCCGGGCGCCGGGGCGAGGAAAACGCACCCTCGACTCAGATGCTCCGCTATCTTCGGCGCGTGGACGACCTGACTACCGGCAAACTCCGCTGGGGCATTCTTACCAACGGCGCACGGTGGCGGCTCTATTACCAAGGTGTCCGATCCGTCTCGGAGCAGTTCTTCGAGGTCGATCTCGCAGTACTTCTCAATCTCCCCGGCCATAACGACGGCCTTTTTGCCCTTACCGAAGCCGAGCGGCATCATTGGCTCAAGGTGTTCGTGCTCGTCTTCCGGCGGGAAGCCTTCGTCGCTGGACCGGCCGATCCACGCACATTCCATCAACGCGCCATCGAGGAGGGCCGGTTCTACGAGAAACGCGTTGCCGCCAGTCTTTCCAATCTGGTCTTCGGTCGGGTCTTTCCCGGGCTTGCTCGCGCCATCGCTGCCGCCGCACCGCAGGCACCGTTGCCGGAAGTGCGGGAGGCCGCCCTGATTCTCCTCTACCGCCTGCTGTTCATTCTCTATGCCGAGGACCGAAACCTGCTGCCCGTCCGCAGCACGGGCTACGATGACTACGCGCTACGTGAGAAGGTGCGCGGCGATGTCGGGCAGCGCAAAGACCGCGATGACGTCTTCTCAGCAACCGCCGCCCGTTACTGGTCGTCCATCGATGATCTTTGCCGGGCCATCGATCAAGGCGACGCCTCCATCGGTCTGCCGCCCTACAACGGCGGGCTGTTCGACCGGAACCGCACGCCGCTTCTCGGGCGTATTCGGATTCCCGATCAAATCATTGCCGACGTTATCGATGCACTTTCGTTCGTGCAAACCCCCGATGGACGCCGCTACATCAACTATCGTGACCTCGGCGTTCAGCAGCTTGGCTCGATCTACGAACGCTTGCTTGAACACGAGATCGTCCGCGAGAGGGGCGAGATATCCGTCCGCCCGAACGTCTTCGCACGGAAGGGATCGGGCAGCTACTACACGCCCGACGATCTGGTTGGCCTGATCATCAAGGAGACGATCGAACCGCTGGTCCGGTCGCGTATGGACGCCTTCACGACGAGGATATCCGAAATCGCCACGACCTCACTCCCAGAGGATCGCCGGATAGGCCGATTAAAGCGGCTCGATCCAGCCGAGAAACTGCTCGAATTGAAGGTCTGCGATCCGGCCATGGGGTCGGGACACTTTCTGGTCAACCTTGTGGATTATCTTGCCGACCGAGTGATCGCGGCCATTGCCGAGGCGGAAGCCTTGGTGGATAACTACGTTTCACCTCTGACCGATCGGATCGACATGATCCGCAACACAATCATCGACAACGCCGAGGAACGCGGCTGGGCCATAGATCTGGAACAGCTCGACGACCGGCATATCGTCCGGCGCATGGTTCTCAAGCGTTGTGTCTATGGCGTTGACAAGAACCCCATGGCTGTCGAACTGTCCAAAGTTGCGCTCTGGCTCCATACCTTCACGGTGGGCGCACCGTTGAGCTTCCTGGATCATCACCTCCGTTGCGGCGACAGCCTGTTCGGTTCATGGGTCCGCACAGGCATCGACAAGGCGACTGCACAAGCCTCACCCCTTTTTTTGGAAGGACCGCTGAAACGTGCCAAGCGGGCTGCGGCCCCCATGCAGATCATCGAGGGCCTCAGCGACGCCGAGATTGCCGAGACCCATCGTTCCGCGGAAGTGTTCGCCGAGATCGAGGCGATGACGACGCCGTTGAATGCGTTCCTTTCCCTGGTCCACGCCTTCGACTGGCTGAACATCCGTGATCGCGACGATAAGGAGTCACTCTATGCCTACTTCCTCGGCATCTTCGGAGATCCGATCGACATTGCCTCGGGCAAGATCAAGGTAAATACGAAAGAGCCGGAAGGGAAGCGGTTCGCCGGGCTATTCGACAAAGCACGGCTGCTTCTCGACGAAGAACGCTTCTTCAATTGGCAAGTGGCTTTCCCCGGTGTGTGGTCGGAATGGGAAAGCGACAGGCTTAGAGGCGGGTTCGACGCCATCATCGGCAATCCACCGTGGGACCGGATGAAGCTGCAGCAGGTTGAGTGGTTCGCGGCACGACGCGCTGAGATCGCACACGCCCAGCGGGCAGCCGACCGAAAGCGCATGATCGCGGCGTTGCGAGATGACCGGACCCTACTTGCCTCGGAGTTTGAACGAGCGAACGAGCGGGCAGAGTCTGCTGCCCGAGTCGCGCGGACTAGCGGAGATTACCCGCATCTTTCCCGCGGCGACGTGAATATCTACTCCCTGTTCGTAGAGAGGGCGATGGCGCTCGTCGCACCCGGCGGCATGGTGGGTCTGCTGACCCCAATCGGTATAGCGACGGACAAAACTTCGGCCCCCTTCTTCGCGGAACGGATTCGCGCCTGTTCCGTGAAGGCGTTCCTAGCGTTCGAGAACCGGCGCGGATGGCTTTTCCCAGATATTCATCATGAAGAACAGCCGTCCATATTCGTGTTCGCACCGACACAGAACCAATTCTCTGACTTCGAATTCTGTGTCCGCATCTCGTCATGGGAACAGTTCAAAAACTCCAATAGACGCTTCCAGGTATCCGCGAACCTCTTGCGCGAGGTCAATCCGAACACTAAAACCGTGCCGATGTTCCGCACACGCCGCGATGCCGAGTTGACTACAGCAATCTACCGTCGGCTGCCGGTGCTGGTGGATCGGTCATCGGGCAGCGAAGTGATGACTTGGCCTGTGAAGTACACTCGGATGTTCGACATGACCAACGACTCCCACCTGTTCCGCACTCGCGAGGAGTTGGAGGAGCAGGAAGGCGCGTATCCCATCGGCGGTAATCGGTTCTTCAGTACGTCCGGAGAGTGGGTGCCGCTCTATGAAGGCAAGATGGTGCAGATTTGCAACCACCGCTACGCGAGTGTTCGCATCAACCCCAAAAGCATCAGCGGACAAGGGGTGACCGATAAAACACTGCCGGCTAAACTTCAAGACCCCGCGTTCATACCGCATCCGAGATATTGGGTCAATTCGAAACATATCCCTGAAGACTGTCGAGGGGGCTGGCGAATCGGCTTCAACGATATCTGTAATACGAACAACGCAAGAAGTCTTATTGCCTGCATTGTTCCGGACGCCGGATTCGGCAATAAGCTGCCGATTCTTTCTCGCGAGAAGGGGGCACCTGATCTCGATCTCGCTCTGTTGGTCGCGAACCTCTGTGCACTCGTTTGTGACTATGTCGCCAGGCAAAAAATTCAATCACGGAACCTGAACAAATATATTCTGGAGCAACTCCCGGTCGTGCCGCCCGACCGCTACAAAGCCGTCCACTTCGGGAGGAAAACCGCATCCGAGATCGTGCGCGAGTCTGTACTGGAACTGACCTACACCGCCCACGACATGGCGCCCTTCGCTCGCGATATGGGCCATGTCGATGAGTTGGGTGAGGTAAAGCCGCCCTTCATCTGGGACGGAGAACGCCGTTTGTATCTGCGTGCCAAGCTCGATGCCGTGTTCTTTCACCTCTACGGCGTTACAGACCGTGACGACATCCGCTATATCTTTTCGACCTTCCCGACCGTCGAACGCAAAGAGAAAGCCGCCTATGGAGGCGTATACCGTTCCCGTGAGCTTTGCCTTGCCTGGATGAATGCACTGACGGCGGGTGATCCGGATGCAGAGATCTATCTATGAGTGGGATCTGCTTGATAAGGACTGCCCTTAGGCTTTAGGTAGAAGCTTGAGGAGACGACAACATGACAATAACGGCTGATGCGCTTCTCGACAGGATCGTGATTGCTTACTTTGACCAGGCAGCCTTGAGCAAGTGATTTTGCTAGAGCGCTGGCGCGCAGCGTCAGCCGAAGATTGGAGTACGAGCATTCGCACATATTTGAATCCACCCGGGACACCGGAATCGGATGCAGAAGTTCACAAGCATAGCGAGTCAATCCTATGGAAGTGACGCGCACACAGTACCCAATCGGCCAAGGATGTTTTCATACCGGCCACATCCGTTGGACGAACAATAGCTCGTCGACGTCCGACGATTTTCACTACATCTACGACTGCGGCTCAAGTGATAGCACCGCCGCCCTGATTGACGCCATCGCTGCCTTTCGGATCCAGACAACCAGGATCGACGCTTTGTTCGTATCACATCTCGACGCCGATCACGTCAACGGCATTGACCGCTTGCTGGGTTCCGTCTCCGTAGGCACTGTGTACATTCCCTACGCAGGTTCTGTTGTCCCGATACTGGAGATCCTCGAAGCGGACGCGGCCGGCGCCCTATCGGCATCCCTGATTGAGGCGCATATGGACCCCGAGTCGTGGTTCGGTCGCAGAGGTGTAGGACGCATCGTCAAGGTCCGCTCTTCGCCGGATGCAGGACCGCTCGACCCCGAAGCCATCCGTCGTGACGATGATGATCCAGATGAGAGGCCAGCATCCGGATCGAAGCTTCCTCCGAAGGCGCCCTTTGACGCAAAGATCGGCACGAAGTTAACGGGCCGGCGCGGTGCGCGGCCACAAGTCAAGAAGATGGATTCCGGGGACATGATTATCGCCAATGCTGGCCATCGTCTTCTCTGGGCTCTCGTCCCGCATGTCGACCCAGCACCAAAGGAACGCCGCAGAGCCTTCTACCAAGAGATACGATCCGTACTCGGCTTGGCATCGCGCCAACACCCTTCTGCCGACCGGCTCGCGGGTGCCTTACGGAACAAGGGAGAGCGCAAACACCTGCGAAACTGCTATGAGCAAATTGTCTCCGGTGGCTCAATACGTCAGCACAATCGTGTTTCCATGTCCCTTTATTCAGGCCCTCGCGACTTTATCAAGAATTCGCTGTGGATTGGCTATGCTGCCATGGCCCACTCTTATGTACGAGCTGGGTGGTGCCTTCCCACCGTCCCACATGATTATTGGCACTGTCGGCAACCCTCCGTTGGGTGGATCGGAGCGGGCGACGCGACGCTCGGAGTACAGAAAGTTCGTGCGGCTTGGCAAAGAAGTTTCCAACCCTTCCGCGAACAGATCTCGACTTTGCTGTTGCCGCATCACGGCTCAGGCCGAAGCTTCCACTCCGACGTGCTCGACTGGCCCAACCTGAGCCTTTGCGTCGCCGCCGCCGGCGATCCTTCCCAGTACAGACACCCCGCATTCACCGTGGTGCAGGAAGTCAAGAATCGCGGGCACGTCATGCATCAGGTGTCGCAGCACCCCCAGTCGGAACTGCGTGAGGTGTTCAAACTGCAACGTTGATTCACCTGCAAGCGAAGAATCCGGCGAATTGATCGTGCCAATTTGCGTGCCCTCTTTCATCACCCGCATCGTTACCCAGCAACAGCTTCACTGAAATGTGCTTTCGGTTAGGAAATGCGGTTATGGCGGCAAAAGAAAACTCCGCTTTCTCATTGAGATAACGGGGGTTTGGGGTTACGGCGGCAGGATTTGAGCCTGCCACCTTCAGGTCATGATCCTCACGAGATACCGGACTGCTCCAGACCGCTCCGTGAAGCAGGAAACCCCAACAGCCGTGGCAGCAACCAGCGTCAAGAAACCGTCAGGAAACCGGCCCGTCAAGCGGTCTTGGCTGTAGGCGCAAGTCGGCTTCATAAGCGGAAGAGTTTTATGGCGTTGTCGGTGTAGATCTTTTGATTGTGGTCGGCGGGGAGTTGCAGCTCCTCAATGTTGGACACGATGAGGTTCGGATCGACCCAGGGATGGTCGCTGGCATAGAGCAGGCGGTCCGGGCCGACGAAATCGTAGCCGTACTTGATGCCCAACGAAATGGGGGAGACGGCATCGAGGTAGATTTGCCGCAAGTATTCGCTGGGCGGTTTGCTGATGTTCTCGGCGCCGCGTTTGAGAACCTGTGTCTGGTGGTCGATGCGCCCGATCAAGTACGGCAGCGTGCCTCCGACATGCGGACACAGGAGCTTGAGCCGCGGCGTCTCGTCGAGAATAGCGGCGAGGATGATCCGCGCCAGCGCGATGGTCGTGTCGAATATCAATCTGAGCAGCCCGTAGTAAAAGCCACGCGGGCGGCGTTACGTGCCCTGGCGCCGATGGCGTAACTCCTGTTCGTTCCAGGAACGTGGCACCTCGCTCTCCGCGCAGCCGAGCGGAAGCGGCGCGTAACCCTTTGGGCGACGGACATTTGCGGCCGTCGGCTTTGTAGTTAGTCGGAGGAGATCACCCGGATCGCCATACTCCTCACTCCGCGCCGAGCGACCGCAGGAGCCCGTCGCGCCTTCCACGGGACTTTTGACACAGGCTGCTAGCGCAACAGTCCCGCGCGCAGTTGTTCAAGCAAGAACCTCCTGTGCTTCTCCGAATCCCGGCTCGTGCGCATGGCCCAACAGTTCATCGCTGCTTCCTCCTTTTGATCAGCCCAATCAGGTGGTCCAAATCGTGATCGCCCCCGGCAGCATTCGTGACGCAGCCCATCTGGAGGAATCCGGCGCAGGGGTTCTGATAGCGCATCACCTTCTTTTGTAGACCGTCTGCCCTGTCGAGTAAGTGTTTCTTTTTCGACTCAACAAACTGTTGCCGCTTCGGCAAGGCGTCCGCAGGTTTTCCGATGTGCCCCGCTATTCGACGTCGAAGTGTATGATTTCGGTGAAGTTGTAAGCCCTGAAGTTCTGGGCTCGATCTCGGACGGTCATCTCCGCGAGACCCCAGGTTCCCGGCGCTGAGCCGGCAGGCAGGAGCACTGTCCAGGTATACGCGGTCCACTGCGATGGGTCGCCGGATGGGAACAGGGAGCTATACGCGGTATTCTCGTAGGCGTAGAACTGATGGTCGATTCCTTGTGGGTCTCGTAGGTATAACGACGCGATTTCGAAGCCTGAGATATTGTCACGAACGCTGTACACAAGCGTCACCAGGGTTTCGCCGTCAGGATTGTCCGGGTTGGTGGGCGCCGCGCTGATTTGGATGTTGTTGATATCCAACTCGGGCGGTTCGGTGTCCGGGTTGTCGGTCATCAGGTCGATCTGTTGTGCTGTTTCATCCACGACGGAATCTTCCGGCCTCAGGCCATGACCCGGATGCCTGAAATAGACCCTGGAGAAGTTCAAGGCCCGGTCGACCATTTCGATCAAGTTCATGGTGTACACCGACGAGGGCATATAGTGCGGCATGACGAACGTAACCCGGCACTTTCGCTCTAGGGGATCGTAGCGGCCGCCTGACTGATAGCTATACGTATCCGGGTTCTCGTCGTTCAGGCGCGCATAACAGGGCCGCCAAGTATCGCTCATTTTCCCCGAATTTTCATCCACGCCCCAGGTTGCCTCGATCAACTGTACTTCCCGGCCTTCCCGAATCTCGCTGGATTTCGTGAGGGACGCCGAGTTCCTCACGTAGCGAGGAGGGGTCGCGTCTTCAAGCGGATTGTTGACGTAGAGAGTCCAACCGAAATCATTGCGTCCTTCGAATCGTGCGTTGCGGTGTTCGTCGGTAAGTTCGATCTGATCCGGACTCCAATAGCCTGCCTTGGCGTACTTGCTGAGCGTGAAACTCCCTGAGAGCACCGTTCCCGGCTTGCCGGTCCACACGCCACCCGGATACATAAGCAGATCAAAGAAGGTGCCATCTTCGCTGAAGACCCTGGCAAAGGCCCGTGTCGCCCCTTCCAGCACTCCGTCCAGCGCATGCAGTTCGATCTCGACACGGACATTCTTGTCCTCCTCCGGCCCACCGGTCACCTCGATGTCCACCCGGCGGATCTTGCCGGGGTACACGTAGTCCGGGTACAGGTTGTACACCTCGAACGTCAGGTCCTCGCGAATCCTCGAAATGTAGATGTTGCCCTGCATGATGCGGTCACGAATGAACTCGTACTTTCCAGGAGAGCGGGACCGCAGCTTGTCCGGGTTGACGACGAAGTAGGCGATCGACTCGGCCATGTCCTCGTTGGGGTTCTTTCCGTGGGCGTAGGCGCTGACGAATTCCGTCTGCTTGGTCGTGGACCAGCCTTCCGGGTCGTTGGCGTCGCGGTACCAGCCTCCCAGCAGGATCCAGTCCTGTTTCAACTGTTCGTCGAACAGGTGCGCCCAGAGGAAATGCGCCTTCTCGTGGATGATCAGCCGATGGACGTAGAGAATGGAGGGCGTGGTGAAAGCCTTCTCCATGAACTCGATGTAGCCGGACCCGGTCCAGGCGACGGCTGGAGCCATTGGATACAGAGGGTGCGGGGTTCCGTCCAGGCGTCTTGCGAGGTACCGGAGCCCGGGGGTCGCATGCATCCCGGCGGGCATCTCCTCGAAGGTGTTGATGATCTGTACGATCTCCTCGGCATGGAATGCCTGGAAGCGCGAGGCGGGCTCGTTCGTGGTGTTGGCGGTCAAGGCCTCGTAGGTAGTGTGCTCGGTGATGCGCGTCGTCACGCCGAAACGTTCCTGGAGGATCTTCTCACAGGCATCGACATCGCGGCCGTTGCCGGTGACGAACCGCACCACAGCGTGGTGCAGGCGCTGCGAGTAGTAGGCCCCCCTCCTGCCCTCGATGCGAGCGATCCTGGGACGGGCATGGACAAAGGCGTCGGCCGCGATCCGGACCGTCGCGGGTCCGCCGCTGTCTCCGCCTTGGATCCGAATGTCGTTCTCCACATGCTCGGAGGCGATGATCCAGCGGCTGGCAGGCAGAGACTGTACCTCGTACGGATCGCGCTTCCGCTGCGGAATGCTCTCCATCGTCTGCAGAAGGCGGTAGGCATGCTCGTGCGTCCAGGTTTCGCCGCCGTCATTGACGAGCGAGATGTTGTAGTCGTGAAGCAGGCGGTTGGCCGAGGAACCGTCAGGCGCCGGGGGCTCTTCTTCGACGAACTCGACCTCGATCGGCTGGTTGACGTGGGACGAGTAGTCGTATCCCGCGGTGCTCTGGTCTTCCTCCCAATGGAATACGAACGTGTTCGAGTCCAGTTGCTCGAGAACGAACTCGTTCTCGGCGCTTGTCGACGAGACCCGCCCGCCCATCTCCACGCGGAACGGCCGGGCCGGCGAAGATTTGTACCCGGGTTTGCGAACCTGAACGACGTAGTCGCCGTCGGCCAGGCCGTAGAACCCGAATCGGCCATCGGCGTCGGGAGTGGTGCTTTCCAGCACCGCGGCGCCGGTAAGCAGCACGTTGACGTCATCGAAGTCGTCGCTTTCGGGAACGCCGGAAACATGGCCCAGATAGGTTCCGCCGTTGGCCGAGAGAGCCAGCGCAGCAACCAGGACACCGAAACAGCAGGCGCGCAGCGCCGGCGGGAGCTTCTTTGCGATAGTCCCGTTCATTTCCGCCTGCTGATACTTCGTTTGTCTACTGACAACGATTAGTCCGTGCACGGCTCCTTACGGCCTTTGTTAAGTCTAAACTTCTGAAGCAAACATACTGTGAATTATTGGGTGTAAATAGTGACTGCCTTGTGAATTTAAGGGCGATCTCATTCAGTTTTTGCATGCACTACTCAAACCCGGATCATCCATCGAGGCGATGCAAGGGCATGCTGAGCTGCGTCGCACAGCGGACGCGACGCAGGGGTAGCGTCAAGAACATCGACGAACCGGGACAAGAAAATGGGACTCTACGGGAGGGGCCCAACGGCAGAGAACAGTAGGACCGTGGCAAGTTGCAAACGACTATTGCAACAAGGTGTTGCCCAGCCGGGGAAACATAGCCGAGGCAGCAACCAGCGTCAAGAAACCGTCAGAACACCCCCCCTTCAAGCGAGCCAGACCCTAGCCTGCATTTCTCACCACCCGACGGTCGAAGCACACGATACGACCGCCAGG
>JAPPLB010000080.1 GCA_028819575.1 Bryobacterales bacterium | reverse complement strand
AGCGGCTCGCGCCTCGTCCTGACGGCCCTCTCACGCACTTCGCCTCGCCACGTGGCGAGACGAAGCGCCTGCCTGCTTCAGGCAGGCCTGAGAGGGCTGGCGGAACGAGGTGCGAGCCGCCCGTGCCGGCAACACGGCTTTTATGTTTTGCACGAATCACGAGCCAGGAAACGCGGACTTTACGGCCGTTCGATTCGTCGTTGATGCGCAAGGGGCGCCAAACAGGAAAACGCGGCCCGGATCGCCGCGCCCGCTGCTCAGTCGCTGCTTCCCTGGCCGCGTTCGCGCGGTGTTGCGCGGCATGAATGTCCATGTACTGCGCCGCTTCAACGCATCCATACCCGGAACGCCAAAGAGGTTTATCAGCCGACCGCCTCCGATACGCTGGACTTGGCCACTGTGGACTCTTTCGGTCCCCTTGTGTAACATGAACCTGGAGACGGAAATCAGGCAGGGCGGCATCTCAATGAATGCGCGTGTTCCGGTTGTTTATTTCCTCTTGGCTGTCTTTGCGGTTCTCTGCGGAGATGCACCTCGGGCGGAGGCCGCACAGGAACACGAAGAGTTCTTCGAGACCCGTATTCGGCCCTTGCTGGCCGAGCATTGCCAAAGCTGTCATGGCGAGCTGGCGACCTCTGGGTTGCGTGTCGATTCACGCGTCGGTTTGTTGAAGGGCGGCAGCAGAGGACCGGCCATCCTGCCGGGGAATCCCGAGTCCAGCCTGCTCCTGCAAGCCGTCAGCCAATCTCACCCGAACTTGAAGATGCCGCCGTCCGGCCGGCTGGGTCAACGCGCTGTCGATGATCTCGCCGCCTGGGTCCGAGCCGGTGCGATGTGGCCGCGGAAGACGGAGCAAGTCAGTCAGGGGAAGGCGAATGGAATCAGCGAGGAAGACCGGTCCTTCTGGTCGTTCCAGCCGCTCAGCAAACCGGCCGTCGTCGGCGACTCGCCCATCGACGAACTCGTTCGGGCGTCTCTGCGGAAGAATGGCTTGACTCCGAATCCGCCCGCTGACAGAAGAACGTGGCTCCGCCGCATCAGCTTCGATCTGATGGGCCTGCCCCCGACTCCCGAGGAAGTCTCCGTATTCCTCGCTGACGACTCGCCACAGGCGTTTTCAACCGTCGTGGACCGCTTGCTGAGCTCGCCGCACTTCGGCGAGCGTTGGGGTCGTTTTTGGCTCGATGTCGCTCGCTATGGCGAAAACGACTTCCACGGCGTCGGCATCGCAGAGTATCCGCAAGCTTGGCGCTATCGCGATTGGGTGATCGAAGCCTTCAACTCCGATATGCCCTATGACGTTTTCGTGAAGGCGCAGATCGCCGCTGACCTGATGCCGGGGGACAACCGGAAGCTGCTCGGCGGCCTGGGCCTGTTCGGCTTGGGGCCATGGTACTACGGGATTTCACATCCTCCCCAAGCCCGCGCCGACGAACGGAATGAGCGAGTGGACATGGTTTCGCGCGGCTTGTTGGGGCTGACGGTCGCTTGCGCCAGATGCCACGATCACAAGTACGATCCCATCTCGATGCAGGACTACTATGGGCTGGCCGGGGTCTTCGCCAGCGTGCACTATAAGAGCTATCCGCTCGCCTCGGAACAGACCATCCAGGACTACAAGCGGCAGGAGAAAGAGATCAAGGACCTCGAGAAGGAAATTGCCGATTTCCTGAAGCGGCAGAGTGAAGACCTCGCGCGCATCTTCACACGGCGTACCGCCGACTATGTGATTGCCTCTTGGCGGGTTCTGTCGCCGGGTGAGATGGACGAGGAGGAGCTTGCCTGCAAGGTCGACGAGGTCGCACGCCGGAGCAAGCTTGACTGGAAGATCCTGGAGCGCTGGGTCAACTACCTGCGAAAGCCTCACGAGGATCATCCCTACTTGGACGCCTGGAAGCGGTTGCTTGAGGATGCAACCGCCACCGAGGAGCAAGTCCGACAAGTTGCCGACGACTATCAAGCGCTGATCGTTTCGCTCGCGGATGAACGCGAGAAGATCGAGGAAGAGACGCGGACTCTCGTAGCCCGTCTGAATAAGAAGAAACGAGAGCGCACGCAGCTTCCCAACAAGTACATCTCGGGCGACAGCTTCAAGTTCAATGATGTGGATACGACACCGATGTCGCGAGACAGGTACCTGGCTTGGAAGCCGGTTCTCGGGGTAGGCAATGATGCGGTCCTGCGTTATCAAGGGGAAGATCTGGAGCGCTTCCTGCAGGGTGAGTGGAAACGGCACCTGCAGTCGCTTCGAGCTGAACTCGAGGAGAAAAAAGAAAAGCTGCCGCCTCACTACCCTTACCTGCCGGGGATCGAGGACTGGAAGGAGCCGCGGAACGCCAGGCTCAACCCTCGCGGCAACCCGTTCCAGGAGGGAGAGGAGATTCCTCGGCGATTTCCTGCGGTGTTGAGCCATGGCGAGCCTGCTCCGTTCCGCAATGGAAGTGGCAGATTGGAATTGGCCGAAGCGATCGTCAAACAGCCGCTGGCTGCGCGGGTCATGGCGAATCGTGTTTGGCATCACCTTTTTGGCAGTGGCATCGTGCGAACAACGAGTAATTTTGGACGGACCGGAGCCAAACCCTCAAATCCGAATCTGCTCGAATACCTGGCATGGCGTCTCGTCCATCAGCAGTGGTCGATCAAGAAACTCATTCGTGAGATTGTGCTCTCCGAAACCTATCGGGCAAGCAGCGACAGATTGAATCCCAACGAAGCGAAGGATCCCGACAATCGCTTCTTCCGGCGCGCCAACCGGCGCCGTCTCGACGTCGAGGCCTTGCGAGACGCGATGTTGTTCGTTGCCGGACAGCTCGACCCTGAACAGGGCGGCGAGTCCAAGGCGCTCTCCGCCGAAAACCGCAGGCGAACCGTTTACGCGAGAGTCGAGCGCTTCCGGCCGGATGAAACACTGGCTTTGTTCGATTTCCCGAATCCGAGCGCGAGCAGCGCGCAACGGGTTGTCACCAATGTGCCGCTGCAGCGCCTCTTTTTTCTCAATAGCGACTTCGTTCTGCAACAGTCCGGGGCCTTGGCGGCGCGAGTCCGGCCCGCCGGAAGCGATGCCGATCGGATCCGGGAAGCGTATCGACTTTCGTATGCGCGCGAGGCGGACGGCTCTGACGTTCGGGACGGCCTCGACTTCCTCGCCGCCGCCGGAGAAGACGGCTGGACCCAATACGCGCAGGTGTTGCTCGGCTCCAACGAATTTGCCTTCATGGATTAGCGTATGTCCGTTCACTTCCCCTCCTTACCACGTTCCGTGAGCCGCCGCCGCCTGTTGGCGCAACTCGGAAGCGGCTTCGGTCTACTGGGCCTCGCCAGGCTGAAGGCCGCTACAGCCGGGCCCTTTGACCCGAAACCGCCCCACTACGAGCCCCGGGTGAAGAACGTCATCTTCCTGATGATGAACGGCGGCTGGTCGCAAGTGGATACCTTCGACCCCAAGCCGTCCCTCACCAGGTACGACGGTAAGCCGATGCCCGGCGGCACACCGAAGACCGACGCTGATGACGGCCGGGTCGGGTCTTTGATGAAGTCGCCGTTTCGCTTCCACCAACACGGGCAAAGTGGTATCGAGGTGAGCGAGCTGTTCCCTCAGGTGGGCGAGGTCATCGATGACTTCTGCGTCATCCGCTCGATGCACACGAATGTGCCCAACCACGAGCCGGGGCTCTTCATGATCAACTGCGGGGCGCTCCAGCCGGGTCGACCTTCCATCGGCTCATGGATCACCTATGGGCTTGGCACCGAAAACCGCAACCTGCCCGGATTCGTCGTCCTGTGTCCTGGTGTGCCGACGGTCGGCCCTCCTCTGTGGAACTCCGCTTTTCTGCCCGCCGTCTACCAGGGAACCCATATTCACACCGAGGAGACAGATCCCAAGAAGTTGATCCGGTACATTCGGAACGAGCGCTTCACCCACGACGTACAGCGCCGGCAGCTCAACCTGCTCGAGCGCCTGAATCGCCGCCATCTTGCGACCCGTGAAGGGGACTCACAACTCGAGGCGGCGATCGAGACCATGGAAACGGCCTTCCGCATGCAGATGCAAGCACCCGAGGTCTTTGACATTGCTCAGGAGACGGAAACGCTGCGCGACAGTTACGGCAACAGCGACTTCGGCCGGGCTTGTCTCATGGCGCGGCGCATGGTGGAGCACGGCGTTCGCATCGTGCAAGTCTATTTCGGCAAGGTCCAGCCTTGGGACAGCCATGGGGACATCATGGCCCACAAGCGTCTGTCGGCCGAGGCGGACCCGGCCATCGCGACTCTCATCAGGGATCTCAAAGCCCGCGGCCTCTTCGAAGAGACTTTGGTCATTGTGGGAAGTGAGTTCGGGCGAACCCCAGCGGTCCAGTTGCAGCGAAACTCCCAACTCACCAACGGCCGCGACCACAACTCGCTTGGCTTTACGGTCCTTCTAGCCGGAGGTGGAGTCAGGGGCGGCATGACCTATGGCGCAACCGATGAGTTCGGATACACCGCTGTGGAAAAGCCGGTCCATGTTCACGACCTGCATGCCACGGTTCTTCACCTGCTCGGCCTCGACCACACGAAGCTCACCTACCACTACAGCGGTCGGGATTTTCGTCTGACTGACGTCCACGGGAACGTTCTCAGCGAAATCCTTGTGTGAAGGCTCCGCTCGCAACAACAAACCTTTTCCACACGGAGTGGTCCTCGCCGGATTCGGCAACCGAGGCTGTCAATGCCGGGTCGACGCCCGTCAGGTAAGAATCTCTTTGATCACGCGGGCCGGGTATTGGTCGATGAGGCGCTCGTCGAGTCCGTGGCGCTTGTAGGTCAGCTCGCGGGCATCCATGCCGAGTTGATGGAGGAACGTGGCATGCAGATCGTGCACGCTGACTCGATCTTCGGCGGCGTGGTAGCCGATCTCGTCAGTGGAGCCGTGCGTGTAGCCGCGCTTGATGCCTCCTCCGGCCATCCAGATGCTGAAGCCCATGGGACCGTGGTCGCGGCCGGAGGTATGGCCCGCCCTTTCTTGCGAGACGGGCATGCGGCCGAATTCGCCGCCCCATAGCACAAGCGTTTTGTCGAGCAGCCCGCGCTGCTTGAGGTCCGTGAGCAGCGCCGCCACCGGCTTGTCAGTCTTGCCGCAACTGTAGTCGAGGCCCTTTTGAAGATCCGAGTGATTGTCCCAGATTTGATACTCGATGAAGAGCTGAACGAACCGAACGCCTCGCTCGACAAGCCGTCGGGCCATCAGGCAGCGGGTGCCGTAGGACCTTGTCTGCTCGTCGTTGAGTCCGTACATCTCCTTGGTCTTCTCGCTCTCTTGGGAAAGATCGAGAGCGTCCGTCGCTTCGACCTGCATCCTCGCGGCCAGCTCATAGCTGGCAATGCGCGCGTCGAGCTCGGGATATCGCGGTCGCTGTCCACGATGGCTTTCGTCCAGCCGGCGGAGGAGGTCTCGCTCGGCCTGCACCAGCGGGGAGGGGAGGTCCTGTTCCGGCTTGAGGTTCAACAACGGCGGGCCTTCGGAGCGAAAGCGCGTTCCTTGGAATTCCGGCGGGAGCCAACCGGCCTGCCAATTCTGGATGCCATTGACGGGCAGCTTCTTGGGATCGTCGAGCACGACATACCCGGGCAGGTTCTGATTCTCGCTCCCCAATCCGTAGGTTACCCAGGAACCGAGCGCCGGTCGTCCGGGCAATGTCCGCCCGGAGTGCATCAAGTACAGCGACGGCTCGTGGTTGAAGTGCTCGCCATACATCGAGCGAATCAGTGTGATGTCATCGACGCGCTTCGCCAAGTGGGGCAGCGCCTCGGAGACATCCATTCCGCACTCGCCATGCTTGGCGAACTTGTACGGCGACGGTAGAAAGCTGCCGGCCTGTTGGGGGTTCTCAAGCCGATTGAGGATGTCCCGCGGCGCTTTCTTCCCGGCGTATTGCTCGAGGGTTGGTTTCGGATCGAACAGATCGACCTGGCTCGGGCCTCCGTTCATGAACAGATGAATCACCGAGGTGGCCTGCGGATCGAAGTGCGGTTTGCGCGGCTGGAAACCATGAATGCGCGTCGCCGCGGCGGCTGTGGAAGGTCTCGAATAGAGGTCGGTTCCCAGTAGCGTCGCGAGGGCGGTGCCGTGTACTCCGTCGCTGATCCGCGAGAAGAAGTCTCGGCGGCTTACCTTTCGGGGTGTCGGTTTCATATCCATCGCTCGACTCCTCTCTGCGTGCTCAATCCACGTATAGAAACTCGGCCGAGATCAACAGCGCGTGGGCCAGCGAGCCCAGCGCCGACCAGCGGGCCGTGTATCCCCGCGGAGCATCGTGGTTCTCGTTTTCCAGATGGCTGCGCCACTTGCCCGACAAATCGCCGATGGTGGCGAGCCCGGCATCGACTTCGTCCGCGGTAGGCAGCCGAGTCAGTGTTTGCAGATAGAGTTGCTGAATCTGTTTCTCGCGATCATCCGGGAACTCGTCGATCAATCGAGCAGCCAGGAAACGCGCGTGTCCTCGAACCGTATCGCCGTTCATCATCTGCAAGGCCTGCGTCGCGACGGTCGACTGTGTCCGCTCGGTGCAGTTCGGAGTCAGTTGCGGCAGGTCGAAGACATCCATGATCGTCGCGGGGGTCTTGCGGCGTTTCAGCACGTAAACCGCTCGACGCCATCCCCTCTTCGTGCCGTCGACAACGATCTCGCCGCTGTCTTTCGTCGTCACTTGGTCGGGCGGTCCGTACGGCGTGGTGTCGAGTCGCCCCGTCGTCCACAAGATGGAGTCGTAAAGCGCCTCGGCGCTCATGCGACGCAACGGCATCCGTGAAAGCAGCTTGTTCTCCGGATCCTCCGCCGCAGCACGGTCGCCCAATTGAGAAGTCTGCCGGTATGCGGTGGCCGTCATCATCAGGCGGTGCATCGATTTGATGCTCCAGCCTGAGCGCACGAACTCGGTCGCCAGCCAGTCCAACAACTCCGGATGGCTCGGCCGCGCTCCAGTTCGTCCGAAGTTTGACGGAGTCTCGACGAGGCCGCGGCCGAAGTGATGCAGCCAGATGCGGTTGACCATCACGCGCGCCGTCAGCGGGTGATCGGGCTGAGTAAGCCAGCGCGCCAACGCGATCCTGTTTCCACTGCTGCCGTCGTGTTCCCAGGGCCGCTCGACCTGGAGCGGCTCGAGACCGGCTCGGAGCACCGACGGTACGGCCGGGGTAACCCTCTCGAGCAGCGACTGCGCCTCGCCGCGCCCCAGCAGATAGACCGCCGACGGCTCACCGCCCATGTCGTAGAGAGCGCGAATCCGGGGCTCGGGCTTGAGCTTCTGCTTTGCCTCATTGAGAGATTTCTGGGTCGCCTCCCGAAAGGCTTTGAACTCTGGCGAGAGTTTGTCTAATGCATCATTTTCGACCTTCAGTACATCGGAGAACTTCTTGGCCAGGTACTTCTGAATCTCGGTGCGCCGCTCGATCGGAGTCTCTTCCAGACGAAGCAGATCCTGTCGCACGGGCTCGGGCAGCTTGGCCAGCCGCTCCTGAATCAGTTGCCTGCGGTAGGGCTCTGCTTTCTTCTTCAGAGTTGCTTCAAGGCGTTTGATTTCAGCTTCGATCGGCTCGTTCTGTTGCTGTACTTCCTTCCATTCCGAGGCTAGCCCGACCTTCAGGAGTCGTTCGGTCGGCGGAACCCAATCGTAGGGATCGAAGGCGGTTTGCAGGATCGCGCTCAGCCGATAATAGTCGCGCTGCGGAAGCGGGTCGTACTTATGGCTGTGGCAGCGGGCGCAACCGATCGTCAATCCCATCACGGAGGAACCCAGCACGTGAATCTCATCGGCGATGACGGTCATCCGTTCGGCCAACGAGCCGTTCGCGGGCGAATAAGTCCCGTCTGGAGTCATCCGCAAAAATCCGGTCGACGCCAGGATGTCGATGGTCTCCTGGGTAGCTTCTTTGAGATCTTGGTGGTCGACCAACTCATCACCGGCGATCTGCTCGGTGATGAAGCGGTCATAAGGCTTGTCATGGTTCAGCGCTCGGATCACGGCATCCCGATAGCGCCAGGAGTGCGGCCGCACCTTGTCCGCGTCGATGATGCCTTCCGAATCGGAATAGCCGGCCAAATCAAGCCAGTGCTGCGCCCATCGCTCTCCGTAATGCCGGGACTCGAGTAACCGGTCGATCATGCGCTCATAGGCGTCGGGCCGGTCGTCGCTCAAGTAGGCTTCCGCCTCCGACGCGGTGGGCGGCATTCCGATCAGGTCGATGTAGGCCCGGCGCAACAGATCAAGCTGGTCGGCCTCGTCAGAGTAAGTCAATTGCTTCTCTTCCAGCTTGCGCAACAGGAAGGCATCAATCGGATTGCGCACCAGGCGAGCGTGCTTGACCTTGGGGACATTCGGTCGCTCAGGCGGTTGAAACGACCAGAACTGCCGATCCTCATCGCTGACGAGCGATTCGCTCTCCCTCACTTCCACCACCTCTTTCGGAGCTGGCTGAGCACCGGAAGCGATCCATTTTCGAAGCGTTTCCACCTCGGCGTCCGTCGGAGACTTGACGTTGTTTGCGAACAGCATGTCCGGCGGGGGCATTTCGCCCTCGGCGACACGTTGGAACATCAAGCTGCCCTCGGGATCACCCGGCGCCAGCGCGGGTCCCGAGCGGCCGCCTTTCAAGCGGCTCGCAATGGTTCGCAGGTCGAGGTCTCCTTCACGCCGGCGCTTGCCGTGGCAAGTGACACAGCGCATCTGGAGAATCGGCAGAACTTCTTTGTCGGTGATCAGCGGACCCGACTCGGAGATTCCCGGCGCTCCTTGGTGTATCCAATCGCGGAGGATCTGCAACTCGTCGTCGGTGAGTTTCTCGCCGACTGGTGGCATGGCGCCAGAAACAACCTTCTGCAAGAGCAGGCTCGTTTCCGGAGAGCCGGGGAAAATAGCGGGGCCTGACTTGCCGCCCTTGAGGAGCGTTTGATGAGATTCGAGATTCAGTTCCGCCTGCGGCGCCTCGGCGCCGTGGCAGGACACACACTTTGCTTTCAGAAGAGGTTGTACGGCGCCTTCGAAGCCTACCGAGGGGGCACTCCACCCCGGCAGGCAAAGCATGGCCGCCGCTACAAGTGGAACCGTTTGTCGAAACCAACTCATCGTCCCGAGCCCTGTCCTTTTCAGGGCACTACCCAGGACCTCCGCGGGCGCGTTGAACACCGGAATCTACGTAAGTCCTCCAAGCGGCCGCGAGATGTCGGCCAGGCTCTCGAGTGGCGCTCCCATGCGCTCGGCGATCGAGAGATAAAGCCCCGGCAGCGGCGTGTCCTGCGGATAGGCGATTGTGCGTCCAGTGCGAATCGTCCCGTTTCCGCCACCGGCAAAAATCAGAGGCAGGTCGTGACAGGTGTGCTTGTTGCCGTCTTTGAGGCCGGACCCCATCACGATCATCGAGTGATCGAGCAGGGTCCCTTCGCCTTCGTGAATCGAGTCCATGCGCTCCAGGAAATAGGCCAACTGCTCGACGTGCCAGCGATTGATCGCCTCATACTGCACCATGATTTCAGGCTTTTCCTGATGATGGGAGGTAGCGTGCCACTGCTCCGTTACGCCGGGCAGAAAACTGAAATTGCCGCTGCAGCCGCCGTTCTCGAACATGAACGTGGCGATCCGGGTCTGATTCATCTGGAATGCCAGCACAATCAGATCCAACATCAGCCGCACATGCTCCTGACGGTCCTCGGGCATGCGCTCCGGCCGGGCCGGTTGCGGGACGCCCTCTGCCGGCGTCCAACGCTCAGCACCCGCTCGGTCGGCTTGATCAATGCGATCTTCGACTTCACGGACCGATGTGAGAAACTCGTCGAGTTTTTCACGATCAGGTCGGCTGACGTGCTGCTGCAGGTCTTTCGCCTGGTCGTGCACCGCGTCCAGAATGCTCTTGTTGCGCTGCTGTTTCTCCTTATCCGCGAACAGCAGATCGAACGCGAAGCGCGGGTCGATCTCCTTGCCGGCGGGTTGCGATGGCGACTTCCAGGAGATATAGGAACGATAGACCGAAGAATAATCGGTCTGAATCTTTGAATCCGGTTTGATGCCGAGGCACAGCGAGGGCAGCGGTGTCTCGTTGCCGATCTTCTTCGCCATGAGCTGATCGAGAGAAGTGCCGACTCTGAGGCGATTCCCTTCGATTTTGTAGTTCTCGACGCCCGACAGGAACCCCGAAGTCTTGCCCGAGTGTGCCGATCGGCTATCCAGCCGCTCGTGCCACAGACCCGATGGAATGATGACCTTGCGCTTGATCGCTTCGAGCGGTTGCAGGATTCGGCTCAATTGGAAGTTGTCGCCTTCACCGGTCGCTCCCCACTGCCCGGTCTCCACGCCATTCGGAAAGTAAAACGCCGCGAAGCGGGTTGGCGGTTGCGATGACGGCTTGAGCCGAGCGGACGCTCCGAAGGCGGGAATCGATTCGAGCCAGGGAAGAAACAGCGTGGTGCCGACGCCCTTGAGGAAGGCACGGCGTCCGACGAAACTTTGAGCCATTTTCATCTTTCAGTCCTCCCCTGCACTACCTGAGTACTCGTGCTCTCGACTCTCGCTGTCGGCGCCACCTGCCGATAGCGGAATTGGCGGCTTTCTACGATCGACTGGACAGCCGCCGAAAACCGATATCCGTTAGTCTTCAGATTCGTCTCCATTGTACGCAAAATTCCGAGGTCTTGAAAGGTCAAACTGCGCGCAAGGGCGTAGGCCAGCAGTCGTCGGCAAAATGTCCGGATAAACTTCTTCTTCTCGCGGCCAGAGAGCAGAGCTTGCTTGACATCTCTTAGCGAACCGACCGCCGTACCGTTGGGCAGCTCGGCCCGTGTGTCGACTGCCTGACCGGTCCGCTCGTCCGTCACGCGGAAACGGCCGATCGCGTCGAAATTTTCCAAGGCGAAGCCCAGCGGATCAAGCCGTCGATGGCACGCCGCGCAGCTTGGAGCCTGCCGATGTGCTTCGAGTTGATCCCGGAACGACACGGGCATGGCCTCGTCCTCTGTCTCCTGCAATTGGCCGGAAGCGTCAGGCGGCGGAGGGGGAGGAGGGCTGTCGAGCAGGTTCTTCAGGATGTAAAGGCCTCGATCGACCGGGCTTGTCCGAGCCGGATGCGACGTCAGCGTCAACACGCTCGCCATGCCCAGAATGCCTCCCCGATCGACGTCCCGAAGCTCGACGCGCCGCATCTCGGGACCTTCGATCCCCGAGATTCCGTAATGCGCCGCCAACTCCTCATTCACGTACGTGAAATCACAATCGATGAGTTCCAGGATGCTGCGGTCTTCTCGGATCACCTCTTGCATGAACAGCAGGGCTTCCTGATACATCGCTTCCCTCAGCGATTCCGTATACGCCGGGAACAGTTCTTGATTGGTCTCCTGATGCTCGCGAATATCCCGGAACTCGAGCCAGTTGCCGGCAAATTGATCGGCCAGCGCAACGGCCCGCCGGTCACGCAGCATCCGCTCGGTCTGCTCGCGCAACGACGATACCTCGCCGAGTTGTCCCTCAGCAGCCAAACGGCGCAATTCCTCGTCCGGCATCGTAGACCAAAGGAAGTAAGACAGTCGGGACGCCAACTCGAATGGATCGACTTCTCGAACCGCGCCCCCCTCTCGCTCCCGCTCCGACACGTAAAGGAATTGGGGTGAAACCAATACGCTCTCCGCTACGAACCGGGCGGCGTCGTAGCTGTAGGCCTTGTCGTCCTGGATGTACTTGTCGTAGAGGTCCAACAGTCGTCTGCTCTCGTCGGACCGCAAGGGCCGCCGAAATGCCTTTGTGGCCAAGGCCTTCAACTGAAATTCGTATGCCTGACGCAAGCGGCTTTCCCCCTCGACCAGCAGTTGGTCGAGAAATGCGACCTGCGCTTTTGCCTCATCACCCGCGAGTTCTCGAACATCCTGAAGCGTCAGCACCCGCTCGGCGTGGTCTTTGGCGATCATTCTGCGCTCCCAGTTCAGCGCTTGTTCAGTCATTTCGCGGACGTAGCGGGGCTCTGCGCTGACAAGCAAATACTCGTCCCACCGGCGCAACAACTCGCTCTTTGCCTCGGCCTCGCCGGAGAGCAACATTTCCGCGACGATGGCAGGGTGAAGATGAAAGACGCCGCGTTCCGGCGGTTGTCCCGGCTTCTCGGTTGCAATCTGCACCCAGCGATCAGCGCTCGGAAAGTAGTCGCTGACGAAATCTTCCAGGTAGCGCCGGAATTGCCGGAACTGAGTGCGGTTCGAGAAAGTAAGGCGGGATCCCGGGATAAAGTCAAGACTCTCCGGCCGTGTGGTGGAGACCTGAAACTGCACCATGCCGTCGTCAAACCATTTGCGGCGCTCCTGATCGGGATGAGTCCGGGAGATATCCTGCATGACGCCCCTGACGGTGAACATCGCAGCGCCATCAGGAACCTCGAACGCCAACAGCGAAGGCGCCCGCACCGCCAAGGCGTGGTCCCACGGGATCGTATTCTCTCGGTAAAGCGGGTTCTCCAAGTTCATTCGGGATGGTTCTTCGTAGAGGCGGTTGCGGACCGTCCTCAGATAAGACGCCTGCGTGAAGATGTGCAGGGGGCCGCCCCGACTATTGATCCCGCGGGCCAGGCGGCCGTCTCCCGATATTGCCTCAACCGGGTCTGATTCAGCCAAAGATCGCACCGACCCATCAGGAAATCGAAAGGCTCCATCGAGCCAGGCGGCGTAGTCAGAGTCGCTTTCGTCCCCGCCGTCGGTTACCAACAGATAGATCATCGATTGACCGGAGATGTCCATCTCGAATGGATGACTGTGGTCGCCCCCGGGTAGCGAGTAGGTGTAGTCGACATCCTCACGAAAGGCATCGAGCACGGTCTGGAAACGCTTCGCTGCTTGCTCGACCTGGGGCCGGAGTCGAACCGCTTCCTCCGGATCGCCGCCAGGCGGCAGGTTCTGGAACGGTTCGAAGAGTGCGTCGAAATGTGCTCGAAACTCCTCGAAATCCACTCCTTTCCCATCCGCGTGAAAATTCTTGTAATCCAGACCCAGGAATCGAGAGAGACGTTGCAGCACTTCGGCGTCGACCCCGTGCCGCCGTGCCGCCTCACTCCATTGAGCATCGTCTTTGACATCACCGAGACTCTTGGCTTCCCAAGCTGCGACAAAATACCGTGGAAGGGCGTTCCCCCTCACTTCCAGGTGTTGCCTGACGACGGCGTCGTAATATTCGCCCAACTCGACCGCAGCGCGGTGAACCCGCTCCGAATGGCGGATCGGCTGCGGCGGCTCCTCGTGAAAGACGAAGCCCCTCGTCGGCGAAACCTCGGCATGGGAAAGTACGAACTGCGATGCGCTGACCAGCTTCTCAAGATCCGACGAAGAGAGGAACAGGCTATTGCCGTTGTTTGGCAATCCGTCTTCGCTCATCCCGTCGGCGGGCAGTAAGCGCGTGACGTCAATCGCAACGCCCGTCAGATCACGGAGGGTGTTTCGGAATTCGGCGCGATTCAAGCGGCGCACCAGTGGGACGCCCGGCTCGTCGAGCCCTCTCAGATCCGCTGTTTCCAGTTGATGGTCAATCCAATCGGTCAAGAACCTCCGCCGTTCGGCGCTGGGATGAACGACATGTCCCGCCGGCGGCATGCTGCGCGTGACGACTTGCTCCGCCACCGTTTCCCAGCGCCGGAAGTCCCTGACGAGCGAATCGGGATACTCGGCCAGCAGTCGTTCAAGGTCGAAGCCTGCAACCTTGACAGCGCTGGCGTGGCAGGCATAGCAATTCGTCTCGAACAGCGGGCGGACGTGCTGCTCGAACCGCGCTTTTTCGATCGATGGTATTTCCGGCGGTTGATCCGCTAGCAAAAGCTGTGTGCCGAGGGACAGCAAGAGCGCCCCGGCCGCCGTGAACGAGAGCAGTCGGCGGAAGCACACATTTGGGGCGATCTGCTTCATATCGGAACTGCGTCTCCCCGTTTCCTCGCGCCTCCTCGGCGCTGGGCCTACTACAAGATACATCTATTGGAACTCGCCTGCTCTCGACGGAAAGGCGTATGGACGAGAACCGGGAAGCGGCGTTGCGGGTTTGATGTTCAGCCTCTCCGATTGGACCGAAATGCTCGAACTGACTCACGGCCCGGGCTGCAGCGCCGGAAGGGAGAGTCCGCACGAGCTGAATCAGGAAGAACGGGTCGCCTCGTACAATCAGAAAGGAGAGGAACGGCACACAGAGCATCAGGAAGGAATCCGCAGCATAGCTCGCAAAACAAGATGGCGCACTATCAATTCCTGATTGACACCTACGAAACCGAGCGCTTGAAAGTACTCAGTGTTTGGAGCATGTTCAAAGACGAGCACCTTCCCTTTCGACCACACCCGACAGATCCCCGTGGACGCAGCGTTCATGAACAGATGGTGCACCAATGCGTGAGTGAGAACTTATGGTTCATGAGCATCCTGGGCATCGACGTGGGCGCTCCCCCGCTGCCGGAAAACGAAACCAGGCTTGCGTTCATCCAGCGCTACGCCGAGGATTCCGGTAAGCGGCTTGATGTGTTACGTGACAAAGACGACCCCTGGTGGGAGGAGAGGGTAACGTTCTTCGAAGAGTGTCGCTCGCGCGCCTGGGTGATGGTGCGTCGTATCGCTCACACCGCCCATCACCGCGGCCAGCAGACGGCGTTGCTGCGTATGCTCGATTGCCGCCTGCACAGCACCTACGGCCCCACGGCCGACACCGGCGGGCTGATGCAGAACAAGGCCCCGGTCATCTACGCCTATCCGGACCTCGACACTCTGCTTGGGGGCGAGGCCTCCGGTGGGGCCAAGGCGCCCCTTCCTGGTCCGGGTGACAAACCGCCGACAGAACGGCCCCATTGAACTCTGTCCCGAGTGTCCGCCAACGGATGCCGCCTTTCCCGTTTTCCTGAGCCTGCTTTCTTCGGTTCACGGGTAGACGTCTCAGGAGTCACAATCACTCGAAGAATCCCTTATTCCGATTTTGGAGCGTATACACTTTTGCGCCGGACTCACATGAAGGCTTCTAATACTGGATCGTCTGCTCTGGGACGCTGACCGTTGCAGAGACAGTAGCTAGCCTGCATTTCTCACCACCCGACGGTCGAAGCACACGATACGACTGCCAGGACTTCGTTGCGCTTGCTTGCCGTGCTCAAC
>JAPPLB010000193.1 GCA_028819575.1 Bryobacterales bacterium | reverse complement strand
CCTGGCGGTCGTATCGCGTGCTTCGACCGTCGGGTGGTGAGAAATGCAGGCTAGTGCATACCCTTATCCACGGAATATCCAGGGAAGCCGCCTCTCACCCTGTCCGGACCGTTCGAATGCCCGTGTTATGATGCCGGTTTCTTCACCGGAGACATCGTTTGCCCGCCCGCATTCTGAACGGAAACCGCATCCGCGACCAGATCCTTCTCGAAGTCGAAAACGAAGTCGAAACGCTGGCCGCCCGGGGCATCCGGCCGGGTTTGGCGGCCGTCCGCGTCGGGGATGACCCGGCTTCGGAAATCTATGTCCGCAACAAGATCAAGGCCTGCGAAAAGGTCGGCATCCACAGTGAGCATATTACGCCTCCCGCCGCGGTGACGACCGGGGAGTTGCTCGAGCTGGTCGACGATCTGAACCACCGCGACGAGATCGACGGCATCCTGGTCCAGCTTCCGCTTCCCGATCAGGTCGACGCGGCAAAGGTCTTGCTGGCCGTATCACCGCAGAAGGATGTCGACGGCTTCCACCCCTTCAACGTCGGCGCGCTCGTGACGAAGCGCCCCTCGCCCATTCCCTGCACGCCCGCCGGCCTGATCCAGATTCTCAAGCGCAGCGGGATCTCCATTGCCGGCAAACGCGCCGTGATCGTGGGCCGCAGCGACATCGTCGGCAAGCCCGCTGCGTTTCTGCTTCTCCACGAGAACGCGACGGTGACGATCTGTCATTCGAAGACCGAAAATCTCCCCGCTGTCGCCCGTGAGGCGGACATTCTCGTGGCTGCCATTGGCCGCCCGGCGTTCGTTACGGGCGACTTCATCAAGCCCGGCGCCACCGTTCTCGATGTCGGCATCAACAGCCTCACCGACGCTGAACAGGTCGAGTCGATCTGCTCGGGACTGCCCAAAAAGCTCGAACGCTTCCGGGCGAAAGGTTCCGTCCTGGTGGGCGACGTCCACCCCAAGGACGTGGCTGAGACAGCGGGGGCCTACACGCCGGTTCCGGGCGGCGTCGGTCCGCTGACCATCGCCATGCTCATGGTCAATACGCTTCAGGCGGCCCGCCAACGCCGCGCGACATGAAGCCAGGGGCGGCTAGCCGCGTGGTGAGACATGCAGGCTATCCCAAAGAGAAAGCCGCGATCTCGTCGCCCGCGGGAATCCCCAGCTTCGGACGGCCGCCTCCTGCCGCAACCGCCACGAACTGCTTCCCGCCAACCTCGTAACAGCAAGGCGAGGCGTTGCAGCCCGCCTGCAGCTCCCACTCCCAGACCTCCGCCCCGCTCTTGGCATCGAAGGCTCGGAACTTCGGGTCGGCCGTCGCCCCGATGAACACCAATCCTCCCTTGGTCGCAACGGAGCCTCCGAAGCTGAGCGTCCCCGTTTTCTGAATCCCGCGCGCCGTCAGCTCGGCATGCTCCCCGAGGACCTCTCGCCAAACGTATTCACCGGAATCCAGATCGATGCAGTTCATCTTGCCCCACGGCGGTTTGATGGCCGGGTAGCCCTCGGGGTCGAGAAGCTGGATGTACCCGGCATGAGTGAACCGGAACTTGTCTTCCGGTTTTCCGTCGACAACCGTGCAGAGGTTCGTCGTCTCGTTCGAGTTGACGTACATCCAATTCCGGTCCGGGTCGAAGCTGATGCCGCCCCAAAGGACGCCGCCGCTGAACCCGGGATAGATCACCGTCCCCTGCTTGGTAGGCGGCGTGTACAGCCCGCCCGTTCGAGCCGCCCGGAACTTTTTCAGGACGTACTGGTGCGCTTCCGGTGAGATGTCCGTCACGAGGTCTTCGGTGAACTCGCGCCGGCAGAGGCTCGCGGGCTTGAGCGGAACCGGCTGCGACGCGGCCAGCTTTTCGTCCGGCAAGTCGCTCTCCGGAACCGGCCGTTCCTCGATCGGGAATAGCGGCTCGCCCGTCTCGCGGTCCAGCACGAAGAGCAGGCCCATCTTCGTCGTCTGCACCACGGCGTCCACCAGGCGGCCCCCTTTTCGGAGACGCACCAGCGCGGGCTGCGCCGCCAGGTCGTAGTCCCATACGTCGTGCCGCACGATCTGGTAGTGCCAGACACGTTTCCCGGTCTTCGCGTCCAGCGCCAGGACGCAATTCCCGAACAGGTTGTCGCCGATGCGGTCGCCGCCCCAAAAGTCGAACGACGGCGACCCGATCGAGGCGAACAGCCATCCTCGCTCGGTGTCTAGGCTCATGCCGGCCCAGTTGTTCGTTCCGCCGTTGACGTCCCACGAGTCCGGGCTCCAGGTCTCGTAGCCGAACTCGCCGGGAAACGGGATCGTATGGAAGATCCACCGGCGCTTGCCGGTGTACACGTCATAGCCGCGGATATGTCCCGGACCCTCGCGCCGCGGCCCTTCGCCGCCGCCGCCGCTGACGAGAATCAGGTCTTCGTAGATCACCGGCGGACTCGTGCACTTGTAGAAAAGGCCCTCCATGTCGCGGTCGAAGTCCTGTTTCAGGTCGACGACGCCGTTCTCGCCGAAGCTCTTGATCAGCTCGCCGGTGCGGGCATCGAGGCAAAACAGCTTCTCCTGGATCGCCGCGAAGATGCGCTTGTCCCTGCCGTCTTCGAAGTACGTCACGCCGCGATTCACGCCCCGCGCCCGTGAAGACCTCTGTCCCGCGTAGGGATCGAAGTTCCAAAGCACTTCTCCCGTCGCCGCGTTGAGCGCTCGAACCTGCAAACGGGCCGTCGTCAGGTACATGGCGTCACCGATCACGATCGGCGTGCACTGGATCATGGTTTTCGGGCGATCGAGCTTGTCGCCGGTATGGTGTATCCAGGCCGGCTTGAGGCGGTGAACGTTGAAGAGGTTGATCTGGTCCAGCGGCGAGTAGCGCGAGGCGCCCTGGTCGCCGCCGTAGAAGCGCCATTCGCTGCCCGCTCCAGTAAAGCTCTTCTCCGCCTGAGCCTGCGGAGGCATCAGCATCGATGCTCCGGCGGCCATGCCCGATATCAGAAACTCCCGGCGACTCGATCCTTCAGACACGAACAACCCCTCTTCCTGTCAACGGGCGCGGACTCGCCGCCCGTTCCCCAAAGTCCCATGATTGTACTGGTCCCGCCTTTGACCCCGCTTGTCCTCACCCGCTTTGCGATACCATCGTTGGGGAAGCTTTCATGGCGAGCCAACCTCAACCCGTGCGGCCGGCCGGCCGCGCTATCACCGCTGAGGACGCCCCTCTGCAACTCTCCGCTCCCGAATGCCGGAAAGGCATCGGCGACCTCATTACGAAACCGGACTCGGCCCAGCGGATCGATGGCGTTCAAGTGGAGCCCTACAGCCTCTGGCCGGACGACAGGGGCTATTTTACTGAAATCATTCGTCTTGGACAGGGGTTGCCCGCCGGATTCCCCGCTGAATCCACGCAGGTTTCCGCGGCGCTCAGCTATCCGGGCACGATCAAGGCGTTCCACTATCACCTGCATCAGACCGATTTTTGGGCGCCCGTCCAAGGCATGTTCCAGGTGGCCCTGGCTGATCTGCGGACCGGCTCGCCCACCTTCGGCCGACGCAACACCTTCTATGCCGGGGTCCTGCGGCCTTGGCGGATCCTGATCCCGCCGGGCGTCGCCCACGGCTACAAGGTCATCGGGGAAGGCCCGGCGATGCTGGTGTACGTCACCGACAGGCACTACAACCCCGAGGACGAGGGCCGCCTTCCCTACGACCACCCCGGCATCAACTACGACTGGGAGACGCAGTACAAATGAGGCTGCTCGTCACGGGCGGGGCCGGCTTCATAGGCTCCGCTTTCATCCGGCTTGTGCTCGCGCGTGACCCTTCCGCGGAAATCCTCAATTTCGATGCGCTCACCTACGCCGGGAACCTCGAAAACCTCGAATCCGTCGCCGGGCGCGATAACTATCGGTTTGTCAAGGCGAACCTTTGTGACGCCGAAGCCACCGAGCGCGCCGTCGCCGGCTTCCTTCCGGAAACCGTCGTCCATTTCGCCGCCGAGTCCCATGTCGATCGCAGCATCTTCGCGCCCAAGCCCGTTGTCGACACCAATGTCACGGGCGCCTTTCACCTGCTGGAAGCCGTGCGCCGCCACGGTGTCGAGCGGTTCATCCAGGTCTCGACCGATGAAGTCTACGGAAGCATCGACTCCCCGGACGAGGCCGACGAAAACTTTCCCCTCCGCCCCAGCAGTCCCTATTCCGCTTCCAAGGCCGGGGCGGACTTGCTGGCGCTCTCGTATTTAACGACCTACAAGTTGCCGGTCATCGTCACCAGGGCCTCGAACAATTACGGGCCGTATCAGTTCCCCGAAAAACTCATTCCGCTGATGATCGCCAACGCCCTCGAAAACATGCCGCTCCCCATTTACGGTGACGGACAGCAGGTCCGCGACTGGCTCCATGTCGATGACCACTGCCGCGCCATCCTGTCGCTTGTCCGGAAAGGGCGTCCTGGCGAGGTCTACAACATCGGCGGCAATTGCGCCCTGCCCAACCTCGAAGTGGTCAGGAGAATCCTCGCCGCCACCGGCAAGCCCGAAAGCCTTCTGCAAACCGTCGAAGACCGCCTCGGCCACGACCGCCGCTATGCCCTCACGAGCGCCAAGCTCGAAGCCGAAACGGGATGGACGCCCGAGATCGAATTCGATCAGGGCCTGGAGCAGACCATTGATTGGTACTGCGCAAACACCGAATGGGTCGAGCGCGTCCGCTCAGGCGCCTACCGCGAATATTACGAAGCCAACTACTCCCGCCGCGAACAGCAACTCGACCGCCTCAGCATGGCGCGGGTCAAACCTTAGCTCTGGTCTTCAGCCCGGTTGCCGCTTTTTTCACTTGTGCGCAATAGTGCGCATTTCCCCCTGATCCAAGCTTTCTCGATCCTATTCCGGCGAGCGCTATGCTGAGAACAGGTGTCTGCCAAAATGGACGATCCCTCAGTCACTGCCGTGAACGTCAGGGGAGAGACGGCCGGGAACGGTTTCTCGACCGCCGAAGGTCCGCTGGATCTTACGGACGGCTCGCCGGAGCCGGCGTTGCGGAAGCTCGTCGGCGACATGCCGGCGGACGAGTTCCGGCGCTTCGGACGCCAGGTCGTCGACTGGATCGCGGACTACATCGAGCACCCCGAGCGATATCCTGTCCAACCCGGCGTCAAGCCGGGGGCCCTTGTCGATGCTCTGCCGGCATCGGGCCCCGAGCGGGGCGAGCCGATGGATCGCATCCTGGCCGACTTCGAACGGCAGATCGTGCCGCACGTCACGCACTGGAACCATCCCGGTTTCATGGGATATTTCGCGACGAGCGGAGCGATGCCGGGTGTTTTGGCGGAAGCGCTCATCGCCGGCCTCAACAACATCGGCTTGCTGTGGAAAACCTCTCCGGCGTTGACGGAACTGGAGCAGGTCACTCTCCGCTGGCTGCTCGAGTGGCTGCGGCTTCCGGCGAGCTGGTTCGGCATGACCCTCGCCGGCGCTTCGGTGGCCAGCCTGCATGCGGTCATCGCCGCGCGCGAAGCGTCCCGCGAGCAGGCCCGCGCGACCGGACAGCCGTTCGAGCTCGAAAAGCTGACTCTCTACACGTCGGAACAGGCGCACTCGTCGATCGAGAAGGCGATGCTCGTTCTGGGTCTGCCGCGCGGCAACTGCCGCCAAATCCCCGTCGACGATGCATTCCGCATGCGCCCCGGCCTGCTCGAGGACCGGGTCCGCGCCGACCAGGCGGCAGGTCTCCGGCCCTTCTGTATTGCAGGGACGGTCGGCACGACCTCGACAACCAGCGTCGACCCGATCCCGGCGTTGGCCGACATAGCGGCGCGTTACTCTCTTTGGCTGCACGTGGACGCCGCCTACGCGGGCGCTGCCGGCATCCTCCCGGAGAAGCGGCATTACCTCGACGGTTGCGAGCGCGCCGACACCTTCCTCTTCAACCCCCACAAGTGGCTGTTCACGCCGATGGATCTGACGGCCTTCTACTGCCGCCGGCCCGAGGAACTGCGGCAGGCGCTGTCGCTCGTTCCCGATTACCTGCGCAGCCAAGAGGGCCAGCGAGCCGTCAACTTCATGGAATACGCCCTGCCGCTCGGCCGTCGGTTTCGCGCCCTCAAGCTCTGGTTCGTGATGCGCTACTTCGGGAGAGAAGGCCTCGCCGCGAATCTTCGCGAGCACATTCGGCTGGCCGATGGCTTCGCCAGGCGCGTCGACGAGCATCCCGACTTCGAGCGACTCGCCCCGGCGCCGTTTTCGGCGGTTTGCTTCCGGTACCGTCCGCCGTCCGTCGATCCGGAAAATCTGAATGCCGTCAATCAACGCCTGATCGAAGCCATCAACGATAGCGGCGAGTTCTTCCTTTCGAGCACGGTGCTCCACGAGCAGGTTGCTCTGCGTGTCGCGATCGGCAATATCCACACCCGCGAGCAGCACGTCAACCGCCTCTGGGAACTGCTGCTGCAGAAGTCGACGGAAGCAGCCGCGGGTCGCAAACAGAACTGACCGGCACATCGCGCCACGCGGCGAGGCGAGGTGCGTGAGAAGGCTCTCAGTACAAGGCGCGAGCCGCCCCGTCGGCAACAAGTCCTTTTCCCTTGCTGGCGGGACCCTTCTTCGGTTACACTAGAGGGGCGAATAAAAGGAGAACTACCTGCCTCCCGCGAACCTTTCCCTTGAGCTGGTCGATCCGAATCCGCCGGCGCCTCGCAATCCCCTGGTGAGGCAGGATCGTTCCCTCGAGACAGCCGTCGAGCGGATCGAGGACTGGTCGAAGCAGCCGGGTTCTCCCATCACGGCGCTGTGGCGCAAGCCGGCTCGCGAGGCGGACTGCCGCCCGCTTCCGGCCGAGGTGAGTGCGCCGCTGCGTTCGACCCTCGCCGCCAGAGGGATCCGGCAGCTTTACTCTCATCAACTCGAAGCCTGGGAGAAGATTGACCGCGGCGAGAACGTCGTCATTCCCACGCCGACGGCGAGCGGCAAGACGCTCTGTTACAACCTGCCTGTCCTGAACGCGCTGTCGGAAGACCCCGAGACCTGCGCACTCTATCTCTTCCCTACCAAAGCGCTTTCCGAAGACCAGCTCGATGAGTTGCAAAGCCTGATTTCCGGCATGGGAAGCGGCATTCGGGCCTTCACGTACGACGGCGATACGCCGCAGGATGCCCGCAAGTCCATCCGGCAACGCGCCAACATCGTGCTGACCAACCCCGACATGCTGCACACCGGGGTGTTGCCCCATCACACGAAGTGGGCGCGCTTCTTCGAGCACCTGCGCTACATCGTGATCGACGAGCTTCATATCTACCGCGGCGTCTTCGGAAGCCATGTTGGCAACCTCTTTCGCCGCCTCAAGCGGATCTGCGATTTCTACGGTTCGAAGCCCCTGTTCATCTGCTGTTCGGCGACGATCGCCAACCCGAAAGAGCTTGCCGGGAAGCTGATCGAGCAACCGGTGTCGGAGATCGAATCGAACGGGGCTCCCCAGGGCGAGCGTTTCTTCGCGTTCTACAATCCGCCGGTCGTGAACCGCCAGTTGGGGATTCGCCGGAGCTACATCGCCGAGACCCGCCGGCTGGCGTCGAGCTTCCTCGAAAACGGTCAGCAGACGCTGGTCTTCGCGAACAGCCGCCTGGCGACCGAGATTCTCGTGCGTTACCTCAAGGACGCCGCTGAACGCGGCGCGCTACCGCCGGAATCGGTGCGAGGCTACCGGGGCGGCTACCTGCCGCGTGAACGCCGCGAAATCGAAAAGCAACTGCGCGAAGGCGAGGTCAGGGCCGTCGTTGCGACGAACGCGCTCGAGCTGGGGATCGACGTCGGTTCGCTCGATACGGTCGTGATGGCGGGCTATCCGGGGACGATCGCTTCGACTTGGCAGCGCGCCGGCAGGGCGGGGAGGCGGCAGTCGCTTTCCCTGTCTCTGTTGGTGGCGTCGAGTGCGCCTCTGGATCAGTTCATCGTGCAGCACCCGTCGTACTTCTTCGACGCCTCGCCCGAGCACGCCCAGATCAATCCCGACAACCTGGAAGTCCTCATCAGCCACGTCAAGTGCGCGGCGTTCGAGTTGCCGATTCAGGACGGCGAAACGTTCGGTCCGCATCCCACGGCCGGCCTCTGCGAGTTCCTGGGAGAGGCCGGGCTGCTGCATCACGCCGGGAACTCCTGGCACTGGACGTCGGAATCGTATCCCGCGGATGCGGTCAGCCTGCGTACGGTCACGAGCGACAACTTCGTGGTCGTCGACATCACCGGCGAGCCAAACGTGATCGGCGAGGTCGACTTCAACTCCGCACTGACGACGCTCTATGAGAAGGCGATCTATCTTCACGAGGGCCGGCTCTTCCACGTAGAGCGGTTCGACTACAAGGAGCGCAAGGCCTATGTGAAGAACGTCGAGTGCAATTACTACACCGACGCGATCGACTATACGCAAGTCAAGGTCATCGAGACTTTCGAGAGCGAGCCGCTGGGTCCGGCGGCCCGCAGCTATGGCGAAGTGCGGATCAACCGTCAGATCGTGGGCTTCAAGAAACTCAAGTTCTACACGGCCGAGAATGTCGGCGCCGGGAAACTCTCGATGCCTGAGCAGGAGATGCACACCACGGCGTTCCGGCTGACGTTTCCTCACGCATTTCTGCAAAGCTTCACGGACTACAGCTCCGCCGAAAAGCGGAGCGGGCTCGTGGGCCTGGGCAATGTCTTGCGGACGGTCGGATCGCTGTTGCTGATGTGCGACCCGCGTGACCTGGGTGTGGCGATAAGCAGCGGCGTCGACCGCTCCGGGCCGGAGTCGGACCCCGAACTGTATCTCTATGACAACTTCTCCGGAGGCATCGGCCAGAGCGAGCCTCTCTACCGCATGCACGATCAACTGTTGCGGCGCTCCCGGGACCTGCTTGTTTCCTGTCCCTGTGAAGCGGGCTGTCCCTCGTGCGTGGGTCCGCTCGGCGAGGTGGGAGAGAAAGCGAAAGAGGTGGCTTGCCGATTCCTGAACGAATTGACGCCGGCCCGCAACGCGTGACGGAACAGCGTTGCGGAAAGTTGATAACTTCCTGTAGAAACCTCTAATTTTCTGCATGGTGAAACCGATCCTTAAACAGGACCTCGAACGTCTCCGCCGGCAAATCCGGCGGGTCAAGGGCGGCCGGATGGACCCCGGCGCCGCTCCCGTTCCACCGTCCGTCGAGAACAGGCAGTTCTCCTCCGACTCGCTTCCTTACTTTCAGCAGGAACAGCCCGAGCGCTACGACGCCGAGCAGGTGCTCGACGGAGAGGTGATGGAAAACCAGTGGGGCCGCTATTTTCTCTCGGAACGTTTCTACCCCGGACATCAGCGGCACGGCGACTTCGAGATCGCAAAACTGGCGGCATTGCCCGGCGAGTGGCTCGGCGGTATTTCCCGTGGCGGAATTCCTCCTTACGACCCCTCGCGCTGGGCTTTTCTCGACACCGAAACCACCGGGCTGGCCGGCGGTACCGGCACTTGCGCGTTTCTTGTCGGCGTGGGAACCATCGAGGACGGCGGCTTTCGAGTGCGCCTCTTCTTCATGCGCGACTACGACGAAGAGGCCGCCATGCTCGCGGCGCTCGCCGAGTTCCTGCAATGGCGGGACGTGCTCATCACCTACAACGGCAAGACCTACGATGTTCCGCTGCTGGAGACCCGCTACCGGCTGGCGCGCAAGCCTTTCCCGTTCGGGCGCTTGCACCACCTCGACTTGCTCCACGGCGCGCGCCAACTCTGGAAGCTGCGCATGGAGAGCTGCAAGCTGACGCACCTCGAATACGAAGTCCTCGGCTTCCTCCGTGAGGGTGATCTTCCCGGCGAGTTGATTCCCTACTACTATTTCGAGTATCTGCGGACCCGCCAGGCTTTCCGCCTGGTTCCTCTCTTCCACCACAATGTGATGGATATCGTGACGCTGGCTTGCTTGACGGGGATCGTGCTGCCCGCGTTCGCTTCGCCGGCGGACGCGGACCTCCGCCACGGCGAGGACATGCTCGGCCTCGCCCGCTGGCTGCGGCGCGGACAGGCGCACGACGATGCCGGCGAGCTCTATCGCCGCGCTATCGACTCCGGACTGCCGGACGAGAGCCTGTTCCGGGCCCTCTGGGAGAAGGCCATGATCGAAAAGAGGTGTGGGCGGCGTGATCGGATGCTGGCCATGTGCAGCGACTTGGCCGACGTTAGAAACGACTACCGCATCGCCGCTCTCGAGGAACTGGCGAAGCATTTCGAGCACCACGAGAAGGACCTGGACCAGGCGTTGCGCTGCACCGCCCAGGCCCTCGACTACAAGCCCTCACCCGAACTGCGCCATCGCAAAAACCGCCTGGTGAGAAAACTCACCCGGCGCGATGAGAACCAGCGATGAAGTACTCAGACCGGCAAGCAGGACAACGGATCGCCGCGTCAACTTGACTCGAACGAGAACCTTGGCAGCGAAGGAAAAAACCAGCCTGCATGTCTCACTACGTGACGAGGAGAAGCGCGGGAGAGGGCCGTTGATGTAGATTCCGGTCGGTGTTCTTATGACTGGTCTGACTGGCTAAGATAACGGCCATGGCGCTCAACTACTCGATCTGCGAAGCAAGGGCGCGGTTTTCCGAGGTCATTCGGCGGGTGCGCGAAGGCAGGACCGTCACCGTCTCGTATCGCGGGGAGCCGGTGGCGGAAATCCTTTCGATAGAACGCCAGAGGAAGTTGACGCTCGAGGAGCGCCTGAACGATCTTGAGCGCAGCGGCTCCCTGGTCCGGCCGGCGATCCCGAGGCGGACGTTCCAGCCGGTCGAACGGCGGCCCGGCGCTCTGGCGAGGTTCCTCGCCGAGCGCGGGGAATGAGCATCGCATGCGTCGACACCTCGGTGTTGACCACATCGCCTTCGACGAACCGGACGCGTCGGCTCACGCGCGAAAACCGCCTTCGAAACCGTCATCGAGGCGCGCTTGCCGACGAACGGAGCGCCGTGCAGCCCTCATCGCGCAACGGTGAGAGGCCGGATCAAAGCGGAGTAAGTAGAATGAGAATCGCGCCGTCCAAAGCTCCATCGCTTCAATACCAGGGTGGGAGGTCAAAGCTCATGGACTGGAAAGACCACATTACCGTCGATCCCGAGATTTGCCACGGTAGGGCTTGCATCACGGGTACCCGAGTTCTGGTGAGTACGGTTCTTGACAATCTGGCGGACGGTTTGGATTCGGAAGAAGTTATGAGAAGCTACCCCTCGGTCACCCGGAAGTCCCTCCAGGCCGCGGTGCGCTATGCCGCGCAGTTGGCTGGAAGCTAGTAAAGAGGAGCAAGCCATGACAAATCAGAAGATGGCGGATCTGACGGTAGGCGAGTTCAGAGAACTTTGTCACGACATGTTCACTGAGATCGTGCAGGAGATCTTCGACGATCCGGACCGCGGTCTTGCGCTGCGTGAGGAGGTGGCCGAGCGGCTCGGTCGTTCGCTCTCCGATGTCGACGCCGGCGGAGAGACGATCAGCCATGCGGAAGTCGTCGAGAGGCTCCGGACGCCATAGTGATCTACTCGGTCGCGTGGACGCCGGCGGCCGAGGCGGATCTTCGCCGACTGGATGCACGCGTTGCCGAGCGTATCGCGGCGAAGATCGAGTGGTTATCCGAAAACGCGGACACCGCCAGGATCGAAACCTTGACCGGCCGCTGGCGGGGCGTATGTAAACTGCGGGTGGGTAACTACCGTGTTCTCTACACTCGCGATTCCGCGGCATGCAGGATTGTGGTTCATGTCGTCGGGCACCGTCGGCGAATCTACAGGATGGGCGGAACGGATTGACATGACTGCATTCTACGGTCGCCTCCGGGCCTGCCATGAGCCGCTGATCCGCACGAGCGAAACGTCCTTCGAAACCGTCATCGCGGCAACCCAGGGCTGAGAGGCTATTCGAGGTTCCGGCCCGACGAAGAGAGTGTGAGCCGGCCGTGCTTCACGCCCTTGGTGCTGATGAGAGCGTTTGCAATCTGGTTCACGGCCGCCGCCTTGCCCTTGATGAGCAGGACTTCGAGGCAGTTCTCATGGTCGAGGTGCACGTGCAGCGTCGAGAGGATCGAGTCGTGGTGATCGTGCTGAAGGTCGAGAAGCTTGTCGTTCAGTTGTCGGACGTGGTGGTTGTAAACCAGCGTCACCGACCCGACGACTTCGCTTTCGGGCGACTGCCAGCTCTCCTCGACCAGTTCGTTTCGAATCAGGTCGCGGAACGCCTCTGAGCGGTTCGGGTAGCCCCGCTGCTCGATCAACTCATCGAACTTCTCGAGGAGATCGGCGTCGATCGCCACGCCGATCCGAGTGAGATTGCTCATTTTTCAAGCCAGCCTACAGCAGACCCGAGCCGGGCGCAAGAATCTCCGACCCGGCCCAAGCAGCCCGTGGTAGTGGTAAAAAAATCCCATGGTGCGAAGGAAAAATCGCGGCGGGCTTTTCCGGTTGATCGGCGCGGACCGGAGAAGAAGGCGACCCCGGTCGAACTCCAACGACGAACGAAACACGAATCAAGTCTTTTCCGAATCACGGCCTTTCCACTTCACAGGCCACCAGGCATTTCTAGTGGAGCGAACCAGTCTACCCACCAATGGTTTTCACGAAACACGAAACACGAAACACGAATCACGGCTTTTTCCCCGCCCAGCTACGGCAGGGCGAACACGTAGTAGGCCCGTCCGCCCGAAGTGGCGACGTATTGCTTCCCGTCCACCAGGAAGGAGATCGGGTTCGACCGGATGATGCCTCCGGTTTGAAAGTCCCACAGCGGCTCGCCCGTCGACGCGTCAAGAGCGTAGAAGTTCCCTTCGTTCGAGCCTCCGAACACCAGCCCGCCGGCGGTCGCCATGACGCCCGTCCACAATGGCGAAGGGGTCCGAAAGTCCCAGACTCGTTCGCCGCTGTCCGCCCGTAGCGCACGGACCGATCCCCACGCCTTGTCGCCGTCGAGCCGCCGCTCGCCGCCTCCCACGAAGACCTTGCCCGGCTCGTATTTGGCCTCGCCCTTGAAATAGTACGAGCCCATCTCGCGAACGGGGACATAGAGCAGCTTCGTGACCGGGCTGTATGAAGGGCTCATCCAGTTCGTCGCGCCCTGCAAGCTGGGATAGACCAGGTTCCCGTCAACCGTCGGCTCCTTGTCGGGCAGCAGAATCGGACGGCCCGTTTTGCCGATGCCTTTGGCCCAGGTCTGTGTCGAGTACTCCGTCCCCAGGAGGAACTCGCCCGTCTCGCGGTCGAGCAGGTAGTAGAAGGCATTGCGGTTCGCGAACGCGACGAGCTTGCGCGGCTTGCCCGCCAGCGGCATGTCGATCAGCACCGGTATCTGGTTCGAGTCCCAGTCATGCACGTCGTGCGGCGTGAACTGGAAGTGCCAACGCAATTTCCCGGTAGGCGCTTCGATCGCCAGCAATGAGCAGGTGTAGAGGTTGTCTCCGGGGCGCGCATCGCCGTTCCAGTCCGGTCCGGGATTGCCCGTGCCCCAATAGAGCAGGTCCAACTCCGGGTCGTATGAGCCCGTCAGCCATGTCGCGCCCGCACCCGTCTTCCAGCTATCGCCTCCCCAGGTGTCATTGCCCGGTTCGCCGGGTGCGGGGATGGTATGGCTGCGCCAGGCGCGCTCGCCGGTCTCCGCGTCGTAGGCGTCGAGAAATCCTCGAATGCCCGCTTCGCCGCCGCTGATCCCGACGATGATCTTGCCGCCAATCGCCAGCGGAGCGGCCGTGATCGAGTAACCCAGCTTGTTCTCGGCGACCTTCGTCTTCCAGCGCAGTGCGCCGGACTTCGCATCGAGAGCGACGAGGTGCGCATCGAGGGTTCCGAAATAGAACGTCTCGTCCAACAGGGCGCCGCCGCGGTTGGTGCGCCCGAACCCGATGTTCAGCACGCCCTCCGGCATGGCGTGCTGATACGTCCAGAGCGGGCGCCCGGTCCTCACGTCCAAAGCCGTGACCCGCGCCTCGAGCTCCGTCACGTACATCACGCCGTCGGCAACCAGCGGCGTGGTCTCGATTTCCCCGGAACCCTCTACTTGATAGACCCAGACCGCCCGGAGATCCGCGACGTTCCCGGTGCTGATTTGATCCAGCTTGGAAAACCGCTGCCCATGGTATGCGCCCGAGTACGTCAGCCAAGAACCCGGTTCCTGGTCGGCGTTGCGAAGGCGCTCGTAAGGCACTTGCGCAATCGCGAACTGCGCGCAGATCAGCGCCGCCGGCAAGATGGCGGCGGACTTCACCGGTTCCTCCGAAGACTCGCGAGATATGCGGTCAAGTCGTCAAGCTCCTGAGGCGGCAGCGACTCTCGGTAGCTCGGCATCAGCGTCTTTCCGAACTCGCGGTGCAACTCGCGCAGCGTCGTCTTGCGGAGCGAGTGGAAACGGTTCGCCGCATCGCGGAGTTGTATCGAGAAGACGTCCTCGTTGATCCGCAAGCCCCGTATCTCTTCTCCCTCTTCCGTCATGGCGGCGATGAGCAACAGGCCGTCGGGCAGAGTGGTGCCTGGTTCGACGAGCGACTCGCGGAGATACCGCGGGCCGCGTCGGTCGCCGATGGTCGTCAGATCGGGACCGAGGCTGCCGCCTTCGCCGGAGATGATGTGGCAGCCCGCGCAACCCTTCGCCTCATAGATTCGTTGGCCTTGCGATGCGTCTCCGGGAATATCACCCGCCCCCACTTGACCGAGTGAGCGAACGTACCCCGCCACCTGCCAAGTCTCGCTCTCGGATAGCCAGCTTCCCGGCATGCGCCCCTTCACTCCGTCCCGGATGACCTCGTACAAAGCCTTGTTGTCTCGCGCCCGGGGAAGTACGGGACGCTGTAGTGACGAGCCGGTTCCGCCGGCTCCGTCGATACCGTGGCAAAGAGCGCACTGAGCCTTGTAGATCCGTTCGCCGTGTCCCAGGTCGTCGTCGCTGAGGCGGGCGACTGGATCGTCCTGCGCGATGCCCCGCCAGGCGCCGCACGACAGCAGGGACACCATCAATAGCAGCGGCGCCGTCATCCTCCGCATCGACCTATGAAGATGGCGCAGTTGTATCGAGAAAGCAAGCCGGTGAACCGCAAAAGCGGTTCCTTCCGTATGGCTTCAGAGGGACTTCATGGAACCACCGGCCGCGCGATCCGCCCGCGCCGGCAACACGGCTTTTAAGCTTTTCTACCTACGATTTCCCGGCATTTCCCGCTATTCTTCGGGTACCCCCCTCCCTCCGGAGCCGGTGTCTAGTCTGCCTTTCTCACCACGTGGCGAGGCGAAGTGCGTGAGAGGGCCGTCAGGACTAGGCGCA
>JAPPLB010000089.1 GCA_028819575.1 Bryobacterales bacterium | reverse complement strand
CTGAACTCCGAGAAAACCGGCTCACGAAACAATCTCTTGACACATGGATACTGCTGTGTTGGCACAAACGCTACTTTGTGCAATCCGTTCCCGGATCGGTTCCTCGCGCCGATTTGAAATTGCATCCGGTCGTCGGACTTCTTTCTTGCCTCAAACCCGAAAACGGTTTTTCTTACGCATGTAATAATATGTAATAATGGTTGTGTTCGATGCATCGCCTCTCATCCTGCTGGCCAAGGCCGAACTGCTTGAGCGGTTCCTCGGCTCGTTTCCCGAACCGGTCGTGATTCCCCTGGCCGTGCAGGCTGAATGCTGCGAGAAGAAAGTCTCTTTTGATGCCTGGCTCATTGCGCGACTGATAGCGGAAAAGCACATCGAGGTTCGTACGTTGAGAAGCCACATGGCTTTTGTGCAGCTCCGCAAAGAATTCAGCCTGGGTGTCGGTGAGGCGCAGGCGATTGCCCTTGCGCAGGAGAGCAACGCGCGCCTGATTGCCATTGAGGATCGCAACGGTGTCAACGCGTGCAAGATTCTCAAGCTGCCGTTCATAGGCGCCCTCGGAATTTTGCTAAGGATGCGGGAGAAAGAGCTGACTTCTGGAGAGGAAGCCTTGAGGAAACTCGAAATCTTGCGAAAGTACGGCCGTTACCGAGCGGAGATTGTCGATGACGTGCGGCGAAGGCTGGAGGCACCGAAATGACCAAGACGATGAGCATAAGAATGGACGAAGAGAACTACGACTTTCTCAAAAAGCTGTCCAACGAAGAGCACGGGGACGTTTCCAAGGCGGTGCGGGAACTCGTCAACAAGGGCCGGCTCATGCTGGCCGTGGAGCGCTACCGGGAAGGAAAGGCTTCCCTCGGCCTGGCCGCTGAACTCGCGGACCTGTCGCTTGGGGAAATGATCAACGTGCTGGCCGAGTATGGAGTGCGGAGCCATCTCGAAACCGAGGACTACCTCAAGGGGCTGGAGAATCTGAGGAAAGCGTGGTGAATCACCCGAAAGCGGACCCGGTTCTGCCGGGATCGCAGATTCTTGACGGCCTCCGAATCACTCGGATGCGCCGTCGAGTTTCTCGAAGAAAGCTCGCATCGCGCGGTAGAGCGAGTAGAGGTCCGACTTCGAGGCGACTTCGTAGGGTGAGTGCAGGGACAGGATCGGAATGCCGATGTCGATGACCTCCATGTTGTCGTCGGAGAGGAAGTGGCCGAGCGTCGCGCCGCCGCCCGCGCCGACCTTGTAGGACATCACCTGCCAGGGGACCCCCTCGTCATCGAAGATGTTCCGGAACCGCGCGGTCGTCTCGGCGTTGGGGCTGTTGCCGCGTCCATACGCCTTGAAGTTCACCCCCTGGCCGACCTTCGCCGCGTTCTCCTTTTCCAGAGCCGAAACCGACAGCGGATTCACTCCCGGATTGGGGTCGCCGGAAAGCACGATGGTCTTGCCGCGCGCCCGGCGGGTCATCACGTCGCGGTAACCGTCTCCCTCCTGGCGGTAGATCAGGTCGGCGAGCAGGTCGTTCAGAGCGCTGGAGCGGGCTCCGGTGTTGTTATTGCTGCCGCTTTCCTCGTTATCGGCCAGAAACACCAGGCTGGTGTAACGCGGCGGCGCCGAATCGATCAGCGCCAGCAAGGCCGCGTAGGCGCTCGAACGGTCATCCTGGCCGTAGGCCGCCACCAGCTCGCCGTCGAAACCGACGTCGCGCGGGGCGAGCGCCGGGACGAGGTTCAGCTCGGCGCTGACGAGATCTTCTTCCTCGATCCCGTAGACTTTCTTGAGGTGAGCCTTGGCGTTGTCGGCGACATTCGACGATGCCTCGTCTTGCCGCGAATAGGCGAGCGCGTCCAGCTCTTCTCCCCTCACGACTTCCCGGCTTCTCCGGCTTCGCTGGGACACGTCTACGTGGGGCGCGAGATCGGCAATCACGAACACCGGATCGACGGGACGCAAACCGATCGAGATCGGCACCATCTCGCCGTCTTTCTTGAAAACGCGTCCCACGAGCGCCAGGGGCAGATTCACCCACTGGTAGTTCTTGATGCCTCCGTGCGGCATCGTCTGCAACTGCACGAACTCGCCGGACGCCTTGATCGGCCGTGCTTTCAGGTCGAGGTGTGGAGAATCGATGTGAGCCGCGGCGACGCGGAACCCTTCACGGAAAGGCTGCTTCCCCACGACGAACAGGAACAGCGCCCGGTCGCGGTTGTTGCGGTAGAGCTTCGCGCCGGGCCTCAGCTCCGCGCCGCCGGTGAGCTCGCGAAAACCGTTCCGCTCCGCCAGCCGGATCGATTCCTCGACGAACGTGACCTCGGTCCGGGCCGCCGAGAGGAAGTCCTTGTAGCCGGCGGCGTAGGAGTGGGCTTCCGGCGATGCCGCCTGCGGCCACGCGGGAGAGGCAACGATTCCCGAGAGCAGGCAACACAAACCGGTCAGCGCCGGGAAGCGGCTGCGGCGAAACAACGTCCGACGGCTCCGGAGCATGCCAGAAGAATAGCAGGTGCGGGCCGGCATTCCCGGCTCACCCGGATGACGGCCCCGTTGGGTGGTGAGAAATGCAGACTAGCGGCCGGCTCGATCCGCCATGTCCGCCCGCCATGCAGCGGCTTGTTCTGACATAATCGCAGGTCCATGAAAGCTTCTCGAATGCGTTGGGCCGTGCTGACCGCCCTGTTCCTGTTCTCTCTCATGACGTATCTCGACCGCGTCGTGATCGGAAACGTGAAGACTCCCATGGCCGAGGAACTGGGGCTGTCGAACACCGAGATGGGCTTCGTTTTCAGCATCTTCATCCTGACGTACGGTCTCTTCGAGATCCCCATGGGGTGGCTCGGGGACCGCTTCGGGCCTCGCCGCGTGCTGACCCATCTCGTCGTGTGGTGGTCGGTGCTGACCGCTCTCACCGGCGTCGTCAACCGCTATTTCTGGCTGCTGGCGGTGCGGGGCGTCTTCGGCGCGCTGCAGGCGGGGGCCTATCCCAACGCGACTTGCGTCATCCGCCGCTGGTTCCCCACCGACGAGAGAGGGCGCGCGCAGGGAGTCGTCTGGATGGCCGCGAGCCTGGGAGGCGCCCTGACGCCGTTCATGGTCCAATCGATCCTGAAGCACTACGACTGGCGGGCGGTCTTCTACATCTTCAGCGTGATCGGCGTGATTTGGGCGGTTGCCTGGTATGGCTGGTTCCGCGACAACCCGGCCGACAAGAAAGGCGTCAATGCGGCGGAGCTCGCGCGGATCGGACCACCGGCCGCCGCCGCTCCGCACGGCAATCTGCTGCCCTTGTTCTACAGCCCGAACATGTGGGCGATCATCGCCATGTACCACATCACCGTCTACGGCTCGTACTGGTACATCTTCTGGCTGCCCAGCTACCTGAAGGAGTCGAAAGGGCTCGATGACTTCGCGCCCTACGTGGCCATGCCGTTTCTCATGAGCGCCGTGTGCAACTACGCCGGCGGGTACACGGTCGACCTGCTCGTGAAAAAGATCGGGCTGACCGCGGCGCGCCGCTCCGTCGGCCTCAGCTCGGGGATCGTGAGCGCGGCGTGCATCCTCATTGCGCTCTCCGTCGAGGACGTGAAGAGCGCGATGGTCTTGCTGACCCTCGGCTACGCCGCCATTCAATTCGCCCTGCCGAACTCCTGGGCGGTGTGCCTGGATGTGGGCCGGGATTACGTGGGCTCCGTCAGCGGGTTGATGAACATGGCCGGACAGATCGGAGGAGCCATTGCGTCCGTCGCCATCGGCTGGGCGATCGACGCATGGGGTTGGGACGTGCCCCTGTACGGCGTGGCGGCCGTGTACCTGATCGGTTCACTGTTCTGGTTGGGCATCGATCCGCGCAAGCCCGTGATGCCGGAGGGCGCGGGAAGCTGACCTGCTTCAACGAAGAGGCGCCCAACCTCGTGCGGGTCGCGGTCTCGGTAGCGGGGAATCGCGTTCCGGTCCGACGCGGCCATGCTAGGATCGGGAACGGTCATCTCCCATGGGGGTAGCCAGAGCTTTCCATGAACCGCTTGTCTCTGCTGGTTGAGTTCGCCGTCTTCCTGAAGGAAAACAAGAAGCTCTGGCTGCTGCCGATCGTAGTGGTGCTGGTGCTCCTGGGCGCACTGCTGGTCTACGTCCAGGGCTCGGCCCTCGCTCCCTTCATCTACACCACGTTTTAGGGTTGCAACTGGCGGATCAGTCGAAGGTGGGTACGGAATCACTGCCGAGATTGGACTGATGCGTCTGGTGGTGAGAGATCGACGGCCCAATTTCTGAGTTGTGAGGAGTCCATGCCGACTCGATTAAGAAGGGTGACCAATTCCTCCTGGCGGGGTTGTCCGAGCACGACGCGGTAAGCCGCGAGCTGTCGCTTCAGCTTCTGGAACGCTTCGACCTCCCTGGTGTAGGGAAGCTGTGGAACATGGCGCTCCACGCGGCATTTGCCGTGGGCAATCCAGAACGGCACCAAATCGCTTTCTTCGTCACCGCGCGCCGCCTCGGCCAACTCGAAGATCAGTGTCCAGATGTCGGAGCCTGGGCGCCACTTCATGAGAGCTTCGGAACCATGAGCGACGGCGACATTGCGGCGGACGGCGTGGCCCTTGTAGCGGTGGACACGGCCTTCCCGCTGTTCCAGATCGACCGGGTTGCCCGGCAGGTTCCAGTGAATCACCCGGTGGCACCACGGGTGAAAGTCCAGTCCCTCCTGGCCGATCGATGTGCTGGTGAGTACGAATGGACGGAATGGGCTCTTGAAGGCTGCTCTCACGGCATCCTGGCTGATATGTCCGTCCTCTTCGGTTCGGATTTGTCCAAAACGCAGCGCGAACACCGTGCGAATCCGGATGTCGTCATCACGTTCGACCGCATGGCCTTCCCCGTCCCGGAAGAAACGCGCGTGAACGCGCGAACGCGTTGGATGTACGGCCTGGACTAGTGCCCGCGTGCATCTCTCCGTGATCACCTCAGTGTCGGTGCCTTCAGCCCACGCCTGCTGCTCCCACAACAGGTGCCACTGTTCGTCTAGAACTGCCTGGAGGTTGCCCTGCTGGCAGTACCGGAGCACGAGGCGCCAGTAGGCGGTCTCCTCGCGCGCGGCCGCATGTCCGGAGGCGAGTTGCCGAATCAGTGAGATTACGGCCGGTCGGTTGAAGAGTTTCCAGAACGCGTCAGCGATCTGTACCGCGCAGCGGCGGCGCGCCTCGTCTGTAACGCCAGCCGCTATACGCAGGCAGCGTGACGCCAGAATAGCTGGCGATCCTAGGGCTGCATCAGTTAGAAGATCGACCAAGCCGGGAGGCCGACGGCCTAGTTCGTTAGCCTGAACCGCAAGTATGTCGTCAAGATATGAATCGAAGAGTTCGGGGTTTGGTTTCGGGAGATGTACTTCATCGTTCAGTGTCGGCGCGTTCTCGGACGGCGGAGGTGCATTCCTCCACGCTGACACGAACATGCGTAACCCCGGATCCAGCAAGAGAGGTGCCGCCCATTCCCAACGGTCGTCAATTTCGCCGTCAGTCGGATCTGGCAGCCCGGCGTCAGCGAGGAGTGTTTCGACCTGTTCGCGGACCCATACGCGGCGGTCTCGGCCGGCCGGCGCATCAAGGGGATGCGCCCGATCCGCCAGCGACAGGCAGGGCAGGAGTAGCAGGAAGAGACGGTGACGGGAACGAGCCTTTGACATCGACTGCGTAAACCTCAGCAGCGGTCGCTGCTGCTCGGCCAGCTTTTCATAGGACGTGATGTTTCGCCCTTCGGTCGTCCGCCCAGCCGTCATCAGGCGTTCCGCCTCGTAGCTCAGAACGGCGCTTACTACGTCGGGCACGACGTGCCAAGCGGAGAACAGCAGTCGCTTCGTGACATAGTCCTTGCCCTCAAAGGGTCCTTCGAGCGGCCAGTAGCGAACCGTGGGTGGGATCCATAGCAAGCGCCACAGGCCTTCATCGAACAATTCGCGCATCAGTTCCCGCAGCTTCGCGTGCGCGGGATCGATTTGCCGCCACTTCTCCAACGCCTCAGCCGTCAGAAAGGCCGGCCGATGTCGCTGCAGCACTTCGGCCACAGTGTCTGGCGATTCGGTGATCATCTCGTTGAGACGCTCGTTGAATCGATAGCCGTGCATGAAGTGAGCAAGATAGGGAGCCGACTTCCAGAACGGCATCGGATCGCGGTCGCCGGAAGCGAGAAACAGCGCATCTGCGGCGAGGTATTGCCGCACATCAGAAGGCGTAATCGCAGCGGTCTGCTCGTGCTCGGCCACCATCGCGTCGTGATCTTCAGTGACGGCTACGCGCTCGGTGCGCGCCATCACAGCCCGAAGCGACGCTTCTACATCATCTTTCGCCCGCTTGACAGTCTCACCCTGATCACGTTCTCCAGCGGCGACTTGCTTCAGCGCCGCGCCGAAACGGGAGAGTCGATGTTTAACTGCGGTGACGCGGTCGTCATCGTCCCCGAGCAAGAACCGCGTTGTGGCCAGGAAGTCCTCGTAGTGATCCTCCTGTGCAATCTCCGCATCGGCGGTATAGAGTGAGTACGGCGTGGCAGAGAGCAGGAGCGTCCGCACCGGTTTCTTGTCGTGTGCCGTGGCCTGGAACAGAGTCTGAGCTAGATCAGCTGCGGGGGTTCGACGGTCGTCCCGTGTTTCCAACAAGGCCTTGAAGCGCTGGAACTCGTCTAGAATGACGAGATCGGGCTCCAAAGCGTGGACGCAAACTTCGGCCAAGAGGCGACGGAGGTTTTTGATGACGCAGTTTCGCCGGGAACGAGCCTCTTCGGGCCAGCGCGGACGATGCCGATAGAACCACTTGTCGAAGAGCTCGTGCATATCGTTGTGAAGATCCGACTGCTGGTTGAACGCCGCCTTGAAGCGCTTCTGTATCGTCGTGTCGAGGGCCGGGCGGTTGTGGTCCAGGCGCCAGCGCCAGTAATCTGTCCGGGTAATCCCGCCCTGTAACAGGTTCATGAGCGCTGTGCGCCGCCCCAGCAGGGGATCGAGCAGGTGAAACAGCACCGCTCGCTCACTTCCTTGGCCGCCGGACTGACCCATGTCAAACGATGTGCCGGGCGTGAAGCTGACGAAGTTGAGCCTTCCGTCCGCGAGGCCGGGCCTATCAGGCTTCGGTGCCAACTCTGTCGCCAGCATCGTCAGGCGGGTCGCCAGAGCGAATGATCGTTCATCGGCAGCGCCCACACGTAGCTTGGGGAGGTTGGCACGGGCGATGCTTGCGTTGCTGCAGATGTAGACAATGTCGATCCGCTGGACCTTGTTCCATAGGTGGTCGATGGTGCGAGCGATGATCCCGCGGGCGACCAGCGTCTTGCCGAGTCCAACCTCGTCGGCCACCAGGAAGCGTCCGGTACTGTCATCCGCCGTGAATAGGCGGTGGAACGCGTGTTCCACCGTACGGCGCTGAAACGGCTTAAGCGGCTTCAGACTCGCTTCGACAGATGGTCGTCTCATGATCCGGATACCTCCTCGAGAGCTTCCTCGACCGCGGTCCAGACCTTGAACAGGTCGTGCGGCACGATACGACGCCCCTCCTCGGTCTTGCGGAGGTCGACGATAAGCCGGCGCACCGGCTTCAAACGGCCGGGGTCTCTGGCGGCAGTGCGTACCAAGTCTTCCAGCAGCGTGTCGCCGCCGAGACCTACTCTCCAGTTGCCACTTTCGTTCCTCTGATCGGCATCCCGCGCCCAGCCGACCGTGCTGTCAAGCCCGCCGAGCAGAAGACACAAGAATTGCAGGAACTTCTGCGGGTCGTCGATGAGCGAACTGAGCACGTGATGCATGCGATCCTCAGGAATTCCAGTAGCCGGAAGTCGCATGGTCATTCGGATGTCATCGACATCCCGAACCGGTGCGCTTAGCCGGAAAGCGATGAATGCCGTCAGCCGAGCGATCGGCAACGTCCAGCGCAACGGGAGGTTCAGCGGGCCAGCCTGATCCTCGACAACAGAGATCGGCCATACGGATATATCGATATTGCTAGGCCGCTTAACCTCACCGTCGAGCGTCAATGACCAGTTATCACCTGCGGAAACGCATGTCACTTGCAGATCTCCGTTCAGCAAGGCATCGCGTGCCTCTTCAAGACGAGCGCGTGCTTTGACCACGACATCGTCCTCTGGCTTCTGTTCCTCCCGGCGATATTGCTTGCACAGCTTCATGAATCCCTCGAGAAAACGATCGATGCCGTGGCCGCTGAAGCCGCCCTTGCGTCCCTTGCGCCCCGTTATGGAGGCCATCATCTCGACGTTGCTGCCAGCGAAAGCAGCCGATGTCAGGTTCGCCGAGCCGACGTACCATGTGACGTCCCATCCGTGCTCCACTGCGATCATCTTGGCGTGTAACCCGGCAGGGCGATGGGCAGCACCGTCCTGCCGTTTTTCTTTGTCGGCGATGACATCTTCTGGCTCTCCCTGGGTTGAGTCTGACAACACAAATACATCGCTCCATTCGGCCAGGACGCCCTCATGCAGCTTGTCGAGTTCCTCCGGACGGCTCACGAGTATCCGGTCGGTTCCGTCAGACTTGATCAGCGTTTTGAGTCCCGTATTGTTGACAAACGGTGCGATGGCGAGGGTACGGTATCCGCTCGCCAGCGGGCTCCAAGATCGGCGTCGGCGTGACAATCCAAGTGCATGGAACTCAATTGGATCCTCGAAGCCATCGGGAGCAGGGAAACGCGTCCGCGCAGCATCGTCGGCCAGCTTCTGGACACGCGTTTCGATGTCCTGGTCAATGGATATCGTTGCCATTCGTGGCAGATTGGCTAAGAATGTATCGAGCGGCCGGCTCGCGCCCACACGCCGCTGGCCCCGAGGTGAAGCCTCGCTTGCAACCGCGACGTCCCAAGTGTGATCGAAGGTCAGGTTCCGTGAGAGAACCGCAACCCGTATCAGAGGCGGCCTGTCGTTCGGTTCATCATCAGCGGCCGTAAATCGGGCGACCCACACCTTGGGGTGGAAAGCACCGCCGCCCGGTGCACGCACTGCGTGCACGCTCGACTCAAGCAGTGCATGCATCCGGCGTGCCTTGTGTGGAATCGCAATGCCGGTTTCGTCGACAAAGACGTGTACACGGTCTCCTGCGTTCTGTAACGCCTGATGCAGTCTTAGAGGATTAGCCAGTAACTCCTCAATGCCTCCGTCCGTCCGGGCGAGCATAGAGAGCGGGAGCACGAGCAATGCCTCCAGGTCGAGAGTGTAGGTAGTCAGCAGGGCAAAATCGAGTCGGTACCCGGCCGGAGCGCGGATCAACTCGAAGGCGACAGTGCGCGAGTCCGGCGAGAGCATCAGGAGGCGAGCCCCCGATGCAGATCGATCATGAACTGTCGGACACGAACCCAGCGGAAGTCCATGCGGCCGACGCCAGTGCCAGGGCGCCAGTCCAGCAGGCGGTTCCGATTCGCCAGTCGCGCCCTCTCACTCTTGAGTTGCCTCTCGCGGTCGATGATCAGCCTTCGCAAGTGAACATCACCGGCGACCACATCGGGATCCAATTCCGGCAATCGGCGCGACCAGTTCTCGACAAATAGCCGTTGCGGCGTTGGCAAGCGTCTGCCGCTCCGGACGACGAGTTCCCACAGAGCTTCTGGTTCGTACTGAGTCTCTTTGGCTTCCGCAGCCGCCCACGCGGTGATCTTCGCTCGATACTCTTCGATCGAATCGCGAGTGTCCTTCACATCCGCGTCACGACAGCGCTCCGCTACAAGCAGGTTGTAGAGCAGCGGCATGCCCTCCACATGAAGCGAGAACCGCCGCGCTAACTCTACCGTGTTGGGAATGTTCCCCGGGGCGCGCATCGCATCGACATCGTCCCAGAAGTCGGCTGCCAGCACGTCTGATCCGTTACGCGCCAGCCAGCCAAGAAGGGTGCCGGCGCACCGTTCCTCCAGCCGGCCCTGAAGGAAGTCCGCTTCCTCTCGGGTCAACGAGAACGACGCTTCTCCGGGAAACGCATCAGGCGGCTTGGGCAGTCGCTGGTGCCAGTTCGGCTCACGCGTCCAGACCACACCCGGATCGTCGGCGTGGTCGATGCCGTCGCGGCTTTGCGAGAGCGTCGAGTAGTGTGTGTGGTACCAACTCTGACTTTGGTCATGCCGGAAGATGCCCCACCGTCTCAGCGCGGTCCAATACAGAGAACTTGGCAACCGCTGCAGCGAACCACGGGCGAGTACGCCGATAATGCCGTCGGCGTCGGGATCATCGCGGCGTAGCGATCCGATCAGATCGATCTCCGCCTTGCGGCCCGCTTGTTCCACACTGCTCCCGCTGACGCGCCGGATTTCCAGCCGTTGGTAGATCCACGGGATGAACAGCACATACCGCAGTCGCGTCTGGATATATGATGTGCCCGGAAACAGCGTATCCGACAGCGCGTCTCGCAAGCTCCCAAGTCCCATCTCATCAAGCGTACCCTTCTCGGTAAAGAGATCCAGTACGCGCCGCATCTTGTCGCGGTCGCTCGCCGTCAGGTCAATCCAAGTTAGTGTTGGTTCCATCTATTCCTACCCTGATGCACTACCAATTCCGTGAGATGCCGACCAGCAAGACGCAGATGTTGGTGCGGCGACAACGGCAAACCTCGCGCCGGAGATGATTTGAAGTGTTCTCCTACCTGACGGAGGTACAGATGTAAATCCTTTGCCCTTGTCAGCGGACCGGGACCCTATTCCGGCTTGCCCGTTTCCTTGAGCGACTGGTAGTGCTTGTCCCAGGGTTCCTTGTGGTAGTCGGTCCGCTCGCCTCGGGGCCGGTTCTTGAACTCCCGCACCAGCTTCAGGAAGTGGTTCACCGCGGCTTCGAAGAACTTCTCGCCCTTTTCCGCCGTTGCGATCGTGGCGTCGCCGTAGACGCCGCTCTTGGAGAACCGCGTCCACTCGTCCATGCAGCGCACCGGCGAGCCGCTGAGCAAATCCATCCAGATGAAGTCGGAAGCGGGCATGTTGATGTCTTTGACGGCCTTGTCCATCTGTACGCGCTCCGGCGCCAGGTGCAGGTAGACGGACGTCTCCAGTTCGCCGGCGTGCGCCATGCCCTGCTTGTCGGACTCGCGGTGCTCGTTGATCTCAGGAATGTTCAGCGACGGCCAGATGAACGTCGCGCACAAGGCGTCCGATTCGAGGATGGTGCGCCGCGCCGCCAATTCCAGAATCGGCATGTTCGAGCCGTGACCGTCCGCGATCAGGATGCGCTGGAACCCATGGTGCGCAACGCTCAGGGTCACGTCGAGGACGAAGTTCAACAGGTGCTCCTGCTTGATGTCGATCGTGCCGGGGAAGTCCATGTGGTGCGTCTCGAAGCCGTAGGGAATGAGCGGCATCAGCAGAATGTCGCCGCCGGCCCGCTTCGCCGCCTCCTCGGAGATCGAGCCGATCAGGAAGTTGTCGACGTCGAGCGGCATGTGGTAGCCGTGATCCTCGACGGACCCGATCGGCAGCACGACGACCGGCTGTTCGGCGACCCGCTCTTTCAGTTCAGGCCACGTGTGGTGGTGGTAGAGGTAGGACTTCTTGTTTTGATCAGGCATGGGTAGTCTCGATAGGGATAGAGCAGAGAGCTGATGCGCTCACCTCTACGACGCAGTCTCTTCCTCTTCCGGCACCTTGATGCTGCTGCTCGGGTCGAGGATCATCCACATCACCGAGGCGATGAAATAGATCACGATACAAGATGAGAACATCACCGTAAAAGAGCCGTAGGTTTGGCGCAGCCAGGCGGCAATGACCGGCGAGACCATCGCCGACATGCTCGACGCCGTGTTCATGAATCCCGTGGCCGTACCGCCGAGCCGGCCGCCTACGTCCACGCAGGTCGCCCAGGCTACGGGCAGGGCGAGGTCTTGGACACCTTGCGCGAACGAAAGCCATAAGACCGCGCTGAAGGGATCGCGCGCTTGCGCCGCCACCCCAAATCCCACGGCGGCCAGCCCGTACCCTCCGACCCCTACGATGCGGCGGCCCCATTTGAGGCTGCCGAGTCGGCGGATCAGCCAGTCCGAAAAGGTCCCACCCGCCAGGCAAGCCAGCGCGCCGATGCCCATCGGCAACCCCGCCAACCACCCGGAGCGCTCGAGCGTCAGCCCGTGCTCCTCCATCAGGTAGGTGGGCATCCAGGTCACGAAGAAGAAGGAGCCATAGGCCGAGCAGAAGTACATCACGAACAGGGCCCACAAAGTGCCGCTCCGGAACACTCTTGTCCAGGGCACTTTCGCCAGGGGCTTGCTTTGCACGGTCCCTTGCTGGATGTAGGCCAGCTCCGCCGTATTCACGCTCGGGTGCTCCGCGGGGTTGTCGCGGTACCAGCGCCAGAAGAAGAAGCACCAGATCACGCCGACGCTCCCGAAGACGTAAAAGGTCTCGCGCCAGCCGATCGAAACGATGAACCAGGCGGCAATGGGCGGCGCCAGGGCGGCGCCCCCTCGCGCCCCCATCCACATGTACCCGTTCACGCGCCCGCGGTCGGACTGCGGAAACCAGCGGGCCAGCGCCCGCGCCAGCGTCGGGAACGCGCCGGCTTCCGCCGCTCCGAACGCAAACCGGGTCACCAGAAGCAGGATGTAGTTGCTCACCATGCCCGTCAACGCGGTGAAGAGCGACCAGCTTGCGACGATGCGGGTCAACAGCTTTCGCTGTCCGTACTTGTCGCCCAGCCAGCCCATTGGGATCTCGAAGATGCCGTAGGCAGCCGCGAAGGCGGCAAAAACCCAGCCCATTTCCATTTGCGACAGGCCCAGCTCGCCCCGCATGTCAGGCGCCGCGGCCGAGATGCAAACCCGGTCGAGATAGGTGATGAACGAAACCAGGAAACCCAGGAAGAGGAAGGTGTGGCGGGCGCGAGTCGGCTGCGCCGTGCGGGTGGTGCTGTCGGGAGAGGTCAAGGCAGGGAAGCGCCACTAAGAGCGCGTTACAGTGTAGCAACCCCGCAGCCGGCCGGAAGGGCGGACCGGCCGGCTTCGACCTATTGCTCCTCCAGCACCCACTGCCGATTGAAGCGCGCCCAGCGGATGTCGCGGCCTCCTTGGTGAAGCTGTTGCTGCCAGAGAGCGACTATTGTGCCGTCGGCCGCTTGCGTGATGCTGGGATAAGACACCTGCGGCCCGTCCGACTCGGCGACGTTCCGCGGGATGCTCCAGGTGCGGCCGCCATCGGACGAGATCGCCACGCTCAAGGGCCGGCGGTAAACGGGAGAGTTGTTCCAGATGGCGATGATCTCTTTGCTTCGATCCAACCGCCACAATCCCGTGGGCGTATTGTGGCCTGTCAGCGAGCTGGGGCGCGGCGGCGCCCAGGTGAGACCGCCGTCGCGGCTTCGACTCTCGTAGTGACGGCTTGATCCGTTCCGCATCACCATCAGAATCTCTCCGTCCGCCAACTCGACGATGGAGGGTTCGTCGAGACCGTTGGTGGAGTACGGAGTCATCTTCGGAATCCAAACGTGCAGCGCGCCGAAGGGAGTCCAGTGGATGCCGTCGGTGGATCGCAGGATGCCGGACGCGATGTTCATCTCGCCTTCGGTGCGCGCCGGTGTGCCTTTTTCGGCCCACAGGTCCCACGAGTAGCCCATCAGCAGCGTACCGTCACCCAGACGCATGCCCTTGTGCTGCTTGCCGGCAACGTACTTCTTGGGCATCGAGATTTCGACGGGTTCCGACCAGCTTTCCCCGTCGTCGTCGGTCTTGACCATGAATACCGTGCTCCGGTCGATGGTTTCGAGCTCGACGGTGCGTGTCGTGCAATAGACGAAAGTGCGCGAGCCGTCGACGATGATGTTGGGATCACCGTCCCAGAGCCCGGGGTTGTCGATGATCTCCCTGGCGCTGGACCAGGTGCGGCCCCCGTCGTCGGAGAGAGCTGCTGCGACCAGAGCGCTGCTTTGATCGGGCGAGTAGGCTCCGAATAACGCCATCAAGCGGCCGCTCGTAAGCCGGGCAACCGTCGGGTAGGCGTTGTGATAGAAACGAGTGCCTTCGGATTTCCTGACCACGCCTGTCTCGAATTGCGGTCCGTCAGCCCCCAGCAGTGGCGCCGAGTTTGCGAGGAGAAGTGCAATCAGAACACAGCCAAAACGTCTTGGCCAAACCCAGGCCGTCATCCCAGCCACCTCCATGGGTATATTCAGATCACCGGGCAAGTCCGGGTCCCGGCAAGTCGGTAGTAGTCTACCAGTTGGCTGCTGAGGCGAGGACATTGGCAGGATGTCGGATCGTCAGGAGTGTGTGATTCGCGTCTGCTCGGGCGCCGGTCCGTGACTTGTTGATGCCTCCATCCCGGGTGCATCTCACGATAGCGGGTTGTTGACGCCATCTCGGAAAATTATGCCGTTCTGAACGATCATCAAGCTCCCCGATTGTGATAGCTTGGAACCGACATCCAGGGGGAGAATCGCCATGAACCGTCGAATTTTCAACATGATGGCAGCGCTCGGCATCGGAGCGGCGGCTCCCTCCTCGTTCAGTCAAACCCCGAGCCGAAGTCAAATCAAACCGTTGCCCGGATCGCTGAAGGAGAAAATGCATAAGGGCGAACCGATCCGAACGGCCACTGTGCCTGTCGAGTCCACCCGCGAAGAGCTCGAGCGGATCATCAGTGAAAGCGGCAAGGTGGACCTCTTCAGCGTGGACGGCCAGCACAGGCCCCTTCCGGACGAAAGGGATCTGGCCAGGTTCTGCAAGCTGACGGAAGAGCTCGGAGCTGGCGTGCAGCTCCGCATCCCCCATGCTCGATGGGCCTACTTGACAGGTCGGTATGCCGATCTTGGCGTGCTGGCGATTCTCGTTCCCTTCGTCGAAGAGGCCGAGACGGCCGATGAAGCCATCGACAGCTTCTATTACGCTCCTTTCGGCAACCGGAGCTGGGGTGGGGACTATCGATATGGGCAGAAGCCGCCTGTGGACCGTCTGGAATATGCCAAGTGGTGGAACGGCACAGGCATGTTGGGTTTCCAGATCGAGACTCTTCGCGCGGCGCTCAATGTCAGAAAAATCGTCAAACCGGGCGTGGATTGGATCTCGTGGGGGCCGGCGGATATGAGCTTTGATATCGAGAAGCATTCCCATAGCCCTTTCAAGACGTTGGAGGAGGCGCATGCCTTCGTAGTGGAACAACTGAAAGGCTTCGACGTGCGTGTGCCGCAGCCATAGGATTTCCAGTTGTGCCGGTGACCGAGACGCAGGTGGGAACGTTCCGACGTGAATTCGTCGCACGGCCCGCCATTGCATCGCTCATGCAGTACGCGATGTATAACCTGCATTTCTCACCACCCGACGGCCGAAGCACGCGATACGACCGCCAGGAC
>JAPPLB010000075.1 GCA_028819575.1 Bryobacterales bacterium | reverse complement strand
CTGACGGCCCTCTCACGCACTTCGCCTCGCCACGTGGTGAGAAATGCAGGCTAGATCGCCTCTTCATGCGCCCGCCCGCCCAGGCCCTGGTCCGGGGCGGAAACGAGAACCGCCCGCTTCAGCTTGGGGCACAAGTCAACCGCTGTTGCTGCTACGGCGCGGGCCACGATAGCGGCGCAGGCATCACCATCAAAGCAAAGCAGCTCTTTTCGGCCAGGAGGATTGGAGTTAGCGGGCAGCCTGCTTTTGGGGCAGGAAGTCGGTCATAACCCAGATTTCGGATTGCTGCCGACCGGATGCAAAGGCGATGCGGCGGCCTTGGGGGTCAAGCCGGAAACGGCCGTTGTGATCGATCCGGATCGGCAATCGTTGGGGATCTCCTCCCGTTGCGGCTATCTTCCAGATCGAAGGCGTCGGTTTGCCGGGCGTCCCAACGAGCAAGGCAGAGCCGTCCGGCAGCCATTCGACAGCGTTGAGCGTGGCATTCCTGGCGGTCAGAAGCTTGCGAGGCGCGCCGCCATCGACGGGTAGCACTTGCAGTACTTCCGCATGTTCGATCAACGGGTCTTTGGTTGCGAAGGCGAGCCGGCTGCCGTCCGGGGAAAGCGCCAGGTCGTGCATCGGGAAGTTGGGCGGAGTGTCGTGAAGAGTCGATTCCTCATAGGTTTCCACGACGAGCCGACGGATGCTGAAGCCTTGCTCCGGCTCGTCGTAGATGTAGAAGACGGTCATGCCGTCACGTGACCAGACGCCTTCAAAACCGCGGAAATTCGTGCTGCGCCGGCGCACGATGGGCGTTGTCTCTCCAGTCTTGGCATTGACCTGAAACAGTCCGGCCCGGCTCTTGCCATCGCTTCCGCCAACGAGCAGCGATCCGCCGTCGGGGGCCCAGCGTAGACGCTCCATGTAAGCGAGCTTCGGACTGACGATGTGCTCCTTGCCCGAATCGAGATCGCGGATCGTAACGACCCTTGATTCCTGCGCGTAATTCTCCGTTCCCCAGCGAGAGAGATAGGCGAGATAACGTCCGTCCGGCGACCAGGCCGGGGCGGTGTTGGTTCCGGTCAAGCGTCCCCGCACCATGGTGGGCTTGCCTTTGATGCTTGCCGCGCCCTGCTCCAGCTCGACCGTGTAGATGTCGGAATGTCCAGTCCGCAAGCCGTAATAGAAGTCACGCTGACGCGTGATGCCCATCGGCAGAAAGCGGCCGAGTTTCTTCTTGAGCAATCTCGGCGGGCCTGCCGGTTTGCCATCGGTGACCGCTATCATCCAGGCGTCCATCGTGCCCCCCCGGTCGCTGGCGAAGACGACGGCTTTGCCGTCCGGGGTCCAGACGGGGAAGATATCGTTCGCGGGCCCTTCGATGAGCTTCACTTCGCTGCTGCCGTCCGCGGAAAGCAGAAAGATGTCGCGCGCGTCGGATTCCTCCGTAACCGTCGAGTCGTAGACGATGAAGCGGCCGTCGGGAGAGAACTCCATCTTTTTGGGATAAACCCAGTTCAACGACTTGAGGATCCGCGTGGAGCCGTCGCGGGCGGAAACGAGTGCGATCTGGCTGATGTTGTCTTTGCGGAAGAGCAGGGTCAGGATCTGTTCACCGTCAGGAGACCAGGAGCACGGCTGGACGAAACCTGCTTCCGGATTGCGAAAGACGACACGCGGTTCGCCTGGCCGGATACGGCTTTCAGAGTCCGCTAACGAGACCAGGCGAAGCTCGTAAAACTCCTCGTCGTTGAACCAGGCATAGGCGACGCGGCTGCTGTCGGGCGAGATGGCCGAGAAGTAGGCGAACTCCCTGGATTCGGGCGGATTGCTGGTGAGACGGATCTTCTCTCTGGTCGAGAGATCGAGGACGGCGAGGTCGCCGGTCTCGACATCGACCAGAGAAAGGTAGCGCCCGTCGAGAGAAGGAGAGCCGAGAAGGTTTGTATGGGCGTCCACCCAGACGGAGCGGATGGTTGGCTCGGGATCGTTGATCGCATCCGTGGCAAGCAGAGGCACAGTGAAAAGGAAGAAGAACGGAGTGAGACGTTTCAGGTGTTTCGCCATGTCCATTCGCCCGGCGCCGCCAGGACGCGAACCGTATCGCAACCCAGCCTGCATTTCTCACCACTCGACGGCCGAGCCGCGCGAAACAAGGCCGTGATTCGTGTTTCGTGACTCGTGAAAACCTTAAAGGCCGTGTTGCGCGCGCCTTTTTCCTCCGCCCGGCTCGCGCCTTGTCCTGGCGGCCCTCTCACGCACCTCTCCTCGCCACTTGGTGAGAAATGCAGACTCGTCTTTAGGATAATCCAGCGCCGTCACCGGTGAATGGCCACGACCGTTGGCGTGTTCCTGGCCCTGGTGGATCAGCCGAAGCTGAACCAATCGCGCTATGATTGCCCAACGACCAGCTTATCCCCATGCTCAGCCTCTACCGAAAATACCTCCTCCCCGGCTTTGTCTTTCAATCCATCGTCATTGGCGGAGGATACGGAACAGGCCGCGAACTCGTCGAGTTCTTTCTGACCGAAGGCCCTGTGGGCGGCTACTTCGGCATGCTCATCTCCACAGTGATTTGGGGCGTCATTCTTGCACTGAGCTTCGAACTTGCCCGTGCAGGGCGCTTTTTCGACTACCGCACGTTCCTCAACTCCCTGCTTGGCCGGGGCTGGGTCGCCTTCGAAGTGCTGTACGTGCTGCAGGTCATCCTTACCGTCGCTGTCGTTGGTTCCGCTTCCGGCGAGCTTCTCCACGAAACACTTGGTTGGCCGCGCATTGCCGGGACGCTCATCATGGTCGCCGTCGTCGGCGTTTTCACCTACCGGGGCAGCGACCTGATCGAACGCTTCTTCTCGATCTGGTCGTTGGGCCTCTACTTGCTCTACTTTCTGTTGATCGTCTTCGTGCTCAGCGACTCCGGCGATACCATCTTCAGCAACATGAAGTTATCGACGCCGGACTCCTCCGGGTTCCTGGCCGGCATCAGGTACGCCGCCTATAATCTCGCGGCGCTGCCGGCGATGTTATTCGCCTTACGGCACGTCGAACATCGCCGTGAGGCTTTCAGCGCGGGGCTGCTGGCCGGCGTGATCGCGATGTTCCCCGGCGCGCTCGTCTACACCACTTTCCTCGGTTACTACCCATCCATCGTCTCCGAAGCCATCCCGGCCAACTTCGTCCTCGGACAACTCGACATGCCCTTGTTCCAAACCTTCTTTCAGATCATCCTGTTCGGTACGTTCATCGAAACCGGCACCGGGATGATCCACGGATTCAACGAGCGCATCGCCGGCATGTTGTCTGAACGCGGCCGCACCATGTCTCGCTCGCTTCGGCTTGCGGTAGCCGCCGGCCTGTTGATCGGCGCGATCTTCCTGGCTGAGAAATTCGGTCTCATCACACTGATCAGCAAGGGCTACGGCCTCACTACCTGGGCTTTTTGGATTCTCTTCCTGCTGCCAATCATCGTTGTCGGATCCTATCGCATCTTGCCTACGCTCTTCGACAAGTCCGAATAACCGACTCGGCGTGTATGCGCCAGCCTGCCTTTCTGACCTCGCCGCGTGGTGAGACATGCAGGCTGGGGCGGGTCGATTCCGTTCCGGTTGAGGCAGAGTGTTGCACTGAGATATCGCAATGCCGCGAATCTCAGGACTTTGAAAGCGCGCTATTTCGTTCTTTGCGGGAGATGCGGTTCAGGTGGCCAGGTCCTTACGTTCCTTGCGCATGACCAGCAGCTTTGGCGAGGTCTTCGGCTGGGGCGTGGGCGGCTGCTCGATGCGATTCCAGAAACTGCGGAAGTAATCAATCATCGAGGCCGCCGCGAACAGAACAACCAGCCAGAGCGAGATGTGGGCGAGCTCGGCGAAGATCGTCCCGGGCGGTGAGATCAACAGCAGCGATACCGAGATCACCTGAGCGACCATCTTTGTCTTGCCGAGATCGCTGGCGGCGATCTGGAACCCTTGCGCGGACGCGATGCTGCGCAGGCCGTTGACGGCAAATTCGCGGCCGACGATGATCACCACCATCCACGCCGGAACGCGATCGAGCTCAACCAATGAAATGAACGCCGCGGAGATCAGCAGCTTGTCCGCGACCGGGTCGAGCAGCTTGCCAAAGGTCGTGACCTGTCGTCGTCGTCGGGCAATATAGCCGTCCAGCAGGTCGGTGATGGCGGCGAACAGAAAAATCACGAACGCAAGCCATTCCTTCGTCAAGACGAACGCGCCGGTATCCCATTCGATGTCACGCCTCAGCATGACTGCAAGAAGAAGCGGGACAAAGAAAATCCGCAACACCGTCAGAGCATTGGGGAGATTCATAAGGCGTTGTTTTGGCTGCGTGCCCGCCTTCTGGGACGGACCCCGACTAACGCCTAGCGTACTATAAGTCCGCTTCGCTTGCCGGAACCGTGTTTCGGTTCGGAACAGTAGTTTCCTCGCACACGCCAACTTTTATCACAAAATTTGATTTTCGACCATCGTGAACGGCCGCTTAAGGCAGGTTTCAGGGGAATCGGCTGTTCAGCCTGCCTTTCTCACCACACGACGGTCGAAGCACACGATAAAAAGGCCGTGATTCGTGTAGGCTCCGCATCTCACCTCGGCCCTCTCCCAGCGGGAGAGGGGGCGGCAGAAAAAGCCGTGTCTCGTGACTCGTGACCCCAAAACTCAGGCAGGCGGTACGGCCGTCTCTCATGGGCGTCATTCGTTGCGCTTGCGTGCCTTGCTCGATGGGGAAAAAGGCCGTGGTAAAGGCCGTGTTGCGTGTCTAGCAACCCGAGGGCCGAAGGTGGCGATACGGCAGGTACGCCTGCGCGCGCCAAGCGGATCGCGCCTCGTCCTGACGGCCCTCTCACGCACTTCACCTCGCCGCGTGGTCAGAAATACAGGTTAGGCGTTGCCTGGAGATTGGACGTCTCGGAGTCAATATGCATGAAATAGCTGCCCCTGCCGACCTCGCGGCTAGCGCTGGCGGCGATCCGGTTGCCGTCGAGTCCTCGCCGGAAGCCGAAGACAACCAACACGACTTTGATGGAGTTCATCGACACGATCCGGCATTGCCGCACGGCAACAGCCAGCGTGTACACTGGGAGTCCCGCAACGGCTCCATATCCATCCAAGATGATTGAAACTTATGCTTACGCTCGCGCAGGGTTGCTCGGCAACCCGAGCGACGGCTATTACGGAAAAACCATTTCATTCATCCTGAGAAATTTTTGGGCTCGCGTTCTGCTGTACCCCAGCGCCCCGCTCGAGATCAAGCCCTCGAAGTCCGACATTCCGTTGTGGGAGAACCTTGAAGACCTGCGCCGAACGACGCGTTGGAGAGGCTATTACGGCGGCATCCGAATCATCAAGGCGTTGCTGATGCGCTTCAGCGACTACTGCCTGGAGCAGGGCATCCATCTACCCAACCGCAATTTCACGATCGAGTATGAGTCGACCATCCCGCAGCGCCTCGGCTTGGGCGGTTCGAGCGCCATCATTACCGCTGCTCTGCGCGCTCTCCTGCGGTATTTCGAGATCCAGATTCCCCAACCCGTTCAGGCCAACTTGATTCTCGAGACCGAGACGCGGGAACTTGGCGTCGCCGCCGGTCTGCAGGATCGCGTGATTCAGGTCTACAACGGGCTCGTCTACATGGACTTCGCCGAAAGCATCATGAAAACGCGCGGCTATGGTCACTACGAACAGCTCGATGCCGGGCTTCTTCCGAATGTCTACGTCGCCTACCGGACCAGCCTGAGCGAAGGCACGGAGGTGTTCCACAACGACGTTCGATCACGCTTCCTCCGCAAAGAGAAGAAAGTCGTGCAGGCCATGCATCGCTGGGCCGAGATTGCCGAAGAAGGCCGCGAGGCCCTTCTCACGGGAGACCGCAATCGATTCGACCGGCTGATCGATGAGAACTACGACCTGCGAACAGAGATCTACCGCATCAGCGACGGCAATCAGGAAATGATCCGCACGGCGCGCCGAGCCGGTGCGACAGCGAAATTCACCGGTTCCGGCGGCGCCATCGTCGGCACGTATCGCGACCAGCGGCACTTCCAGCAGCTCGTCGAGACTTTCCGCGACATCGACGTCGACGTGATTCGTCCAAAAGTTACCGACTGACCAAGATCACAACCCGGGGTCATGAAGTTTGAAATGACCCGCAGGAAAATCGGTCCATCAGGGAAGGTTTGTTGATCTTCCGTGAGCTCTCGCTAGTTCGCGCGGCGGATTGACTTGATGACGATGGGTTCTCTGGGCACATCGCCGTGCCCTTTGTGGAAACCGGTGGGCACGGCGGCGATGGCGTCGACGACAGCAAGTCCTTCGGTCACCTTGCCGAAGACGGCGTATCCCCATCCTCTCGGATCCTGGTCCTTGTCAAGAAAGCGATTCGTTTTGTCGTTGATATAAAACTGTGAAGTCGCGCTGTTGGGGTCGCTGGTACGAGCCATTGCGATTGCGCCGCGAAGATTCGCGAGTCCGTTGCCCGACTCGATCTTGATGGGCGGACGTGTGGACTTCTCTCGCATGTCCGGCGTGAAACCGCCTCCCTGAATCATGAACCGCTGCTTCACACGGTGGAAGATCGTGCCGTCATAGAAGCTGTCGTCCACGTATTGCAGGAAGTTCTTCACGGTGATCGGCGCGCGGTCCGGTCTGAGTTCCAGCTTGATGTTCCCCTTGGTGGTCTCTATCACGACAACAGGATTCGCAGGGGGCTTGGGCGGTTCCGGTTTGGTCTCGGGTTTCTCGGAAGGCTTGATTTCGGGTTTGGTCACAGGAGTCTCCAGCTTGGCGGTCTCGACCGGCTCCGGTTCCGTAACGGACTCTTCGGCCTCGGGTTCCGGCGTTTTCTCGTGCGTTTCCTTTTCGGGCGGTGCTGATGGGCATGCGAGAACGCCGAGCATGAGAACAACCAAGACGAGAAACACCCCTAAACGTTCGGTGCGGACCATTTGCAACTCTCCACGGAAACCCAGTTGGGTCGATTACAGCCTATTACTTAATATCATAAGCAAGCGTTTTGCGGCGAAAGGGGTCCTGGCGAATGGGCCTCGATGCAGGCGGGGCGCATGGAGCACAGACGAGCAACGCAAGACGCACCCGAGGAGGCGCCCACTCCGTGAATAGAGACGCGCTGTTATCCATCACGCTTGTTGCCTTCGGCGCCGTAGGCAATGGCTGTTCCAACCCGGGAACCGGGGAGGCGGCCATTAGCCTGACTTCCGATTCGCAACTGTTCGTCGACAACTTTTTGATCGAGAGCTCCGACGGCGTCGTCAAGACGTTGAACCGCCCCGGCAAGCACCCGGCCAACCCACTGGTACGAGCGGACAGGCCGTGGGAAGGCTATCTGGTCTTGCAGCCGGGTTCAGTCATCTTTGACGAGGAAGAGGGGCTGTTCAAGATGTGGTACAACAGCCTGCCTTCGACGAAACGGCCCGACGTCGAGGACTTCCTGTGTTACGCCACCTCGAAGGACGGCGTGCACTGGGAGAAGCCTGACCTCGGCTTGGTCGCGTACCGGGGCTCTACGGCGAACAATATTTTTCTCAAGGATTCGGCGTGGACGCACAGCGTTATCAAAGACCCTGACGATAAAGACCCGAATCGCCGCTACAAGTTGGCATACTGGCGCACTCGCGACCGTAGCGAGTGTGGCGTGTGGGTGGCATTCTCTTCGGACGGGGTCCGCTGGACCAACCATCCTGATAATCCCGTGGTCCCCTGTTCGGCGACGGGCGATACCTTCAGCGTGATGCAAGATGCGGCATCGAAGCAATACTGGCTTTACCACAAGTCGGAGATCCGACCGATACGCAAAGTGGCCCGGCTGGTCAGCGATGACTTCGTCCACTGGAGGGATTCTCAGCTCGTGCTGCAACCAGACGAGAACGATCAGCCCGACACCGAGTTCTACGGCCTGTCGGCTTTCTCCTACGGCGGGCAGTACCTCGGCTTGCTGTGGGTGTTTCATACGTACTCGCAGCTCATGGATACGCAGCTTGTATCGAGCCGCGACGGTCTTGTGTGGGACCGCAGCGGGTATCGGCGCATCTTCCTTCCGCTTGGCTACATGAGGAACGAGTACGGGGGATCGAGCTTCGACAGCGGGATGGTGTTCCCCGCAACCGCTCCCGCAGTGAAAGACGACAAGCTTTGGATCTACTACTCCGGATTCTCGAATCTTCACAACGCGCTCGCGGAAGAACATACAGGCGAAATCGGGCTGGCGACGTTGCGGTTGGACGGATTCGTCTCGCTTGAAGCCACCAGCGAAGCGTCTGTGGTGACGCGTCCCGTCACGTTCCAAGGATCCTCCATGACGCTGAATGCGCGAATACGGGCCATGGAGCAGCAAGGCGGCGCATTCAATCCTGCGTGGAAAGAGCTTTTCACCGATGTGCCCGATGGCAAGGGGTCGATCCGGGTCGAAGTCCAAGATGCGGATGGACAGCCGATCAGCGGATATCGAGCCGAGGAGTGCATACCTGTCCAGGGTGACGGCGTGAGACTCGGTATCTCTTGGGGCGGCGGCAAGGACCTCAGTGAGCTCGAGGGCCGTGCTGTCCGATTCAAGTTCGTGATGAGCAACGCGAGCCTCTATTCCTTCAGGATCCGGTAACGCGCTTACGTCTTCCGTCTTGAGAACGGACAGAGCGAAGCCCATGGCGCCCCGGCCGTATTTCCGACCCTGTCCGGTGGTGCAAGACGGCCTGCCGGGACATTTCGCCGTTCACCCTTGCCCTGTTCCGGCCTGTTGCAAGGAAGTGATCGAGAGCGATCACGACTGCGTATCGCGGCCGTGTCGTAACGCATTCCTTTTTCAGTTCCAGACAAGAGTTCACATATCGAGACGAGAGTGAATCGGCTTGATTGATGGCGCCGTCTGGGGAGCGCCTCTTGCGTTTTCAAAACGCCTCAAGGCATGCCGTCAAGCGGCGCATGATGATCCAGCGGGCCGCAGCCGCGCCCCAACCCCGGCGCCGTGAGAAGCGCGCTCGTGATGAAACTCTTGGCGGCGCGGACGGACGCGCGCAGCGGCTGCCCCTTCGACAGACCCGCCGCAATCGCCGCCGAAAGCGTACAGCCGGTTCCGTGAGTATGCCTGGTATCGATCCGGGGCGCGGGCAGCATTTCGACTTCGCCTTCCGAGAGCAGGAGATCGGTGGGGTCGCCTTCCAGATGTCCGCCTTTGACCAGCACGGCTGAGCATCCCATGTCGGCGATCCTGCGGGCGGCTTCTTCCATCTGAGCCGTATCGCCGACTTCCATCGCAGCCAACGCCGCCGCCTCCGCAAGGTTCGGTGTGATCAGCGTGGCGCACGGCAGCAGACGTTCCCGCATCGCGGCCCGCGCGCTTGTGTCGAGCAGCACTGCGCCGTGCTTGCTGATCATCACCGGGTCGACCACCAGCGGGAAGGAGATCCGCGCCGCCCAGGATGCAACCACTTCGATGATCGAAACCGTCCCCAGCGCCCCGGTCTTGGCTGCTTTGGGTGGAATGTCTTCCGTTACTGACCGCAACTGCCTTTCCACATATGCGGGATCGAGCGGATCGACCGACTCGACGCGCTCGGTGTTCTGTACGGTCAGCAGCGTGACGGCGCCCATCCCGTAGACGCCGAATTGATGGAACGTCTTGAGATCCGCTTGCAGGCCCGCGCCCCCGGAAGGGTCTGAGCCCGCGATCGTGAGCGCAACCGGGATCACAGCGATTCACGCGGGGCAGGGGAGTCCCCGGCCCGATTCCGTATCCAAGGATGTGATCTGCAATTGCGGGCGCCAGCCCGCAAGGGCGCGCCAAGCAATGCGCCTGTGGCTCGCAGTGACCATGAATCCGTCATCCGCCGCTTTTGACCCGCGTGGTCCACACCCGCCTTCGAACGGCCTTTCCTTACCTGCCGCAACGGACTTTCTTCAACAAGCTCCCGAGCGGGAACGGATCTCGGACCCGGCATCGCCGAATGCCTCACCAGCCGATGTTATACTAATCAGTACCATTTCGGACCCAGCGGGTCCACTGCAGATCATTTCCCCGATCGTCGGAACCGTAAGCAGGCGAGTTGACGGCTGCCTTGCGTCTCCAGGGTAAGTGATTACGGAAAGACCCGCGCCGAGCGGGCGCCGAGGTGACATCGTGCCAAAGCAGAAATCACATCGGGGGGCGAGCAAGCGCTTCAAGACCACCGCAAGCGGCCGAGTCGTGCGCCGCCACTCGATGAAGAGCCATATCCTCACCAAGAAGACGAGGAAGCGCAAACGGAAGCTGCGGCAGAGCACGCTCATGAGCTCCGCGATGGAAAAAGCGGTCAAAGGGATGATCGCTTCGTAGCAAGTTTCTCCGGTGAGCGAGCAGCGCCCAAGGCACGTGCCTGTTTCGCCTCCCATCCACACGGCACGCCGATCTTGACGGGCGATTGGCCGAAGGAGGAAAACCGTGCCCCGAGTCAAACGCGGCTCGAGACGCCGCGATCGACGCAAGAAGATTCTCGCCCAAGCCAAGGGCTACTATCAACGCAAGAGCAAACTCTTCCGTTACGCCAAGGAGGCCGTCGAACGCGGACAGAAATTCGCTTACATCGGCCGCCGTCTCAAGAAGCGCGATTTCCGCTCTCTCTGGATCATCCGCATCGGCGCCGCGGCGCGCAACCATGGGATCTCCTACAGCCGGTTCCTGCACGGACTGAAGCTTGCGGGCATCGATCTGAATCGCAAGATGCTTGCCGATATGGCGATTCATGACGAGTCCGGCTTCGAACAACTTGCCGCCGCCGCCAAGAGCGCGCTCGAAGCCCGGCCCGCCTCAGAGGCTCCCGCCGCCGACTAGGTTGCCGGCGGAACGGTTTCGGTTTTTCAAGCCGAAGGCAGGACAAGGCTTGCAGCATGACGATCGACGAGAAAACCGGTCGGGACCTTGACCACTTGTTGGCCGGCGGCGACTCCATCGACGGCCTCTACGAAGAGTTGCGCTCCTCGTTTGACGCCGAGAAAAGCGCGATCGGTTCCGAAGAGCAGCACAAGGCGTTTCGCGACCGCTGGGCCGGCCGCAAGAACGGCCTGCTGACCCACGCCAACGAGCATTGGCTCAAGAAAGCTCCGCGAGAGCTCAAGCCGCGAGTAGGACGCCTGCAGAACGAGGCCAAGAAGCACGTCGAGGCCGGTCTTGCCGAGGTGAAAGAAAAGCTCGGCACATCACAAGAGGCCAAGAGCAGCATCGACGTTACCCTCCCCGGGCCGCCGCGCCTGCTCGGCGCGCACCACCCGCTGCAACTTGTCTTCGATGAAATCGAGCACATTTTCCACGGGCTTGGCTACTCGATTGCCGAAGGCCCTGAAATCGAAAGCTATTACTACAACTTCGAGGCCCTCAACTTTCCCGCGGACCACCCCGCTGTCGACGAGATGGATACGCTGTTCCTCGAAGACGGCTCGCTGCTCCGCACACATACGTCGCCGAACCAGATCCGCATCATGGAGGCCAACCAGCCCCCTCTGCGCTATCTCGTCCCCGGCAAGGTTTACCGCAACGACACGGCGGATTCGACGCATAGCCCGATGTTCCACCAGGTCGAGGGCTTCGCGGTCGACCGCGACATCACTTTCAGCGACTTGAAAGGAACGCTCGACTACTTCCTCCGCCGCTTCTTCGGGCGGGACACGCGTATCCGTTTCCGTCCCAGCTTCTTCCCGTTCACCGAGCCCAGTGCGGAAGTCGATATCTACTGGGAAGGGCGAGGTTTCATCGAGGTCCTCGGCTGCGGAATGATCGACCCGAGTGTGTTCCACCACGTCGGCTACGACCCCGAGGAGCACTTCGGCTTCGCCTTTGGACTGGGCATCGACCGCTTCGCGATGCTCAAGTACGACATCACTGATATCCAGCTTCTCTTCCAGGGGGACATCCGCTTCCTGAGGCAGTTCCGCTGATGCGCATTCTCTACAGTTGGTTGAAGGACTACGTTGATATTCCGGAAAGCCCGGAAGAGCTTGCCGACAAGCTCACGATGGCCGGCTTAACCGTCGACGAGATCCTTGAAGAGGCTGCGGAGACCGTCTACGAAATCGAAATCACCGCCAACCGCCCTGACGAGATGAACCATCTCGGCGTAGCGCGAGAGATTTCCGCGATTTGCGATCGTCCGCTCAAGGCTCCCGCAGACGAGGTCCCCGAGCAGGAGCCCGACGCCTCAACCCGCGCCGCCATCGAAATCGCCGATGCGGGCCTCTGTTCTCGCTATGCCGGACGCGTCATCGTTGACGTCGAGGTCAAACCGTCCCCGGCGTGGATGTCGAAACGGCTCGAATTATGCGGCATTCGCTCCATCAATAATGTCGCTGACATCACCAACTACGTCCTGCTCGAAACCGGTCAGCCGACGCACGCCTTCGATCTCGACCTGCTCGAAGAGAACCGCATCATCGTCCGCAGCGCGCGGCCGGGTGAACGCCTGCAAACTCTCGACGGGATCGACCGCGAACTCAGCGGCGAGAATCTCGTCATCGCCGACGCCGCAAAGCCGGTGGCCCTGGCCGGCGTGATGGGAGGACTCGCCACCGAAATCTCCGAGAAAACGCGAAACGTCTTGATCGAAAGCGCCTGGTTCCAACCGGGTTCCGTTCGCAAGACGGCCCGCCGGTTCGGCATGCACACCGAAGCTTCTCATCGGTTCGAACGCGGCGCCGATGTGGAAGCAACGGTCCCGGCCGCCGACCGCATCGCGGCGCTGCTCGCCGAGTTCGCCGGCGGCAAGGTTCTCAGGGGCGTCATCGACGTCTATCCTTCATTCTCCGACCGTGCGGCGATCCGCTTGCGGCGCGGGCGCCTGAAGCAAATCCTCGGCGCATCGATTCCCGACGCCGAGGTCGAACGCATTCTCGCCGCTCTCGGGTTTGGCGTCACCGTCGCCGGCGATGGCTGGAACGTCATCCCACCCGCAGGGCGCCTTGACGTCGAGCGTGAGATCGACCTCATCGAGGAGGTCGTGCGTATCTTCGGTTACGACCGCGTCGCGAACACATTGCCGCAAGCGAGTGTCCCGCCCGAGGACCCGCCCGAGCGCCGCGCCGCCAACAAGCTTCGATCCGCTGCGCGTTCACTCGGTTACAGCGAAACCATCTCCCTTTCCTTCATGGACTCTCGGGATGCGGCCCGTTTCGGCCGCTGGCAAGTCATGCCTTTGAAAAACCCCCTCACCGAATTGCAGGACTGCCTGCGCAATTCGTCCGTTCCCGCCATGCTCCGTTCCTTGGCGTGGAACCTCAACCGTGGCGAGAACGACGTGCGGCTTTTTGAGATGGGCAGGCTGTACCGCGCAACCAACGGCGGTCACGAGGAACCGGCCATCCTGACGATAGGCGTCACTGGCTCAGCGCGTCCCGCATCGCTGGGCGATCCCGGACAGCCGCTGGACTTTTTTCAGTTGAAGGCCGATGTCGAAGCGCTGTTTGGCGCTTTTTCCGTCGAGCTCGGCTTCGACACGGAAGACATCCCCGCATACTACCGGCAGGGTGCGTCCGCCCGCATCACCCGCGGGGATGAGACTCTCGGCTTCCTGGGCAGCATCGATCCACGCTGCCTACCGGAAGAAAAACTTCGCCGTTCCCTGTGGGTTGCCGAAGTCCTGATCGACCCGTTGTTTGCCGCCTCGCTGCGCCGAACTCGATTCGAGCCGATCTCCAGGGTTCCTGCCGTCCACCGTGATCTCTCGTTACTCGTTCCCGAGGGCACGTCGTTCGCCCAGATCATCGCCGCCGCCGGCAAGCCCGAGCATCTTGTCTCGATCGAGCCGCAAGAGATCTTCCGGGGCAGGCAAGTCCCCGCCGGACACTACAGCTTGCTGCTGCGAACGGTCTGGCAAAAACACGCGGAAAGCCTGACTGACGAGGAAGTCAACACCCACACCGAAACGGTGCTCAAGAAGCTTGCCTCGCTGGGCATTCAGCAACGTAAGTAGGGCCTTCAATAGGCCGGCCGCGCCTCACAATTATTGCGCGTCTTTCTTCCACCCCTGCCGGGGACTCCTGAAAAAGGGAAAGGGGCCGCCCGAGGAATGGAGCCCTCGGGACGCGCCCCTTGATACCCGGTGTGTGAAATACAGCCTATCGGGCCGCTGAGAAGTGGGCGCGGCGATTCCGCTGCCAACAACTCTCATCGGATTCCGAGCACTGCGGCCGCTCTTCGCCGTAGCTGATGGTCGTCAACTTGCCGGCGGGTACCCCCTGGTTCATCAGGAAGTCGCGAGCGGCGGTAGCACGGCTATCTCCGAGAGCCAGGTTGTACTCGTTGGTCCCGCGCTCGTCGCAGTGGCCTTCGATGACGACACGGTCGTTCGGGTAGTCATTGAACAGCCGTTTGAGAGCACCCGCGTTCGCCCGCAGCACTGACTCTGCGTCGGAGCGGATTTCGCTCTTGTCGTAGTCGAAATAGGCGTCCCTGACCGCACTTTCCAGCGCCTCCGAGAAGTCCGGCTTCGGCGCCGGCGGTGGCGGTGGCGGTGGCGGTTGCCTCACCGATACGGTTGCCGACGCGCTGGCTTCGCCGCCCTGACCCTTGACCGTTATCGAGTAGCTCGTGGTCTGGGTCGGGAAGACTTCGCGGCTGCCGCTTGTCCGCACGGCCCCAATGCCCTGATTGATCGAGGCAGAGGTTGCGTTCGTCGAGGACCAGTTCAGGGTTGCTGACTTGCCGCGTTCGATGGAACTCGGCTCGGCCGAAATCGTGACCGTCGGTTTCGGTGGCGGCGCAGGCTCCGGCGCCGGTGGCGGTGGTGGCGGCGGTGGTGGTGGCTCTTTCTTACAGCCTGCCGCAAAGACTGCTAAGAATACGCTGAGTATGATCAGCGCGACTTGACGCTTCCGTAGCATGAGAACTCCTTACGCCTCCTCCAAGGTGTTTGGACACAAACTGGTGCTAACCGGTGAAAAGGAAATAATAGCAGGTTCGCAAGAGATTGCAAGTCAACAAGGAATTGCAAGTCCAAATTGCAGGTCCATACGATCAGATTCTTCCGCCGGATCGCCTAGCCTGCATGTCTCAGTGCGCCATGGAAAGGCGCCTTCTTCTAGCGGGTGCGAAACCCGCCCAACAACTGTCGCTCCGGTTGGTAGCAGCCAGGGCGGAACATGGAGGTAACGACATGGTCTGAAGCACTCTGGTGACAAAGGGCCGCGAATGAGCGGTTCAGCGAACCTGCGGGCCGGAACGCGAGTGAACGTCGAGCAGGCCTCGAAACAGGCATTGCGGGAGCCGACCCGCCTGAGAGACGGGGAAGGCCGACGCCGGGGGGGAAGCGAGCGACATGGGCACCCCTTTGGGACCGCCGGGGTAGTGACGCTGGCACGCAGGGAAGAGGAAGAGGGCAGCAAC
>JAPPLB010000062.1 GCA_028819575.1 Bryobacterales bacterium | reverse complement strand
TACGCAATCGGTCCAGAGGCGCGTAACGCCGCCCGCGTGACTTTTGACACGGGCTGCTAGCCACGTGGTGAGACAGGCAGGCTAATCCGGCAACTCTCCTCGCTTCGGTTCCGGCAGGAAGAAGCTCGCCGCGAAGCCCGCGACATAGGTGAGCATACCCACGATCGCCGCGGCGTACGCCAGCTTGATGGGGGCCGTGGCCCCAGGCGTGTAGTTGGCCAGTGTCGTTGTCAGCAGCGCCGCGGAGGTGCCGAGCATGCGGCCGCCGATGTTTGCGGCAAAGCTCTCGCCGGTGCCGCGCAGGTGCGTGGGGTACATGCGCGGCAAGTAGTTCCCCCAGAAGCTGAACTGGGCAATGGTCAGCAACCCCACGACGAGGATTCCCCACTTCAATAGTTCGAGGTCATAGAGCGAGGCGTAGAGGAAAACGGGGGGCAGAATGACGAGTCCGGGAATCTGGAAGATGCGCAGGAGCAGGCGGCGGGAGATGATCCGGATGGCCAGAAAGGCTAGTAGGAAGCGGCCGAGAAGACCACCGATTTCTTGAAAGAACTGCACGCCGCTGACGATCTGCTGTTGGGCCGCCCGATCCAGACCTACGACCTCGGGCAGGCCGGGTACGATGCGCGGCACGTGCTGGATGGCGCCGAACGCGGCCCCGTAGCTGCAAGCGAACATGAACGCGGTGAGGAGCGTCGTCTTGCGATAGGCGGGTTGGAAGAGTTCGCCAAAGCTCGGGCGTTTGAGGGTGCCGGCGGCTTTTTTGGCCGCCCAGGTCGGGGACTCGGGCAGGAACGGCCGGATGACGATGAGCGGCAGTGCGGGAATCACGCCGGAAATGAGCGTGTAGCGCCAGGCTTCATGACCGCCGCGGATTTCGGGCAGCGATTCGGCGAAGGTCACGGCGAGGTAGTAGGCGCCGGTTACGAGCAGTCCGCCGATGGAGGAGAACGCCTGCGTGTATCCGAGAACGCCCTCGCGCTGCTTCGGGTCCGGGAAGAGTTCGGCGAGCCAGGCCACGGCGGCGACAAATTCGACGCAAACGCCAATGAAAGTCGTGCAACGGAACACCAGCAGCCATTCCAGCGAAGTGACGAAACCGGCCGCACAGGCAGAAAAGGCGTAAAGCAGGATGCTCCAGACGAGTACACGGCGGCGTCCGAGCCGGTCGGTGAGATAGCCGCCAAGGAGTCCGAAGATGCCGCCGCAAACCGCGGGGATGTAGAAGAGCATTCCGACCCACTGGTTGAACTCGGGCGTGCCCGGCCGGACGTCGGCGAGCTCGAGAAGGGCCGGCCGCACGATCAGCGGCAGCATGAGCAGCTCGTAGATGTCGAAACAGAAGCCGAGGGCGGCGACCGCGCAGATGGTCCATTGGATGGGGGTCAGCTTGAGCCCTGGCTCGTTGTTCGGCATGGTCGGGTTGCTTTTACTCTGCGGGAAACGCGGCGTGGTGGATCGGGGAAGCCACGCGGGACGCTGGAGTAGACCGAATTATACTCGACATCACAGTCAGGGTTGCGAACAGAGCCAGGGCCGGAAAACCTTCGCAACCGGCGAGACCGCGGGATATTTCCGAATGTCTGGGGCGCCGACTCGGGCATGAGCCGGGAAGAGAGCAGATCTCGTCAGGTTCCGAACGGGAACACGAGGGATCCCAGCAGATAGACCAGGGCCGGCGCCAGCATGACGCCAATGACGTCCATGACAATGCCCACCCGGAACATCTGTGGAATCGTGAGCCAGCCGCTGCCGAACACGATGGCGTTGGGCGGGGTGGCTACGGGAAGCATGAAAGCGAACGAGCAGACGATGGACGCCGGGATCAACAACAGGTAGGGGTGGACGCCGATCTGCAATGCGGTCTCGGCGATGATCGGCGAAATCATCAGGACGGTGGCGATGTTCGACGTCGTTTCTGTCAGTGACGTGGCGATCACGCAGACCAGAGGGACCAGCAACCAGATCGGCATGCCTTCCAGCAACGACATTTTTGAGCCGATCCAGTGGGCGAGTTCCGACTCCTGAATACCGGCGGCAAGGGCGAAGCCTCCGCCGAGCAGCAGCACGATGCTCCACGGAATGCCCTTTTGAATCGTTTGCCAATCCATGACGAAGTGCTCGCGGCGGCCTTTCCACTCGATGCCTCCGGAAAGGTTGAGCGGCAGCAGGCAGAGCAGGATGCCCATCACCATGGCGACCGTTGCGTCATGGATGTCGGAAGGCGCCTCGAAGATGATCGACCAACCGGGCAGCGTGAAGCCGCCGAGTTCGATCGGCCTGCGGAAAATCCACAGAAAGGCGGTCAGAGACGACGCGGCAAGGACAACCTTTTCGGGGTCGGTCATCGGACCCATCTTGCGCAGTTCGCCTTGGATCACGTCCTGGCTGCCCATGAAGCGGATTCTGCTGAGCGGGATGTTGCTTCCAAAGCGACACAGGTAGGCCCACATGATCGGGACGAAGACAACGACCAGGGGAATACAGACGAGGCTCCAATCCAGAAAGCCGATCGGTGACTGGTCAGGGAAGCGCGTCTGGGCGAAACCGAGGAAAGCGACTGTTGTCGGCGAGCCGATGATGGTTCCGAGGCCTCCTACACTGGCCGAATATGCGATGCCGAGCAGGAGCATGACCCCGAAGGTTCGCTGAACTCGCACAGGCGTGTCGGGGCCGCGTTTGCCTTCGACTTCCGCCATTTCAGCGAGTTGATTGACGACGGCCATGGCGATCGGCAGCATCATCATCGTCGTGGCGGTGTTCGAGATCCACATCGAAAGAAAAGCCGTGGCGATCATGAAGCCGAGCATCAGCCGCGCCGGACGCGTGCCGACCTTGGCGATGGTTTCGAGCGCGATTCGGCGATGCAGATTCCACTTCTCCATGGCTAGGGCGAGGATGAAGCCGCCGATGAAGAGGAAGATGATGTGGTTGGCGTAGTTCGGCGCCACCTTGCTGCTCGGCATGATGCCCAGCAGCGGAAGCAACGGGATCGGCAAAAGGGCGGTGACGGCGATATGAGTCGCCTCGGTAATCCACCAGGTCGCCATCAGGACGGCCACGGCGCCCATCTTCTTGCCCATGGGCGTGAGGCCGTCCGGTGTGGGGAGTAGCAGGATTCCGAAAAAGAGAATCAGGCCAAGGATGAGACCGACGCGATTTCGCACGCCGTATTCTTCGATGACGGCAGTCATGGTCGAACCCTAGCGAGGCTCCGCCTCCGACCAACAAGCAGGACAACTGATCGCCACGAGAACTTGACTCAAATGTCAACCTTACTTAACGACAGGAAAACTAGCCCGCTTTTTGCAACAGGTGGTGAGGAGCACGAGGTGGAGAAACGAGAGCAAAAACTTCACCACCGTAACACGCGGCCGGACGCCGAAGAAACGTTGATGAGCCCGCCGGGATCCGATATCCAGCCCTTCAGGATTCCGAACTGGCGGTCGCCGGCACAGCCGCCGAGCCCTCTGCGCCGGCGGGCGCGCGGTGTGCTTCGTGTGTCAGCAAAGCGATGATTGCGAGCAGCGTCGCCGGGACTATAATCGTTCCTGGATGTACCGCGATGCAGATCGGGAAGGTCTGATCGATCAGCGAAACTGAGGTACAATCAAGAGCTTCTGTTGGAGAAGGACTATGGGTTACGATTCGCGCGGGGTGAAGTTTGTCCTGACGGCGCCGGACACCGAGAGCACTGAACAGGCCTTCAGCCCCTGGAAGCAGATGATCTACGCCTCGGCTCCGGCTCGCTTTGTGCCGCGGTTCATGTACAAGAACAAGTTCGAGCAGCCCAGATACCCGGACGGCACGGCGGTCGTGATGCCATACGGAATCCGGGTCATCGAAGAGATTCTTCTGCAGCACTACTCCCCCGACGACGTTGCTGTCTGCCATCCCGACGACCTGGACCGCTTCGTCGGCCCCAAGACCGTCGCCGTCGGCGTCGGCGCCCACAACCCCATCGGCACGGCCTTTTCGACCGGGGTGTACAGCAACATTTTCGGCAGTTCCGCGCGTCCGGTGAACGCGGCTGAAAGCGAGCGCGTTTACAAGCATCCTGCGCTGCGCAAGTATCGCCCGAAGGTCATCGTCGGCGGCGCGGGCGCTTGGCAGATCCCCAAAACCGGTTCGATGGAACGGCTCGGTATCGATTGCATCATCAACGGACGCTCTGAAGGCGTGGCCCTTGGGTTGTTCCAGAAGGCCGAAGCCGGTGAGGAGCTTCCGCCGATCGTCAACGCTCCCGAACCCACCGTCGAGCAACTGGTAGTCCCTGGGAAACGTTCGACCTACGGCATCGTCGAGATGAACCGCGGCTGCGGGCGGCAGTGCGCCTTCTGCTCGCCGACGCTCGAGACGCGCATCTCGGTGCCTCCCGAACAGGCGCTCGAATCGGTGCGGGCGAACACCCGAAACGGCGGAAAGATTATCTTCCCCGTTTCCGAAGACATCTTCATCTACGGCGCGGCCGCTCCGTTCTACATCCCGAATCCGAACGCCGTCATCAACTTCTACGACTCGATCGCACGCGAGCCCGGCGTCGAGTATCTGCCCCTTTCGCACGCCACGATCGCTCCGGCGGTGGTCAACCCGGATCTGATCAAGGAGATGTCGAAGATTCTGCTCGACAAGAGCGCTCTGCGGAACCGCAATTCCACGCATCCCGACGGCAAGTTTCTGGCGCCGCTCATCGGCATCGAGACCGGCTCCCCGCGCCTCGCCGCCCTCACCATGTCGGGCAAGTCGTTGCCTTTCGATATTCGCGATTGGCAGGAGATCGTCGTCGAGGGCATGCGTATCCTCAACGAGAACAACTGGTTCCCGGTCTGCACCTTCATCGTCGGCCTGCCCAACGAGACCCCGGACGACATGCGTCAGACGCTGGACCTGCTGCACCGCCTCAAGAAGGCCAAGATCCTCTACGTTCCTTCGATCTTCACGCCGCTCGAAGACACCCGCATGGCCGACGGCAAAGGTCTCAAGGCCAAGCAGCTCACGCAGTTGCAGTGGGAGTTCATGATGACGGCCTGGACGCAGAGCCGCGACTTCGGCGAGATGCGGGAGCGCTCCCGGAAGTACTTCAAGTGGGGCACCCGCGCGTTCTACTACTGCCGCGGCAAGTGGGTGCACGGCGAGCAATTCAAGTGGCCCGCCATGCGCTTCGCCGGTCTCCCCGACAAAAAGCTCAACAAGCACCTCTATCTCGATTGGGGCGCGGAGAACGAAGTTCCACTCAAGCAGCCTCGACTGATCAGCAAGCACCGCAAGCAGTCGCTCGAAGAGTTGCGCAAGATCAACGACAGGCAGCCCTTCAGCATCTACGGTACGAGCCGCGTCGAGAAAAGTGTTGAACCATCGCCGCTGCCGATCGTCAACGGAGCCGCTGTCGGCGCCGCCAACGGCTACGCCGGAGCCACTCCCGAGTCCGTCCCGGTCGACCAACCCCTGACCGGCGACTGATCGACAGCCGGCTCACGGCGGCGAACTTGCAATAACAACGAGCCGAGGCGCGGCTGTGGGCCTGCGCGCCTGAGAAGTCCGCACGGCAAATCCAGCCTACTCGCCTCGAACCCAGATCGGGCTCGCCCAGGCCATGTGCTTGTTGATCTGGATGACGCGAAGGTAGTAGTAGCACTCCTTGCCATCGAACTCCTCGTCGCGAAACGTGAAATCCGCCGTCGACGAGTTGGGGTTGGTGGTGAAAATGAACTTGCCTTCTTTGATGATGTCGATTTGCTTGAGAGGCGCAGTCCCTTGAATGGCCACCTTGAATTCAGGCTTGCCGCGAATGACCGCCTCCTCGCCCATGTACTTCCCGTTCATCGAGAACTCCACGAGAATCTTGTCCGTGGCGGCATAGGTGCGGCGGTTGTAGAGCGCGTCGAAGAGTGACTCGCGGTCGAAGCCCTTTGCATAGACACCCGCAAAGGCATTGTGCGTGGCCAGGTGATCGGAGCTGGCGATGAAGCCGAGCTTGCGTTTGCGGGCGAGGGCATCCCATACAAAACTCTTGCTGTCCCGCTCGTAGGGCTTGCGGCGGAAACCGCGGTGCTCGGAGTACTTGAGGTATTCAGGCCGCGAAACTCCGTCCGGCGAATCGACATACTCGTAGCTGCCGCGAAAGCCCTGAAAGATCTCCACGAGGCGCTCGAACTCGGGATCGTGGTAATCCCAACTGACCTGCTTGTCGATGAACGCGATGTGATGTGGAATGGTGATGGCCCTCTTGCCCCGCAGGGCGGCCCACAGTCCCCACGGGCTGACGCCGACATCACCGAGGGTATATGACGCCGGCACGGGGATGTAGTTGCGAGCGAGGTTGAGAATCGTGCGATGCCCCCATGGGGAATGCTGGCTTCGCTCGTAAGTGTGCATGCCCACGAAAGCTCCGGGATGGGTGTAAAGCTCCGCGGCCTGCTGGGATCGCCACACGTTGTAAGGCCGCGTGAGGTAGCGGGTGTTCTCCGTCGTGCCCAGAAAATCAAGATCGGCGGCGTCGATGGCGTAGCGGTAGTTGTCGGTGAGCGAGCCGTCCAGGTACTGTTGCTGGCCGCCGCCCAGAGAGATGTCGGTGTGGCGGTGCAGATCACCCCAATAAAGCTGAAACCCCCCGAAGGCGTGACGCGCCGCACGCCGCGCCGCTCCCTTCGGTCTTTGCGGGGCCGCCGCTTCAAGAGAAGGGGTCCGACCGGCTCCGCTGACGGCTGGACCGGACTTGAACTGCTTCGCGTACAAAAGATTGTGCAGCGAGCCCATGGGGTAGACGAGAAGCGTGCTGTCGCCGAGTTGGGTGACAGCCAGGCGTTGATCGATGCGGCCTTCGGTATTGAACACGGTCTCGACCGCCGACCAGCGATTGCCCTCCCAGGTCGTCGTGCCGATGGAAAGCCACGGTGGCCGGACGTGGTGGCGGAAGAAAAGCCGCATGCGGCCGTCCGGGCCGACGGCAATCTCGGGAGCCTCCATCGTCTCCCAGCCGGCCATGGCGTCGAGTTGCAGGATCGCTTCCGCCGGCCGGTACAGCTTGCCGTTCGCAAGACAGGCGATGCCGATCTTCCGGCCTTCGGCCCGCAGGCCCTTGGTGGCGGAATCGCTCGCCCATGCTTCCGGGCCGGTTTCCCACGAAATCCAAAGACGGTCCAGCGGGTCGACACAGAGGCTCGGACGGTTCTCGAGTCGCGGCGACGAAGCTACCGCCGTTTCCTCGCCCCATTCGCCGTTCACGAAACTCCGCAGCAAGATGTCGTAATCGCCGCGGAAGCTGTCCCAGGCAATGTGAAAAGCGCCGTCCGGCGTCGCCGCGACGGCGGGTTCCCAATCGTTCGCGGCGTTGGAGCTGACGGCGCCTTCCTCGCCCCACTTCCCGTCTGCGAAGAGCCGGTAGAGGATATCGAGGCTTCCATTTCGTATGCCTTGCCAAGCGAGCATGACCCGCCCGTTCGAAGCCGCGAGGCGTGGAATCTGGTCCGGTCCGGGATGATCCGTGAGCCGCTCCGTCCTCGACCACCGGCCGTCCGGCTCTCGGACTCTCGCATGGAGATCCCAATTGCCCTCGGCTTGTGCGGGCCAGACGACCCAGACCCGCGACTCCCCATCCACGGCGATGGCGGGTTTGTAATAGTCCCCGCCCTCTGTCGTGACTGGTTCCGGTTCAGACCAGGCGGTTTCACCGCTCTTGAGGGAGCGGGCCAGGATCAGGCTGTTGCGGTCCGTCTCGGAATAGGAGACCCATGCCGCCCAGGCGATATCGCCGTTGGAAGCGACTGAGGGGTGATCGTCTTCTCGCTGTCCGGTCGTGAGTTCCGTGACTTCTCGGAACGCGCGTTCCACTCGCGGATTCGGCCGCAGGCCCGGGCCGGAGTACGAAGGGACTTGCGCCCGGGCCCAGGGTATGGCGAGGAGGACGGCAACCAACACTCCGGTGGCGGGTGCGAACCTCTGCATGGCCATCGATGATGCTTCCCGGACCGCTTGCAAGAGTGGCGAGTCGTCCCGCAACCGCAAACGCGGCCTGGTTGCTTCTTGCCTGTATTTCTCACCACGCGGCGAGGTGCAGTGCGTGAGAGGGCCGTCAGGACGAGGCGCGAGCCGCTTGGCGCGCGCAGGCGTACTTGACAGTACGTCGAGCACGGCAAGCAAGCGCAACGAAGTCATGGCGGTCCTATCGCGTGCTGCGGCCGTCGGGTGGCGAGAATTGCAGGCTAATGACTTTCCTCCGAAACCATGTAGTGGTCCCACTGCGCGGCGGCCTGCTCGACGATCAGCGGCACGTCTCTTTTGAGTACGTAACCTTCCTCCGCCAGTTTCCGGGCCTCTTCTTCGAGCCGGCTCACGTATTCCTTCCGGCTTCCATAGCGCTCCTCCATGGACAGCCGCGGGTCTCCCGTTTTCTCCCGTTCCGCCTTGGTCCTGGCAAACGGGATGTAGGACCCCCGCATGCTGTAGAGTTCCTTGGGAGCGCCGATGCTCGGGTCACGCAGGTTCCAGCCCGTGTACGTCGCAAGAGGAACCCGGATCACCGGCAACCGGATTCCCGAGGTCTCGTTCCCGTCGCCATCCACTTGCGGAACCCGCATCGGGAAAGCCCTGCCGACTTCGGGCGGCTCGATGGTCACGATACCCTGCGAGCGAAACTCCGGGCCGTAGAAGACGCGGTAAGCGTGGTGCATGCGTTCAGGAATGGCCACGCCCGGGATCGTTGGAAACTCGACTTGGCTGAGCGGCGCCAGACTCCCGTTGGCGATGCTCGGAATTTGCGAGGGGGGCGGCTCCTTGTTCTCGGCGAGCCACTTCTGCATGCCGGCCAGCAGCCCCCTCATGCCCCATGTGAAGTCATTGGCGTTGCTGAGGTTCTGCATGCCCTGACCGCCCGGCGGAAATCGGCCCGGCCCATGCTGAGCCCCCGCGAAGAGATAGATCCGTGTCTTCTCCGACGGCGGGAAGTCCTTCCGGCCGTCAATCGCCGTGTGGATCAAAGACGCCGAACGCCCATAGTATTCATACGACGAGTTCGTGTAATAGATCTTCGGGACTACGCCCGCCTTCTTCACCCGATCCAGGATGCCCTCGCTCAGCCCGGTCTCCGGGTCGGTCTGCTTCTCGTCGGTAAAGGGGAAAATGTCGGTCGGGTAGAGGAAGTTGAAGTGAGGGCGCGCATCGCGTGAAGGCTGCGCGAACCGATGATTGAAGCTCCCGCGGCCCCCGCCGGCCACGTGGGACCACACGCCGTCAAAAACCTGCCTTCCCTTTTCGTCCGCGTTGAACCCGAAATAGAGAAACGTCCTCAGGAAGCGCCCGCTCTGCGACGACCCCAGCGCCAGCGTCTGTTTGACGTGCTTGTGATACTCGGCCAGCGGTTCGCCTCGGCCGCCGTTCGAACCGTGCTTGAGGAAGGTGATCAGGTCCCTTGTCGCCGCCAGCCCCAGTCCCACCAGCGCCGGGTCCTGCGACGTGTAGACGATCTCGTAGATCTGGCCCGGCTCCAGACCCGCCTTGACGAATACGTGCGTGCGGTTCGGGACCGGCTTGCCGTCTTCCTCGCGTGCGAACAGCCAGCGGTCTCGAGGCATGATCCGCCGCGGTGCATCGATCCGGTCCCGGACGGTGAGTTGCACCTCCGGGTCATCGGGATTGATCACCGGATACGGCGCGTGCTGCCGATCGGCCAGGTGGAAACTGTAGATGCTCCTGTCGGGGACGTAATCGGACCGCACCAGCCCCGTAATCGGCCGCTCGCCGTCCCGCGCCGCCGGCACATAGACCCTCATCAGGTTCGGCTCTTGCGCCACGTCGTATTGCCAGCCCATCCACACCACGGAGTAGCCCTCTTCGAGCAGGTACCCGTCTCCGAAGTGAGCCTCCGTGCGCGGGTCGTAAGAGCCCGTGGCGCCGACGTTGAACCGCCCCAGCAGACCTTTTCGGCCGCGGTTCACGACCTCGTAAAACACGGTCCCGTTGCCCTTGGCGGGGTCTTTCGGCAGGAGCACGTAAAGGTCGGCGGAGAACTCGACGCGGCCGCGCTCGTTGCGGGGAGCGAAATCGAGATCTGAGATCCGTCGGTTCGCCTCCAGCTTGGGGTCCACTTCGAAATGAACCTTTCCTACGATCCGCTCGTAGGCTCCGGTGGAGCCGAACGACTTTCCGGCGAGAACGTCGCTGCGTTCTTCCACCTCGATGCGGACCAGTTCGCCCGAAGCGGCTCCGGTCAACCACAGAACCGCCGCGAGCCCGAGGATGTTTTTGGTAAAGGCTGACAATGGACTCCTCCCGACAACGCGGTCAGTCTAGCCGACTGCCGTCACGGAAGCAAGATCAGGTCCTGGCCGGACCGGGGTCTATTTGGCAATCCTGTCTGCCGATCGCAAGCCGCTCTGGGCGGCGCCCCCGCCGCCGGCCGGATGGACCAACGGCCCGGGTGCAGCCCACAAGATTCGCCCCCCGGAATCGAAGAGTTGAATATGGCCTTCGCTGAAAGACAGGACTTGGTTGTCGCGGCCTTCCACTTGCATCAGGACTTCGGCGCCGATTAAGGCGAGCACTTTACCTTGGGAGTCGACGACGCGAAACTCCTGAGCCGTGACTTGCCGGGCCGGCTCTGTTTGGGCAAGAGCATGTTCAGGCAGCGTGATGTCGGGCAGCGCGCCCCCCAGGAAACCCGCCAGAACGGCAACAACCACCAACCTCACGTCAATGGTCTTTTTCATGAAAGCCTCCTCGGTTCCTTGGAACGCACCTGGGAGCCAAGCGGTTACACGAAATCGGTGCGCCCCGAACCCGGTCGTGGGGCAGGGAATGTAGTAAACAGGTCCGCCGACCGGCTCGAGTCCCTTTCGCCTGTCCGGTGGTGCGTAAAGTAGTCCCGGTAGGCCGCCGCCGCTTCCGGTTGCCTCAGCCCACCGCTTCTGCAATCAGCTTTCCGCCGTTGACGGTCGGCCGCTCGGCGCGGGCGTTGTGCAGGTAGGTGAGATCGAGGTGGTTCAAACCGAGCTGATGCAGGATCGTCGCATGGATGTCGTGGACGTGGTAGGGCATGTCGACGGCGCGCAGCCCGATCTCGTCGGTCGTGCCGATGGCCTGTCCCGGCTTGACGCCGCCGCCGGCCATCCAGATCGTGAAACCCCACGGGTTGTGGTCGCGGCCGATGCCTTTCTCGTTGAACGGCGTCCGGCCGAATTCTCCTCCCCACACCACGAGGGTCTCGTCCAGCAGACCACGCGATTTGAGGTCCGTGAGGAGGCCGGCGATCGGCTTGTCGGAGACCTTGCACCACTTCTCATGGTTGCCTTCGATGTCGGCATGCGCATCCCAACCGCTGCCGCTGCCGCAATAGCACTCGACGAATCGCACGCCGCGTTCGACGAGCCGCCGCGCCAGCAGGCAGTTCGAACCGAACCGGGCCGTTTCCTCTTCATCCATGCCGTAGAGCCGCTTCGTCGCCTCCGATTCGCTCTCGACATCCACCGCCTCGGGCGCCGACGATTGCATCCGGTAAGCCAGTTCGAACGACTCGATGCGTGCTTCGAGATCGGTGTCCTCGGGGCGCGTGCTGGCATGATGCCGGTTCAGGTCCCGCAGCAGATCGAGCTTGCGGCGTTGCTGCCGGTCCCCGATCGTCTCCGGCCGGGCCAGGTCGAGAATCGGCGGGCCCTCCTGCTGGAAGGGCGTTCCCTGGTACACGGCGGGCAGAAAGCCCGAACTCCATGTCTTGGCTCCACCGACCACTCCCTTGTTGTCCGTGAGAATGACGAAGGACGGCAGGTCCTGGTTCGCCGTTCCGAGCCCGTAGGTGACCCAGGAGCCCAGCGACGGCCGGCCGGCGAGGATCGAGCCCGTATTCATTTGCGAGACCGACCCGACGTGATTCAACCCGTCGGCCCAACACGAGCGGACCACCGCAAGGTCATCGGCATGCTGTGCGATGTGCGGATACCAGTCGGAGATCCACAGTCCGCTCTGGCCGTGCTGTTTCCAGACACGTTTCGTGGGCAGGATGGTGTTGTCCGATGTCCCCATCGCCGTAACAGGTCGTCCGAACGACGCGGGCATCGGCTGTCCGGCCAACTTGTCGAGCTCCGGCTTGTAGTCGAACAAGTCGATGTGGCTGGGGCCGCCCTCCATGAACAGCCAGATGACCGATTTGGCCCTCGGCGCGTGATGCGGCGGCTTGGCGGCCAGGGCGTTGGCGGCGGTCGCCCTGGGCAACACGCCGCTGCCGTCGAGCAGATGGCTGAGCGCCAGCGCACCGAGTCCGCTGCCTGCCCGCGTGAGAAACCGCCGGCGCGACTCGATCGGGCGTCGGCAGGGTTGTTGTCCGGACATCCGTGGCGTCATCGGTCAGGGGGATCAGTAGCGGAACACGAATTCGTTCGAGTTCAACAGAGTGTGGCAGAAATCGACGAACGCCGCGGCGCGCGGCTCGCTCACGCCTTCTGGAATGACCGCCGGCAAGGCCAGCGTGCCGCCGTTCTCCTGCCGCTCCGCGATCAGGCGCTCTTGCTCATCGAGAAATGTCAGAGCCTTGTCCTTTTCCCAGCCATCCGGCTCGCGCGAGAACGCCAGTGTATAGGCGTCGGAGATGCCTCCGCCCCAGTCGGTTCCGTTCGTCTCGAGAACCCGGCCGGCGAAGCCGCGGGCCCAGCCAAGGAACTGATCGTTGTTGAGCATCAGCAGGGCTTGCGGGGCAGTTGTTGTTACCGTGCGCCGGGCGCAGCTTTCGTGCGTGTCCGGCATGTCGAACGCCAGCAGCATCGGATAACGTGCATTGCGCCGGACGAAAACGTATACGCTGCGCCTCTGCGCGTCCTTGGCGTCGTCGGGCGTGTCCCAACCACCGCGCGGCGTGGGCGCCCCCTCGGGGAGCGGCGGAAACACGCCCGGCCCGCCCATTTGCCGATGCAGCATGCCGGCTACGGCGAGTGCAGCATCCCGAATGACCTCGCCCTCCAGCCGCTGCGGCCGGAAACGCCAAAAGAGCCGGTTGAGCGGATCGGCCCGGTGTGCGTCGTCGCGATACGCCGAGCTCTGCTGATACGTTGCCGAGTTCATGATCAGCCGGTGCATGTGCTTGATGCTCCAGCCGCTCTTGATGAATTCGTCGGTCAGCCAGTCAAGCAGCTCGGGATGCGTCGGCGGCTCGCCCATCAGGCCGAAGTCGCTGGGTGTCGCCACGATGCCGCGTCCGAAGTGATAGTGCCAGATTCGGTTGACCATGACGCGAGGAGTCAGCGGGTTTTCCGGGTCCGCGAGCCAATGGGCCAGTGCCGAGCGGCGACCGGACGATTCGACATGCGGCAGATGGGGAATCTCGGCCGGCTCGGGATCAAGAATCGTGAGAAAGCCCGGCCGCACCTCTTCGCCCGGCGCTTCGTGAGAGCCGACCCCGAGAATATGCGTCGGCGGGGCCTGTCGCCCGATATCTCTTACGCCGGTTGCCCTCGGGGGTTCGCTGGGGTGCAGGTGGTCGAACGCATCCAACTGGGCCCGCAGCCGTTCGTACTCTTCCTTCTGCTCATCCTCGAGTCCCCTGGCAAGGCGTGCCTCGGTGTTGAGGAAACGCATCTCCCACAGGTGCTTGCGGTAGATCTGTCGATCGTAGGGACTCTGAGCTGCAAGCGGTCCGCGCAACATGACGCGGGTTTCCGGAGCGCGTCGGGCGACCTGGTGCTCCCAGGCCTTTTCCTTGGCGGGATGAAAAAGCTCTTCGATCCGGGCGCGAGTGTCTTTCGTCGCCTCTTCCCATTCGGCCAATCCGGCTTCGTATTCCCGTCGATCCTCGGCCCCCAGGAGGATGATGTCGTCGTCCTCGGCGGTGTTGGCGAAAAAGGCTTGCAGACGATAGTAGTCCTTCTGCCGGATCGGGTCGAACTTGTGGTCGTGGCACTTGGCGCAGCCGTACGTAAGCCCCAGGAAGGTAGCGCCGACGGTATCGGTCATGTCATGCAAGATCTCCTGGCGGCGCTGGCGGAGATTGGCGGCGTTCGTTTCGTCGGGAAAGTTGCGGTTGAAGGCGGTGGCAATGAGAGCGTCGACATGATCGGGCCACAGCTCGTCGCCGGCGATCTGCTCCTTGATGAAGAGGTCGTAAGGCTTGTCCTGGTTGAAGGACTGGATGACGTAGTCGCGATAACGCCAGGCATTGGGGCGCGTTTCGTCGGATTTGAAGCCCTCGCTTTCCGCATATCGGGCCAGGTCGAGCCAGTGGCGCCCCCAGCGCTCGCCGTACAGCGGCGATGCCAGCAGACGGTCAACGACTCCTGCGAAGGCGTCCGGATCGTTGTCTTGCAGGAAGGCGTCAACGTTCTGCGGCGTCGGAGGCAGCCCGATCAAATCGAAGTACGCCCGGCGCAGCAGTGTAACCTTGTCGGCTGGCTCGCCCGGCTCGATCTGTTTCTCTTCCAGCTTGTGGACAATGAAGGCGTCAACGGGATTTCGCAGCCGGTCCCGGCGCCTTGCTTCGGGGACCGCGGGGCGCTGAACCCTCTGGAAAGCCCAGTAGGAGCGCTGCCGCTCTGTAAACGGGTCTTCCGTACGCGGAGCGCCGGCGCTGAAGACCGCAAACATCAAGCCGGCCGTCAATACGGTTGACGGTAAGGCAACCCTGGTGGGAATCATAAGGATTCCTCGCTGCAAGGGACTATGGGACGCCGCAACGGCATGCAGCGACCCGCTACTACTATCCTACGCCGCGCGGCCCCTGTCAAAGCCTGGCGGCGGGTTTCGGAACTCCACCGCCACGTCACGGCGAGCATTACCCCTTGAGTTGGTACACCGCGATGTCGGCGCGCAGCGACGGCCACCAGCGGATACGTCTGCCGCGGCGCAGGAAGTACGAGCGCTCGATCGTCAATTGCGCTTGCCGCGCCGTCTCTTCGAAATCGAGCACGGTCAGGAAATGGATGTTCGGGGTATTATGCCACTCGTAGGGAAGGTGGTCGGTCTTGGGGGCCTTGCCGCTGCACAGCAACGAGGCGCGCACCGACCAGTGGCCGAAGTTCGGAAACGCCACGATCGCGCGTCGTCCCACTCGAATCATTTCTCGCAGGACGTTCAGAGGACGGCGGGTCTCCTGAAGGGTCTGGCTGAGAACGATGTAGTCGAAACACTGTGGGGGATAGTCGGCGAGGCCCTTGTCGATATCCCCCTGGTAAACGGACAAGCCGCGCGCCACGCATTTGCGGACTTTCTCGGGCGCAATCTCAACACCGCGCGCCTTGACGCCACGCTGTTCTTCCAGCCAGCCGAGCAGTTCACCCTCTCCGCAACCGAGATCGAGCACGCTGGTGCCCTCCTCGACCATCTCGCCGATGATGGCGTAGTCCTCGCGCCCGAGAACTTGCGGAACGATTGAGCTGAGCGTGGCTTCGGCGCTCACCATTTCTGACCATTATAGTGATCGTCGATTTTCCCGAATCAGCCCTCGCTGACGGCCGGAGCCAACCGGATTGATGAGAAGTGCTGGCCAGCCTGCATTTCTTACCACGCGGCGAGGCGAAGTGGGTGAGAGGGCCGCCAGGACGAGGCGCGAGCCGCTTGGCGCGCGCAGGCGTACTTG
>JAPPLB010000191.1 GCA_028819575.1 Bryobacterales bacterium | reverse complement strand
CGCCAAGCGGCGCGCGCCTCGTCCTGACGGCCCTCTCACGCACTTCGCCTCGCCGTGTGGAGAGACATGCAGGCTAACCCTTTTCTTTTCTCGTCCCGGTCGCTTCCCCGACCATTGACAAGGGAACGGTCAGGATTCCAGCAATCTCCATTTCCATGGCAATTCGAGACACGAGGGCCGATTCTTCGCCGGATTTATCCGGCTGGTCCAACCGCAACGCATTGCAACGCAATCTGAGCGTATCTCAACTCGTCAAGGAGTCCGTCCGGCGTCAAGAAAGCCGTCTCGCAGCTAACGGCTCCCTGGTGGCTCTCACCGGTCCTTACACCGGCCGATCCCCAAAGGATCGCTACATCGTCGAGGACGACGTGACGCGGGAGAGCGTCGACTGGGGTGAGGTCAACCTGCCGATTTCGCCCCGAAACTTCGCACGGCTCCATCAGAAGGTCTTGACCTATCTGCAGAGCAAAGACGCTTTCGTACAGGATTGCTTTGTCGGTGCGGATCCAGCCTACCGCATGCCGATCCGTGTTATCACCGAGCTGGCTTGGCACAGTCTCTTTGCACGTCAGCTCTTTGTTCGCCCGACGGAGCAAGAGCGAACATCGCATTCTCCGGAGTTCACCATCATCTATACCCCAGGACTCCAGGCGCACCCCAAAGATGACGGAACCCGTAGCGAAGCCTTCGTCATCCTCAACTTCACGAAAAAACTTGTGCTCATCGGGGGGACACGCTACGCCGGCGAGATGAAAAAATCTGTCTTCAGCCTGCTCAACTTCCTCTTACCGGCCCGCAACGTGTTCCCCATGCACTGCTCCGCGAACCTAGGGCCGGACGGTGACGTCGCGCTTTTTTTCGGCCTCTCAGGCACAGGTAAGACAACACTCTCGGCCGACCCGAATCGCCGGCTGATTGGCGATGACGAGCACGGTTGGAGCAACAACGGCGTCTTCAATTTCGAAGGCGGCTGCTATGCCAAGTGCATACGGCTCTCCCCGACCAAGGAACCGGAAATCTGGAACGCTTTGCGGTTCGGAGCAGTGCTCGAAAACGTCGTGCTGGATGATGACACGCTCGCGCCGGACTACGACGACGACAGCATTACCGAAAACACGCGTGCGGCGTATCCGGTCGACTTCATCGACAATGCCGTCATACCCGGCGTTGCCGGCCGTCCGCGGAACATTGTCTTCTTGACCGCCGACGCCTTTGGCGTCCTGCCGCCCATCTCAAAACTCACTCGGGAGCAGGCAATGTATCAGTTCCTGAGCGGCTACACGGCGAAGGTCGCCGGGACGGAAAGGGGTCTCGGCAACGAGCCCTCGGCGACGTTCAGCGCCTGCTTCGGCGCGCCGTTTCTACCCCGTAGACCTGGGGTGTATGCAGAGATGCTGGGGCAGAAACTGCGAGAGCATCCGGTCGATTGCTGGCTGGTGAACACAGGCTGGATCGGGGGCGCCTACGGTGTCGGCAGGCGAATGGACCTGCCACATACCCGGGCCATGCTCGATGCGGCCCTTTCGGGCGCACTCAACGATGTCGACTACGGGCACCACCCGATCTTCGGCCTCACTGTTCCGAAAAGCTGCCCTGGCGTACCGCCCGAAGTTCTTGACGCCCGAGGGATGTGGGCCGACAGCGAGGCTTACGACGCGACCGCGCGCAACCTGGCTGCCCGCTTTCGAGACAACTTCAAGAAGTTCAGCGGTGTATCTGAAGCAGTAAAGGTTGCGGGTCCCCAAGCCTAAGCGCCTGCGTGCGCACGGTCCGCTCAGGCGATGATGTCGTGGATCACCCGGCCGCCAACATCCGTCAGACGGAAGTCCCGGCCGCTGTAGCGGTACGTCAGCCTGGTGTGGTCGAGCCCCATCAGGTGAAGAATCGTCGCGTGCAAGTCATGCGGATGGACGCGATTCTCGACCGCCTTGAAGCCGAAGTCATCGGTCGCGCCGTACGCCGTCCCGCCTTTCACTCCTCCGCCGGCCAGCAGCGTCGTGTAACCGGGGACATTGTGATCGCGGCCCTTGCCGATCTTTTCCAAACCGCTGTTCTGAATCATGGGAGTCCGCCCGAACTCGCTGCCGATGACCAACAGCGTGTCCTCGAACAAACCCCGCTCCTTCAGGTCCTCGATCAAAGCTGAAATCGGCACATCCGCTTGCCGCGCCAGTTTGCCATGAACCAGGATGTCGTCGTGGCTGTCCCACGGCTGGAAATTGCCGTAATACACCTGCACCATCCGCACATCGTTCTCGGCCAATCGCAGAGCCATCAAGCAACCCTTGCCGAAGTCGCTGTCGCCGTAACGCTCACGAACATGCTCCGGCTCCTTGTTGATGTCGAACACATCCGGAACTTCCATCTGCATCCGATAGGCGACTTCCATTGACGCGATCGCCGACTCCATCTCGGGCTGATGCCCGAGCCTTTTCAGGTAAGAACGATTCAGCCTGTCAAGCAGTTCGAGTTGCCGTGTCTGCTCAGCGTCGCTGATGACCTTGTTCCTGATGTTCCGGACGAGCTTTTCCGGGTCCGTTTCGTCGTTGCGAATGTAGGCGCCCTGGTAGGGGTTCGGCAAGAACGCCGATGACCACAACGACGGCCCCATCACCGGATAGCCGGGACACAACACGACGAAGCCCGGCAAGTTCTCGTTCTCCGAACCGAGTCCATAAGTAACCCATGACCCCAGCGACGGCCGGCCGGGCAACTGGTGGCCACAGTTCATCAGGAACAGCGAAGGGCCATGGTTGCCGTTGTCGGAGTAGCATGACCGGATGACGCAAATGTCGTCGATCAGACCGCCGACGCGCTCGAAGATGTCGGCCACCGGCAAGCCGCTTTCGCCGCGCGGACGGAAGGTGAACGGCGACTTCATCAAGTTGCCGGATGCCCGGTCGGTCTTGATCTTCGGTCCCGGCAGGGGCTCCCCTTCGTGTTTGGCGAGCATCGGCTTGGGGTCGAAGGTATCGACTTGTGACAACCCGCCGTTGAGGAAGAGGAAAATAACGCGCTTTGCCTTCGGGGCGAAGTGAGGTGACTTGGGATCGAGAGGACCTGAAGTCCGCGCGCCCAACATACCGGCAAACCCGACCGTTCCAAACCCGGCTCCGATCATCCGGAGAGCATTTCGACGTGTCATAGCAGGTACCCCACTGGTATGTTAGCAATGACTTCAGCGGCTGTCACTACCGATCACCGCCCCCGGCTCAATTCACCGCGCTGAACTCGCTCGCCCCCAACAGCGTCTGAGCGTACTTCGGCCAGGGATCTTTTGTGGCCTCGATGTAGTCAAGGCCGACGCGAATCTCATCCGTCGAAGGCGGGCGCCCGTAGAGCAACTCATAGGCCCGCCGGATGCGCGCCGCATGATCATCGCCCGCTTCTCTTGCCAGCCGTTCCGCCAGCGCCTTCGCCTGCTTCATTACGAAATTGCTGTTGAGGAAATAGAGCCGTTGCATCGGTCCGATCGTCACGGAACGCTTCTCGCTGGTGCTGTTCGGGTCCGGAAAGTCGAAGAGCATCATGGTCCGATCCGTCGTCGTCCGGCCCACCGTGCAATACACCGTGCGGCGGTGGTTGTCGTCGGCGAAATCGACGGCCGGCCCGCCCGCGTCCTCATCAAGACTGCCTGACACGGAAAGAATCGCGTCCCTTAGAGCCTCGGCATCCAGCCTCTGTATGAGATTGGCTCTCCAGAGCAGCTTGTTGGCGGCATCCTTCTCGAAGCTGTCAGCCACGTGGCCGGTGCTCAGTCGGTAGGTCGAAGACAGCATGATCTCGCGATGCATCGCCTTGATCGACCAGCCACTCTCGATGAACCGCGCCGCCAGATAGTCCAGCAGCTTTGGATGTGACGGCCTCTCGCCGAGCTGCCCGTAGTTGCTCGGCGTCGCGACGATTCCCTGTCCGAAGTGGTGCTGCCAGATGCGGTTGACCATCACCCGCGCCGTCAAGGGATTCCCGGCATCGACGATGTGATTCGCCAACTCCAGACGGCCGCTCCCTTGCGTGAAATGCTCCGGCTCGGATTCGCTCAAGATGTGCAGAAACCGTCTTGGCGCCAGCTCGCCCAGGTCGTCTTTGTCACCGCGGACGTGGACCTGGAGATCTTTGATCTTCCCGCTGTCCTTGTATCCATGGATGAAGGGATACGGTTCCGGCAACGCTTCTTCCAAGCGCTTCAACTCGGCCCGCAAGCCCTCGAGGTGCGCCTTCCACACACCGCTCAGGAAGCGGTCGATCGAGTGGTCCTTCTGCGGCCCGAAATAGTAAACGCCGCCGGCGAACGGGAATCCGTTCTGCGAGAAGGGCGGCGAGGCCAAATCCCGCCACAGGTACCATTTCTTGAGTTCGAGGAACTCGAGGTTGGTGTACTGCCGCGTCCTCTCGTCCAGCAGGCCCTTCGCTCCGCCCAGCTTGACGTAATTGCGGTCCTCGATCCCGTACTTCTCCTTGTGAACGCCCCGGATGAAATCTTCCGCGGCCTGCGCCAGCGGAAGCGCGTCATCGCGCGTTCCGCCACGCTCGACCAGAGCGTCCCAGTCGTCGAGGAACTGGTGTTCCTTGTCGGATCGCAGGTACGTCACCCAACGCTCGAGGATCTCCGCATCCAGATCCGCTTCCTTTGCCGAGGCCTCGGCGCCGGGTCCGCCTTCCTGCATCACATCCCAGGCCGCCATCATGTACTCGGAGGTCTGATCGAGCATCACATCGATGAGTTGTTCCGTCTGCCGTTCGATGAACGTTTTGATCGCGTCCTTCTGGCCGGCGATGGCCTTTTCGGCGTCTTTATAAACCTTGACCTGCTCCTCGGGAGCCAGCGGATACTCTTCGTAGGCGCTGCTCGCGAACACACCCTGCAGCGAATAGAAATCCTTCGTCGGTATCGGGTCGTACTTGTGGTCGTGGCATTGCGCGCAGCCGACCGTCAGGCCCAGGAACGTGCGCGTCACCACGTCGACCCGGTCATCGCCCCGGGGCGAGAGCGCCAGAAACCCGAGTCCCGCCAAGTGCTTCTCGCGCTCAGGTTCCGGAAGCAGGTCCGCGGCGAGCTGAGCGCGAACGAACTGGTCATACGGCAGGTCATCGTTGAATGCCCGAATCACCCAGTCCCGGTAGCGGAAGGCGTTGGGATACGGATCGTCCACTCTGATTCCAATTTTCCCGTCGGCGTAGCGCGCCAAGTCCAGCCAGTACCTTCCCCATCGCTCGCCGTAGCGCGGCGAAGCCAGCAGCTTCTCCACGACCGTCTCGAAAGCTTCCGGAGAGGAGTCGGCGAGAAACGCGTCGATCTCCTCCGGCGTCGGAGGCAGTCCGATCAAGCCGTAGGTGGCGCGCCGAATCAACGTCCGCTTATCCGCAGCCGGAGCCCGTTCGATTCCTTTCTCGTGCAGTCTGGCCAGGATGAAGCGATCAACCGGCGCAATGCCTCGGGAATCGTCCCGTATCTCGGGCTGCGCCGGCATCGAGACCGGCCGAAACGACCAGAATGCCCGCTGTTGCGGGGTGACCGCGAATGTAGTGTTTTCGGAAACCAGGGGCGCCAGATCTTCGTCGGGCCAGACTGCGCCGTCCTGAATCCATGCCGCCAGCCCCTCGATTTGCTTGTCGGAGAGCCGGGTTCCCGAGGGCGGCATCTTCAGCCGGTCATGCGTATGACTGACTGCCCGTATCAGCAGACTGCCGGCCGCGTTGCCGGGACGAATCGCCGGACCGGAACTACCACCCCGCACCATCGTCTCGCGCGAGTCCAGCCGCAACCCACCCATCTTCGACTGCGTATGGCAGGCATAGCAGTTCTCGACGAGCAAAGGCCTGATGTTCGTCTCGAAAAATTCGAGTTTCTCCGCCTCGCCGGCCTGGCATGGGCTCAGCGCCGCGACAGCAAGAGCGAGCAGTAGAATCCGCAAGAGGGCTGCCTTCCCTATGGCCAATCTATCAATGGTCTCTGAGGCTGTCAATGTGATCCGGTCCCGTGTCAACGCAATATAGAAAGTTTCCCTGTTCGTGCCATCGAGAACGTTCTCCTTTCTTGGCATGAGTTCATTTCGCGGCTAATGGCATTGGTCGTGAGGCCAGCCGTGAACGGCGGACGGAGCGGGGACACTGGCGCAGCGGCAATATGCCGCCCCATGCCGCGCCATAGCGCAGGAAAGCAGCGACCGGGCAGGGGTTTCTGGTTGTACGTCCTTTTCGCACCCACGGCCAACCGATAAAAAGGCCGTGATTCGTGTTTCGTGATTCGTGAAAAACCGTTGGCGACGGCCTGGTTTGCTCCAGAAGAAATGTCGGACGGCTGGTGAACAGTAAGGGCTGTGATTCGTGTCTCGTGAAAAATGTAAAGGCCGTGAGTTGCGCCGACATCAGATCCGATCCCGACGACCGTAGACGCCGTTGCTCGGGTGGTGCTTCCACAACGGCGGCAGGAAGTCATAGCTCTGGTGCATCCAGTCGCTGAGCCTGTATTCGAGGTTTCGCCTCACTTCAAGCAGTTCGGGGTCTGTCGCCCGATTGTGGAACTCGCCGGGGTCCTGCTGCAGGTCATACAACTCGATGCTGGGCCGACTCGGCTCCAGCAACTGCCAATGGCGGGCCTCCAGTGCTCCGCCGCCAGGCTTGCGGGCTTCCTCCAGATACGACTGCCAAGTTATCGAGCGCTCCAGGTCGGAGGCAGGCCGGTACGGGAAGCGGGGCTGCGCGTTGTAGATGAGCTTGTAGCGCTGAGTGCGGACCGACCGGCTCGGGTCCAGCGTGTTGTGCCAGTTGCGTTCCGCGAAGACGGCCGTCCGCAGCTCGGCTTTCGGATCGTCGAACACCGGCAGCAGGCTTTGCCCGCGCATCTTCCGAGCCGGCTCCCGGCCCGCCATCGCCAACCAGGTCACCGGCAGATCGATCGCGGACATCAGCGCCTGCGCCGCCCGGCCCGGCTTGATCCGCCCCGGCCAGCAGGCCAGCGTGGGCACCCGAATTCCCGGGTCATACAGGCTCCCCTTGGCCCGCGGGAACGGCATCCCGTTATCTCCCATGAACATGACGAGCGTGTTCTCAGCCACGCCGTAGCGGTCCAGCAGCCCGCGCACCTGCCCGCATTCGGAGTCCATGCGGGCGATCTCGTCGTAGTACAACGCGATGTCTTCGCGCACTTTGGGCGTATCCGGCAGGAAGTCCGGCACTTGCACCTTGGCCGGGTCGTGCGGCGGCGAGAAGGCGCCCTTGCGGTAGGGCCGGTGCGGATCAGAGAAACCAACGTGCAGGAAAAACGGTTTGCCGGACGGTCGCTTGTCAAAGAACTCCTGGAAGGCGGCCCCCCTCGGCCGGTAGAAGTCGAAGCGCTTGTTGAACGCATCCCCCTGGTGCACCTTGCGGTAGGCACCGGTGAAGTAGCCCGCCTCCCGCAGACCCTCGACAAAGCTCGTTTCCCAATCGGGGTAGGGGGTGTGCAGCCGGCTCGTCGCAATCGTGTGCGGGCTGCACCCGGAAAAGATCGCCGAACGGTTCGGGCTGCACTGCGGCGATGCGACAAAACCGTTGTCGAACCGCAGACCCTCCGCCGCCAGGCGGTCGAGGTTCGGCGTGCGGACCGCCGGGTTCCCGTAGCAGCCCAGGTCGGGCGCACTGTGATCGTCAGAGATCAGAAAGACGATATTGGGTAGTTTGCTCGATTGCGCGAACACGGGCGCTCGGGAAGTTGCCGAAGCAAGAGCGACGCCGGCGAGCCGCCGCAAGGCCTGCCGCCGCGTCGGTCGTGAAAGTTCCATCCGACCGAATCTTACCAAGTGTTCGCGACGACCGGACGAGGATCAATCAAGAGCAAAACCAGGCAGTAGTGCCTTATGCCGGATTGAGCAGTGTCACACCGAAGTAGAAGGCCGCAGGTTCGAGTTCCGCCGGGCGCACCTCGAAAAACAGACTTCACGGCATGATTCACAGAAATATCACGTTGACGGCCGGATGATTCACAGTGACGTTACACCGGCCATGTAATCTAATGCTCTCAAGGATCGCTGCTCGATTTACCGAACGCTGGATTTGCTTGCAGCAGTGAATCCGGGATGCCATCAAACCGAGGAAGAACTCAAGATGAGAACGAAGGACTACGGGCCAGTACTGACATTGTGTGCGCTCCTGCTCCTCACGGGGGGCGGGGTCATGAAAAACGTTGCTGCGACGAAGGGCGGAGGGACTATTTCCGTTCGCTATCCGAGGGACGGCCCGCAAGCCCCGCCAGAGCTTGCAGACGAGCAGTGCGGAACGCATCTGATGTGCCTTGGGCAGATACACAGGAGGATTGCGGAGAACTCTTGCGAACTCCACGTTACCGAGAACGTAGAGAAGGACATCCGGCAACAATTGGCAGATTCAGGCAGGGACGCGGAAGATGGCGAGGTCGGGATTCGTTTTCCTTACGAAGGCGAGTCCGTAATAGGGAGCTTCAGCGTTTCGAGCACGAAAAACCGAGTCATCACTTACAAAGGCAAAGCGCTCATCGTAAAGGACCTCACTACCAAGGGGAAATGGCAACGGAAGAAATACAAGTGCGTCTACGACTTGGAAACAAGAAAGGTTGTGGAGGTTTCGATCGAGAACAAAGGGAAGGCTAGAGCCAATCCGTAGCGGCACGGCAGGTGAAAGCGGCGCAGCAAAGTGTGAGCCGCCGGGCGGGCGAGTATCGCCAGCGGAGCAGAGCAGGACTGCGCCGCGCGCAAGCCCCTGTCTGCGCAACGCAGCGGGAGCGCTTGACGGCGCTGTTCCTGTTACTGGAAGGCCCCGAAACGCGCGGCTTCACGCCGTGACGAGCCGCGTACTTTGAAGATGCGGTGAACAGATTCGGGCCACTCGGCCCCCAACAACAGACTTTACGGAGTTTTCTGCAATAACATCACAGTAATATCACAGATAAATCCATGTTATTCATATTATATTCACGATTATTATGTAACATACCATCAGCAAACAATGCTTGGTGAACCGAACCCCGCCACAGTTCCATGAAGCACGGTCTGCGGGGCGCGGTCTTCGAGAAGTCCGGCGGTGAACTCTCTGTTGGGTTCATCGCATGCGCCTGATGGTCAACGCGAAGAAAAGCCCACCCAGACACCGACTCTCCCGCGCCCGGGGGGATCAGCAAGAGGCCCGGCGTCGGCGGTCGGCGGCAGCTTATCCAGGCAGCACGGCGTCCGAGCGGTTGGCTGTGCTTGCAGTCATCGCCGGAGTTGACGGAGCCCCTCCCGAAAAAAACCACGTGAAGTCAACAAAAAGAATGACTTGCCCCCCCGAAAAATCCGCGCTCGGCAACCCCTAAGACTCCGCTAGTTGGAGCCCTCGAACGCGGCGGGAAAGGCGTCCCGAGGTTCGCCAAGGACTCACTTCCGCTTTCCCGGCCGCCGCATCCGGCGTTCCCGTCCCTCTTGGCGGGCATCAGAAGTCTTTCCCGGCCGCCGGTGAAGCCTCTGCGCTGGAGCGCGTCAAGGCGCCGGCCCGCTCATCAAGTTCCTGCCGTAACGGCGGAGCCGTGCAGTCCTTCATGCACGGCCCGGCGCAAACGATCTGCTGAAAGGCGAAAACCGTAAGGTCATCATGAAGAAACTCCAAAGGTTGTGGGTGGCGTTGCTGCTGTTGCCGGCCGGGGCCGGATCCCCGGGGACCGAGCCGGTCCCGGCGGAAGGCGGCGAGAGGGCGCAAGGGGCGGTGTCCGCCGAGTCCGTGCTCTACTTCCCCGACTACGTGGATGGGGGAGGGTGGTCGGTGCAGTTGGCGCTCAACAACGTCGAACCGAACCGCAGCGCGCCGGTCGAGGTCGAGGTCTACGATCAGCAAGGCCGGCCGGTCCCGAGGTTCTTCGGTTCCACAGACAGCTTCGAGATTCCGGTCCAGGGCAGCCGGGTCCTGAGGAGCGCCGGGGCGGGGAACCTGCGGCGCGGTTGGATCCAGGTCGAGCGTCAAACGGCCTCGGTCCATGGATTGTTGACCTACCGGCACGCCGAAAGCGGGATCGAGGTCGGGGTCAGACCGGTCCCGTTGGGCGATCACTTTGCTCTGTTCGTCGAGGAGTCGAGCGACATCGGCACCGGCCTGGCGGTTTTCAACCCGGACGCCTCCGAGATCGAGTTTCAACTCCGCGACGAAGCGGGGCTCGACCCGCTGGGAAGGGTCCTCACCCAGGGGAACTTCCAGCAGCGGGCCCACGTCCTTCCGGAATGGTTCGCGGAGGCCGGCACGAGGTTCCTCGAGAACTTTCGGGGGCTTTTGTTCCTGCGGGCCGCGGACGGGTCCGGGTTCGCTCCGATGGGGCTGCGGGGCGGGAAGCGGATAGGCTCGTTCTCCGCGGTGCCGGCGATCCCGGTCCTGAGTGACGGCGCCGGAAAGATGTACTGGACGGACAGTGGGACGGGCAAGATTCAGCGGGCGAACCTGGACGGCACGCGGGTGGAAGACCTCGTCACTGGATTGGGGAATCCCGTCGGCTTGGAATTGGACCCGGGCGCCGGAAAGATGTACTGGACGCACAACCTGGGGGGAAAGATCCGGCGGGCGAGCCTGGACGGCACGGGCGTCGAAGACGTCACACCGGGAGCGTTCCTGCTTCCAGAAGGCCTGGCTTTGGACGCGGGCGCGGGAAAGATGTACTGGATCGAACGAGGAGGTGTGATCCAGAGGGCAAATCTGGACGGAACGGGGTTCGAGACCGTGGTCACGGGCTTGCGGGGAGCGAATGATCTGGTGCTGGTCCTAGTCAACGGGGACCCGGGGACGTAGCGGAATGCGCCGGCCTGGAACTGGTCAATGCCGGTCTGAGGCAGAGCCTCGGCAGCAGTGGAATTCGATGTGAAAACATCATACCGTTCTAGAAGATCATCTCCCTTGGAGATTTCATGATGGCGGCTTCCCATAAACGAACATTCAGTCTGCTCGTTGAACAGGCAAGATATAAGGCCGTGATTTGGTAAAAGCCGTGATTCGTGAGCCGCATGGACTTCTCCTCGCCAATTGGTGAGAAAGGCAGGTTCACCGTGTAGAAGGCTTTTGTTCCCCGACGTCCGGGTCAGGTTTCGGGGTGGATGGACAAGGCTGGGTCGGCGATGTTGAAGGCGGGTCCGCCGTTCATGCTGTCCCAGTCTTCGGCCTTGAACATGCGGCCCTGACCCATCGGCCCGTCGATTTCCTTCACGGTCAGGAAGACTTTCGAGCCCTTCACGTGCGCCCAGACCCAGTGGTAGAAGATGCCGTCGGGGAACCCTTCGCCGCGCATCCGCGCACCGTTCATCGATCTACCCACCTCGCGGAGGTGGTCCGCCGCACCTCTTTCTCCTTGGTCACGCCGGATCGCCGGCTTGTCGTCGCAATCCTCAACCAATAGCGCTCTGGCTGGCGCGTCCAAACAATCAGAAGAGTGCGGGGTACTCGTCAGCCTTAGTGCTCGGGATTGTCTCTTCGATATCGCTCGTTTCAAGTTCGCGGTCAAACTCAGGCAGTGAATGCGTGCTGAAGCGACTAATCACGTCAAGAAGATCAGGAGGCTGGCTGCCGCAGTGTCAAGAAGAACCTCGTGGATGCCACATAGAGAACCAAGGGCCTGCCGCGGCGTATGAGCCCGACTGCGTTCATGAGCGTGCCACGACTCTTACCATCCCACAACATTAGACCGTATTCGGCTTCCTGAACCATTGCGCGGTCCTTGGCACGATAAAACTCGAAGTCTCTCCGTGCTGGATTTTCCGCGATTATCCCCGCATTAGCGGGGATGCTCGTTGCAATCCAGGTCGCATTTCGCCCGCGGTCTAGGCCGCTTCGGGTTCCGACCCGCTTGATTCCGCAGATTGCGGCCACTGACCGATCCGGTTTCGCTCGCATGCAAGGTCGTAGCTGACCTGCAGGTTCATCCACGAATCCGCCGAGCCCCATCCGGCAGCCTCCAGCTTCAACGCCAGTGATACGGTGATTCCGGCATGGCCGTTCAGCACCCGCGAAAGCGCCACGCGGGAAACGCCCAACTTGCGCGCCGCCGCCCCTACGCCCATGCCGCCCACGCCGTCCACCGCTTCCAGGCAACCGTGGTAGATATGGCTCCCCGGATGAGGCGGATTGCGCCGCAGCCAGGCGTCGTATCTGACTTCATTGTTCCTCTCGCTCATGATTCCCCCTAGTGGTAATCCGTTAAGTCCACGTCGAACACGTCCGCGCCTGCGGCCCGGAACACGACACGCCAATTCTTTGACACGCGCACTGACCAAAAGCCCTCGCGGTTGCCAGACAGCGGATGCAGCCGGTAGGTCGGCAAGGACAGCGCCTGTAGCGGTTTAGCGCTATCCAAGGCAACCAGGATTCGCCGAAGCCGGTTTGCATGATCCGGATGAAGCCTGCTGGAGTCACCCCTCTCGAATAGCCGCCGCAACCCACCGTGTTTGATATTCCGTATCGCCACCAAACATGGTGTATACAGTAGGGATATAATAGTCAAGGTAAATATACAAAAATGTCGAAAATCGCCGGCCTGCTCGCGGGCGATCCGCACCGCGGTGAGCGACTCGCCCCGGCGCTCGTCAAGCGCCACCGGCCTGCTGACGATTCCGGCCGCGAACCGGCGGTCGGCAGACTTTCCCCAGGACGCAGGGATGGAGGGCCCCGGTTGCGGAGGGCCGGTAGGCAGGCCGTCCGTGGAAGCTTTCGCAGGCCAGGATGGCGAAGGCGATGGCTTCTTTCGCGTCGCTGTCGATGCCGAGCTCGGCGGACGTCCATAGCAGCGCGGGATCGAGGGCTTCCCGCAACCGCCGCGCCAGCTTCGGGCTCCGGATGCAGGTGCTGGGCTCTATCCGCGCGGTCATCTATGCCAGCATCAGCGTATTGCCCCTACAGGATTGCTCCCAGACGGGTGAACCACCCCGGAGCCCATCACGGACGGCGTAGCAGCCCGTGGTAAAAGTCACGCGGGCGGCGTTACGCGCCCCGGGGCCGATGGCATAACGCTTGGACGCTCCAGGAACCCGGGTCCGCGCTCTTCACGCAGCCGAGCGGGAGTGGCGCGTAACCCTTTGGGCGACGGACATTTGCGGTCGTCGGCTTTGTCGTTCGTCGGAGGAGATCACCTGGATCGCCATCCTCCTCACTTCGCGCCGAGTGACCGCAGGAGCCCGCCGCGCCTTCCACGGGACTTTTACCACGGACTGTTAGGCACTGGAATTCGGCGTGAAAATATCCTACCGTATTGGAAAATCATCTCCCTTGAGGGTTTCATGATGGCGGCTTCCCATAAACGAACATTCAGTCTGCCCGTTGAACAGGCAAGGCATAAGGCAGTGATTCGTAAAAAACATAAACGCCGTGTTTCGTGATTCGTGAAAACCATTAGCGGCGGCCTGGTTTGCTCCAAAAGAAATGTCGGACGGCCGATGAACTGTAAAGGCCGTGATTCGTGAGCCGCATGGACTTCTCCTCGCCAATTGGTGAGAAAGGCAGGTTCACCGTGTAGAAGGCTTTTGTTCCCCGACGTCCGGGTCAGGTTTCGGGGTGGATGGACAAGGCTGGGTCGGCGATGTTGAAGGCGGGTCCGCCGTTCATGCTGTCCCAGTCTTCGGCCTTGAACATGCGGCCCTGACCCATCGGCCCGTCGATTTCCTTCACGGTCAGGAAGACTTTCGAGCCCTTCACGTGCGCCCAGACCCAGTGGTAGAAGATGCCGTCGGGGAACCCTTCGCCGCGCATCCGCGCACCGTTCATCGTTCCGCCCGAGCTGCCCACCTCGATGTAGGGGATGCCTTCGTGCACGATCCGCAAGAAGCGGTGCCCGTGTCCGCTCAGGACGCGATCAACGCCGTAGCGCTTGGCCAGCTTGTGCAGGCGGAAATCCTCGCCGTCGGTGATCTTCTGGATCCAGTACTGGTGGTGAAAAATGACGAACTTCGGATCCTTGTCCTGGTGGGCTTGCAGATCCTTCTCCAGAAAGTCGAGTTGCTCGTCATCGAGGCTGCGGTTGAGGCTCGTATCGAGAATCGTGAAGTGCGCGTCCTGGTAGTTGAAGCTGTAATGGGTCTTGCGGCCCGATTCCTTCTCGTAGAGGGCTTTCGAAAAGTCCGACCACACGTCATGGTTGCCCGGCGTGAAGTAGAGCGGGTAGTGGCTGTAGCGCGCCCAAACCGGCCGCAGCTCCATCCACTGCGACTCAGCCATCTCGTCCTCCTTGCCCTGAATCGTATCGCCGACGTTGACGACGAACTCGGGGTGCATCAGGTCGATCTCGCGCCAAACGCGTCCGTAGATCTGAGGCTGCGCTCCGCCGGTGCGGTCGCCCATGATGGCGAAACGGAAGTCGTTCTTCGGCTCGTTGACCGCCTTCAAGCCGATCAGGGCAAAGGTGATGAGAATGACCGCGTTGACCGTCCAGACTCTAGAGGATTTCGTCATGCTTGGATTGTAGCCTGCATTGCTCATCACCTGACGGCCGAAGCACGCGGGGAAAAGGCCGTGATTCGAAAAAAGGCCGTGATTCGTGTCTCGTGATTCGTAAAAAACCCTAAACCCGTGTTGCCGGCTCGGGCTGGGCCCGCCTCGTCCTGACGGTCTTCCCACTCACATCGGCTCGTGGCCTGGTGAGGAAAGCAGCCTACGCGGGGTTTCAGCACTGGCTGAGAGGATTGGCTTGATTCGTTCCTATACTGAGCCTGTGCGGCTGAACCGCATGAAGACGCTTGCCCGGCGCTGGTGGCCCGTGCTGGGCGTTGTGGTTGGGGTTCTCGGATACCTGCTCTGGCGAAACCTCGCCCCCGATCCGCCCAAGCGCTTGTTCGCGCTGCTGCCCGACAACCACGCTCTCTATGCCTATGCGGATGTCGAGGCCATGCGCGAGGCCGCCTTCTTTTTCGATGCCGCCACGGCGCCCGTCCGGGAACTCATCGACCGGCGCGGCAACTTCGCCGAATATCGCGTTTTTCTCTCCGAAGCGGAAGTAACGGGAGCGGCGCTTTCCGTCGGCGAGCACGAACTCCGAGCCGTTCTCAGTGGACGATTCACCGCCTCCGCGCTCATGAAGCATGTCGAACGCCAAGGCGGGTATTGCGAAGACTTCACCTGCTCGGTCGATACTCCCGAAGGGGACATGCGACTTCGGTTGTCCGGTGACGACCTGCTCGAGATCGTCGACCGGCGGCCTCGAACCGTCGAACTCGCCGACCACGGAAATGCCGCTTTCCTGGCCGCTCCCGCCCGCCAAAGCATCCGGAATGGAGCCGTTCTGTGGGTGGCCCTGAGACCGTTGCGCCTGGAAGCCGTCATGAAAGATCCGCCGCGCGGTCTGGCGAACCTCGCGCTCTTTGCGCGGGCCCTCCGGCAAGCCACGTGGGCCTACCTCACTCTGGGATACGGCCGGGACACATCAAGCCTGCGGTTGCAGTTGGAGGCATTCACGGAATCTGCCGAAGACGCCCAGGAGATGCACGGCGTTCTCAGCGGCTTGAACGCGTTCGCGGCTGCGATGGCCGATAGGAGGTCAGGCGACGCCGGCGCCGGACCTTGGGGCTCGGTCCTCGACACGGCCGACTTCACCCAACAAGGCACAACCGTCCAAGCTTTGTGGCAAATCGACCCGGCGCTTTTGCGAAGCCGTCCGTAGGGTAGTGATTAGCCTGTATTTCTCACCACCCGACGGTCGAAGCACGCGATACGACCGCCAGGACTTCGTTGC
>JAPPLB010000038.1 GCA_028819575.1 Bryobacterales bacterium | reverse complement strand
TCGTCCTGACGGCCCTCTCACCCACTCCGCCTCGCCACGTGGTGAGAAATGCAGGTCAGCTGAATGAAATGGATACCCCACTCACATCAATTGCCGCGGCTCGGAGACGGTCCACTGTTTTTGGAAGAAGGGACGGCCGTTTTTGGTGACGTTGAGGTCGATCAGCAGGTGGAAGGCGTCGCGCGTGGCGCGGATCGAGCTTTCGGCGACGACTTCGATTTTATCGCTGTCGCGCGTCAAAACGTAGCGGTGCGTTCCGACGATGCTTGCGCGGTCGGGGCGGTTGCGATCGGCCGTGCAGCGAAACTGCCGGTTGCGGTAGAGAGAGCCGAGGTTGTCCTCGAGAACGACCGTGCCCGCCGTCTTGTTTGTCACAGTGACGGTGCCCTTGATTTGGTCGACGATGGTCTGCTGTGACGGCTCTTCGCCGTAGGACTTGACGATGGTTTCGAGATGCGGCGCCGGCAGAAATTGCGGCGGTGAAAGCTTCGATTCGGGGACAACCGGCAGCACGATTCGTGAGGCGTATTGTCCGCCGCGATAGACGCGATTCGTCGCCTCATAGGGCGTCGGCCAGAGGTTCGGGAAGTCGGCCCCCGAGACCGCGAGCCGAAGCCGGTGCCCCTTCTTGACGACCCAGCCGGTCGGGAACATCGGAATGTCGAGTTCATAGACCTCGCCTGGGACCATCGGCTTGGGCTTTTTGAGCGCTTCGGCGAGAACGCCCCGGCGGGTGCCGTTCAGTGAGCCGTCGACGATCAGCGCGGACGATCCATCATCGGCGACCTCGGCGATCTTGGCCACGAAGGTGGCGACCTCGGCCGAGGATGATCCGTGCAGTACGACCTTCGGCCAACCGAGGATGCGCAGGTCCTCCTCGAGCGGTTCGGTCGTATACGTGAGCGACAGTGCCTCGTCGGGACGTTGGTCAGCGGGCAAGTAGAAACTCATCCCGCCTGCGGACCAGTAGCCGTTCTCGGCGCCCACAGTGGGGATGTACTCGAACTCGTCGAAACTCTCCCCCGAGGCGGGCTCGGGGGTGAGCCGGCCGCCGCTCCCCAGATAGAAGGTCAACTCGCTCGTTGCGGACGGAGTGATGTCGGCGCCGTTGCGCCAGTGGCCGGGTGTCGGGTCGAGCGTGCGGCTGGGATTCGAGTAGCGCTGCATGTAAACCTGCACGGGCGACTCGTCCATGAAACCCGTATCCTCGCTGCGCAAGTAGTGGGCGAAGAACCGCGCCATCTCGTTGAGGTGGTCGATGCGCGGGCCGGGCACGGACTGGTGCGGACGCTGGTGTACCCATGGCCCCATGAGCATCTTCTTCGGCGTCTTGACGTTTTGGAAGACGCGCATCATGGCGTTTGCGTAGCCGTCCCGCCAACCTGCAATGACGTACACAGGACACTGAATGCGGCCGTAGTCGGGCCGCAGCGAGGCGCCATGCCAGTAGGGATTGTCGAGCTGGTTGCGGAGCCACTTGATCAGGTACGGCTCGTTCTTCTCGAGGCGCTCGCGCCAAATCTCGGCCCAGCGTGGGCCGGACAAGTCGGGCAGCGGCGGCAGGGCATTCATGGCGACCATCGAGCCGCCGTAGGTGCCGACGTCGTAGTACATGCGCATGTTGCCGCCGCGCGTGTAGTGGCAATCGTCGGTGTAGCGGTAGTCGGTGGCGTACATCGGCGCAATGGCCTTGAGCGAAGGCGGCTGGTTCATGGCCACCTGAATCGAAGTGAACCCGCCGTAGGAGGTGCCGAACATCCCGACGTTGCCGTTGGAGTAAGGTTGCCGGGCGAGCCACTCAACCGCGTCGTAGCCGTCCTCCTGCTCTTGAGGCAGGTACTCGTCGGTGTTGGCGCCGTCGGAGCCGCCCGTGCCGCGGACGTCGAGGCGCACGCCGATGAAGCCGCGCTCAGCCAGGTACCAGTGCTGGTTATGTCCGCCGCGTGAGGCATCATCCTTGCGATAGGGGTGGTACTCGATCAGGATGGGGAAGCGTCCGTCGGCATCGGGACGGATCAGGTCGGCGGAAAGGGTCTTGCCGTCGCGCATCGGGATTCTGATGTTGCGCTCGATGCGAACGTTGTAGCGCGGTTCGATCACTACCTGCGCAGCGACGGACGCAGGACCGACCGTTGAAGCCGCAAGAGGCAGCAAGAAGGTTGTCGCGGCAAGTCGAGATAGTCTCATGACGGCCTCGACGATAGCAAGCAGCCCATCATCCCGCAATAAGCTTGGCGTATCGAGACCGGGACATTCCTGAACACCTCCTATTGATGTCGCTATCGGCCGAACCGCGTCCGGAACGACGCTTCGGATATCCCGGATACAGCAACCAGCCGATCAGGAGCACGGTCATCGACCACCGTTCACAGGAAAGCTGTTTACGGAACTAGCCTGCATTTCTCACCACGCGGCGAGGCGAAGTGCGTGAGAGGGCCGTCAGGACGAGGCGCAAGCCGGGCGGAGGAAAAAGGCGCGAGCCGCTTGGCGCGCGCAGGCGTACTTGAACAGTACGTTGAGCACGGCAAGCAAGCGCAACGAAGTCCTGGCGGTCGTATCGCGTGCTTCGGCCGTCGGGTGGTGAGAAATGCGGGCTAGAGTAAGTCACAGTCCCATCTCTCCTGCCGTTCTTCAAGGCTTTCGTTGTGGCGAAGCATGACAGAAGTATGTCGTTGAGGCTGAATGCCGACAAGGCTTCCGCAGGGGTTCCGGAACTCGACTAACGCCGCTGGCGCGTTCTTGAGGACCGTCAGGGGAGGCGGCGATCGGCCACAGCAGCATGACAACGACCGAACGCTATTACGCGCCTTGGAACACCGCGCGGAGGGACCGCTTGGTCCGAATCGTGAAGGAGGTTCATGAACACGACACCATGCTTCGGAATCTCACCGAACGCATGTTGAAAAAGAAAACGGGAGCCGTTGCCGCGACTCCCCACATTCCCACCGCCTCGACGACGACTCTCTCTCAACCAACAAGGGGACATTTCTATTGCCTCTTGACAGGTCAATTGAGATTCAGTTGAACTTTCTCCTGCGGAAGTGCGAGGGTGTAGGGTCCCTGTTGCAGTCACCCGGCAACCGGGACTCAGGAGAAAATTTCATGAAATCCACGTCTGATCGAAAGACCCGGCGCGGCCTCTTGCGCCTCGGGATGGGCTCCGCCGCAGCAGTGGGGGTTGCTCAGGCCCATTCCGAAAAGACCTGGACGCCGAAGAAACAGATCATCGGACTCAAACCCGGCGAGGTACGGCGCGGTGCCCTGCTCTCCGGCACCGTCCGCTCGGGAAACTTGTTGTTCCTCTCAGGAACAGGCGGCTGGTACCCCAACCGCCGCAAGGAGCCAGGCGATGCGAAGGTGCAGATCCGCAGCGTTCTCGACCGCATGAAGGAGAAGCTGGAAGCGGCGGGGTCATCGTTGGACAACGTCCTTCAGGTCACCATCTGCCTTGCTGACATGAAGAACAACTACGACCCCATGAACGAAGCCTACAAGGAGTACTTCCCGACGAATCCGCCTGCCCGCTCATGCTTCCCTGCCGGACCGTTCCGCCGCGAAGGATCGCTTCTGCAAGTCGACGCTGTTGCTTACGTGGATTGATCCATAGGGACCTCGGACCGGCTCCAGGGAGATATGAAACCAGTCGTTTTCCTGCCCGAACTCATTGCGCCCGCCGGCATGGATCTGCTGCGCGGGCATTGCGACCTTCGCATGCCCTGGAAGACGGGCGAACCGATGCGGCCCGAGGACTATCGCCGCCATCTGTACGAAGCCGAAGGCGTGATCGTGAGGCTTTGCAAAGTGACCGCCGAAGACATGGAAAAAACGTCCCGGCTCAAGGTCATCGGCAAACACGGAGTGGGAGTCGACAACATCGACATCGCAGCGGCTACGGCCAAGGGCATCATTGTGGTTCATACGCCCACGGCGCCATCCATTGCGGTGATCGAATTCACGATCGGCGCGATGCTGGCTCTGGGAAGAAAACTGGGGCCGGCCGACGCTGCCATCCGCGACGACCGCTACCGTGATCGTCTCAAGTTCATGGGCATTGAGTTCCACGGCAAGACGCTTGGAGTGGTCGGCCTGGGCGAGATCGGCGGGGGGGTTGCTCGCGCCGCGTCAGCCGGACTTGGGATGAAAGTGCTCGGCTACGACCCGTTCATCGACAAGGAGAAGTACGCCGGCCCGGCCGTTATCGAGGACTCACTTGAAGAGATGCTGCCCAAGGTCGACGTACTGACCCTACACGTACCGTTAACGTCGGGCACGCATCACCTGATGAACCGCGAGCGCCTCAGGCTACTCAAGGCGGATTGCCTGCTGATCAACGCCGCCCGTGGGTCGGTGGTCGAGCAGGATGCCGTTGTCGAGGTACTGCAAAAAAATCATATCGGCGGCGCGGTGCTCGACGTCTTCGAGCAGGAACCCTTGACGGCTGATAGCCCGCTGTGCAAGTTGGACAACGTGATCCTCACTCCCCATATCGGCTCGGCGACGCCTGACTCCTTGGATCGTATGGCAGTCGGCGCGGCCCAAGGAGTGCTCGATGCACTCCAAGGTCGACGGCCCCAGTGGGTATACAACCACGAAGTGTTTGCCTGACCTGCATTTCTCACCACGTGGCGAGGCGAAGTGCGTGAGAGGGCCGTCAGGACTAGGCGCAAGCCGGGCGGAGGAAAAAGGCGCGAGCCGCTTGGCGCGCGCAGGCGTACTTGAACCGTACGTCGAGCACGGCAAGCAAGCGCAACGAAGTCCTGGCGGTCGTATCGCGTGCTTCGAGCGTCGGGTGGTGAGAAATGCAGGCTAACCCCGAGACGCACTGCTCGGAAACTACCGAGCCACGACCGACTCTGCGTAAAGCAACTCCCCGGTAAGCCCGTCGTGGTACTGGAACACCACTTGCGGATTCGGGAACGCCACCCAGCGGTCCTTCCCTTCCTCATTCGGATTGTTGAAGACAGAGTTGACCTGCACCACGCAGAAAATCGGTTTTCTGCGCAGCTTTTGCGGCGTGTCGTTGAGGATGTAGGTCGACCACCTGATTTCCACCGGCAGGCCCCGCGAGTCGTACACTCCGGTCGGCGGTCGATTCCCTTCGCTGCCGGCCGGATGGTTAGCCGAGTTGTGCGGACCCGAGGCGAACTCCCACACGCGGTCGGTGATTTTGATGGCAAAGCTGTTGTGAAGATCGCCGGTCAGGACGAATACCGGTTTGTCCAGTCCGTCCCAGAAGTCGATCAGCTCCTGCCGCTCAGCCAGGAAGACCGTCCAGGCGTCGTCCTTGTTTTCGGTGGGGATAGGCGCGCCGGTACCGCCGACGTGAGGAATCGTAAAGTTCACCGACGATACGACAAAGAAAAAGTCGGCGTCACTGGCGGCCATTTCGTCCTTGAGCCACTTCTTTTGACGAGAGCCGAGCATCGAACGGCCCGGCTCAGTCGCCTTCGCCACGTCGTGCATGTCGCGAAATGTGCGTGTGTCCAGGAAAAAAAGGTCGGCATTGCTCACGCTCATCTTGAAATGCGACATCTGGCCGATCGAGTACGAAGCCTCGCCATCGGCAACCGCTGACGGACGCAGCCTGAGCCGGTTGGCGTCCAGCACCTCGACGATCTCATAAACGGCTGAATTGGGATCGCCACCCTCCGTGTCAGAAGGACCCTGCATCACCCCTGCGTCCGGCGTACCCCAATGGACGTGCAGCGTCGCCGCCTCATCGAGGTTCAGCTTCGTGAAGTCGGCGCTCGCATCGGTTAAGACGTCGCTATCCGCCTTGAACTGCGCCTTGCCGAAATGGATACGCTGCTCATGCGGAATCGGATTGCTCCAGCCCAGATAGTCGTACCAGGCCTGCACGCCGATGTCGCGGAACACGGGACGGCGGTTGCGGCGTCCCACTTCGGCTGCGCCGTACACGTCGTTCACGATTTCGTGGTCATCGAACGTAAAGAACGACGGGATGGAGCTATGCCACTTGGCGAGATTCGGTGCTTCGTTGAAATAGTGCTTGTAGTTCTCCCAGACGCCGACGATCGTCGGCGCGATATCAACGATGCGCGGCTTCTGGCCGGCTTCGATGCCCACTTGGCGCAGCCATTCGTCCGGCGGGTAATCTCGCTTCTCTTCGTACAGCCAATCTCCGTTGAGAATGGCGAAATCGATGCGGCTGTGTTCTTCGTCGCGCTTGAGGTCGCGGAGCATCGTCGTGTAGGTCGGCAGGGCACTGCCGAAATTGCTCCCGCCTCCCGTTCGCTGATTGTTCCCGCACGCGAACTCGAAGCGGAAATTGAACAGTCCTTTGGGGTTGTGCTCCGAGTTGGCTACATCATTACGGGACGGAAGGGTGTGAAACGAGCCGCCTTGACCGGCTGTCCCTGAATCCGCCATAGCCAACTCATAGAAGTACTTCGTGTTCGATTTCAGTTCCGTCAGATGCACCCAAGCCGTATTGTCGTGATCGACAGTCGTTTCGACGGTGTCAGAGGTTGAGGTGAGCTGATCCCTGGCGGTGCCATAACGCACCAGAAATTCCGACGGACGGGCCGTTCGGGCCCAGACACCGACGCCGTCGGATGAAAGGCGACCGAGTATCGGTCCGTGAGTAAAATCGGAAGGCGGTGACGTAGCTCGTTCCTGTAAAGCGCCGCAGGCGAACGACACGAGCAATGCAACTACGACTGTGACGACTTTTCTCATGTTCGAATCCGTTCCCTTTCAGGGAGTGGGCAGGGCAGACGCAACCATGCTACACGACCAGCTATGAATCTGACGCATCAACGACGCGCAACTTCCTCATCGTTCGAACATCATAGCTAGCCAATTCCCCGAATCAGGATGGTCTAGACTTGAGCCATGGCCTTCTACGAACTCAGACGATACAAGATCCTTCCCGGCAAGATGGAAGCTTGGCTTCAACTGATGGAGCAAGAGATCATTCCCTTTCAGGTTTCGAAAGGCATGGTCATCACAGCGAGTTTCCAAGGCGAGGACGACGATAGCTGTTACATCTGGATGCGTCGCTTCGTAAGCGAAGAGGAGCGCGTGAGTCTCTATGAAGCCGTCTACGACAGTGACCACTGGAAGAACGTGATCGGCCCGCGCATTTCGGAGGTCATGGACCGCTCGGCGATCCAGGTGACGCGGCTCACACCCACCTTGAAGTCGACAACACAGTAGATCATCCGTTGCCGGGGTCCGCTTGTAACATCGAACGCCCGGTCTTAGAACGGCGGGGTTGACTCTTCGCCGCCCGCCTCCTCGTCGAAATCCCCGACGTCCTCGGCCAAGTTCTCGAACTTGATGAATTTGTCGAGAAACGCCAGCTTGATCGTCTTTGTCGGACCGTTACGCTGCTTGGCGATGATCAGCTCGGCGCGGCCCTGCAGGTCCTCTCGATCCTTCTTGTAGACCTCTTCCCGGAAGATGAAGCCGACCAAATCGGCATCCTGCTCAATCGAGCCGCTGTCTCGCAGGTCGCTCAACTGTGGACGGTGATCCCCGGACCGCGTCTCCGGTGCGCGGCTCAACTGCGATAGGGCCATGACCGGCACACGCAGTTCCTTCGCTAGCAGCTTGAGTCCTCGTGACAGAGCCGAGATTTCCTGGGTCCTGTTGTCATAGCGCCTTTTTTCCCCGCTCTCCGGCGCCATCAACTGGAGATAGTCCACGACGATCAGTCCCAGTTCTCCCTGCTCAGCTTTCAAACGGCGGCATTTCGCGCTGATATTCATCAGATTCGTGTCCGCCGAGTCGTCGATGAAGAGCTTCGAAGCGACGAGCCGGTCAAGCGCCAGTCTGAGCCGGCGGCGGTCGTCCTGGTTGAGATAACCACCCTGGTAGCGATGGCTGCTCACCTTGGCGTTCGAGCAGAGAAGGCGCATCAGCAGCGATTCCTTCGACATCTCGAGCGAGAAGACCGCCACCGGCTTTCCGGGCTTGTCGGGCAGGTCGGCGGCCACGTGCCAGGCGATGTTCAGCGCCAACGCCGTCTTGCCCATCGAGGGCCGCGCGGCGATCACGATCAACTCGCCCTTCCGCAGCCCCGTCGTCAACTCGTTGAACTTCTCAAACGGCGTCGACAAGCCCCGGATGCGATTGCCGGGATTCAGGAAGGCCTCCACGCCCTCGGCGAATCCCTCGACGATCTGGCGAGGGTCAGTCAGCTCCGAACGCAGTTGCGCGTCACCCACCTTCAGAATCGCCGACTCGGCCGCGGCCAGCACCTCGTCTATCTGCTGGCCGCCCTCGATCGACCGTGAGACGATGTTGTCGGCGGTGTGGATCAACTGCCTCAGCAGGGACTTGTCCTTGACGATCTTGACGTAGTCGTCGATCGACGACAGCCGCGGCATGCCCTCGCTCAGCGAGGCGACGTAGGCCACGCCGTCGCACGATGCGAGTTGGTCGAGTCGGGACAACTCTTCGACGAGCGTGAGATCCTCGATGGCCACGCCCCGCCGATGCAGATCTTCCATACGCAGAAAGATGCGGCGGTGCTTCTCGATTGCGAAGTCGGCGGGCTGGAGCCTCCCGGCCACCTGTGGGAACAGGCTGTCGTCAAGCAGAATCGAGCCGAGCACGCTGCGCTCGGCCTCGATGCTGGTGGGGAGATTTCTTTCGATGGCGACCGGTATCGGGTTGGCGGGCATCAGCGTCGGGGACCGGACAACATCATGAAGGAGCGTGGGGCATCATCGAAAAATTCCCTTGCATTTTTTTTAAGCCCCATGGAAACAACCATTTGCGTTGTGATTGCTTTGTGAACGTGCTTTGGCGGGAGCTTCAGGCGCATGGCGGCAGCCAAACCCCTCTAAACAAACGACTTCGAGTGCAGTGGAAAACCTGTGGAAATCGAAGGGACAACATCTGGAAGGCAAATCTTTTGTTTTCAGCACCTTACAGGCGTGTTACAAGGCGGTTGCAAACATTCCCACACAAATTGCTTTCCGGATTCTACCACGAAGGCGAACAAAAGGGAAATACAAGGGGCCGCAAACGGCGTAGACTCAGAGGGCGGCGGCCTGCCTTGGGCATCTTTTGTCCGCAAAAAGATCAAGTGTGAGGCTCAAGAGTCCCCCGCTGAGGAAAATGAACCCCATCCCGTTAACACCGGTTGGGCATCCCAAGCCCCTGAAGAGACTCGTGCCCGGCACGGCTCACGCGGACAGGACCGCTCCAGCCTGGGACTTGAGGCTGCATAAGCAACTGGGCTGACATTATTTGAGCAGAGCCACAGGTCATCGCCGTAAGAGAAGACAGCTTCCTGCCGAGTCGGCGGGGACAACTTGGACTGCTAGTCCCAAAGGGTCCCGGGTGCGTCTTGCCGTTACAATGGGGACCGATTCAGGAAGGTTCCATGCACAATGCTTGCCGGCTGCTATCGCTATTCGTCCTGACTGCCGCATTTGCCTGGCCGCAGAACGACACCCTCGACTCCGTCGAGCGGCTTCTCAAGGAACTTACGGAAGCACACGGTCCGAGCGGGTACGAAGACCCGGTTCGCCGGATCATGCGACGCGAATTCACTCCGCTCGCCGACGACATCCAGACCGACGGTCTCGGTTCGCTGATCGCGAGGCTCGATGGAAGCTCGGAAACCCGGGTCATGATGGCAGCGCACATGGACGAGGTCGGCATGTTGGTCCGCCGCATCCGACCCGACGGCTACCTGACCTTCCAGACCGTCGGCGGCTGGTTGGGTCAGGCACTCATCAACCAGCGCTACATCATCATGACGCGCAACGGGCCTGTTCGCGGCATCACCGGTCTCAAGACGCCCCATGTCACACCGCAAAGCGAACGGCCTCATCTTCACGACCGCGACCGCATCTTTATCGACGTCGGAGCCCGGGATCAACGCGACGCCGAAGAGAGGCTCGGCATCCGTCCGGGCGACCCGATCGCACCGGACAGCCCGTTCATGAAGCTCAACGACCCGAAACTCTATGTCGGAAAGGCCTGGGACGACCGGATCGGCCTCGCGGTCGAGATCGAAGTGCTCAAGCGCCTGAGGCGCCTTCCGCCTCCGAACACCGTTTTCGCCGTTGCCACCGCACAGGAAGAGGTTGGCCTGCGCGGCGCACAAACGAGCAGCAACATCGTCAAACCCGACATCGGCATCAGCATCGAGGTCGGTGTCGCCGCCGACTACCCTTTCATTACTCAGGACCAGGCTCAGGAACGCCTCGGAGGCGGGCCCGGTATCTTCCTGCACGACAGCTCGATGATCCCCAACGTCAAGTTTCGCGATTTCGTGGCCGACCTTGCGGACAGCGAGGACATCCCGCTGCAGTTTGAAGTCCTTTCAGGGTACGGAGAAGACGGCGCCATGATGCAGCGAGCCCACGGCGGCGCTCCATCGATCAACATCACCGTGCCGACGCGATATCTTCACAACCACAACGGCGTCCTGCACCGCGATGACTTCGACCGGGCGGTCGACCTCGTCGAGCACATAATCCGGCACCTCGATCCCGCAACCGTCGAACAGCTGAAAAGCTTTGACTGAATATCCGACTCGCTGCGTTGCGGCGCTGGGCCGCAGTTGCCACCGCGCCGATCGATCCGCAATGCGGACGCAGGACAGTGCGCGTCCCGGCTGCAGCCGCAGCAGCCGCCTCTTCTGACCCATGCTTGACCCCGAGATCATGGCGCTGGCGCCGATCTGGTATGTCGTCTTTCTGCTATCGCTGACTTGCCACGAGGCCGCACACGCCCTAGCCGCCGACTGGGGCGGGGACCCGACCGCCGCGCTCGGCGGACAAGTATCCCTGAACCCCTTGCCGCATGTTCGGCGAGAACCTTTCGGCACGATTCTCGTGCCCATTCTTTCACTGGTTCTGGGCGGCTGGATGATCGGCTGGGCAAGCGCCCCTTTTGACCCTTACTGGCAACAGCGGTATCCCCGACGAGCGGCTTGGATGGCATTGGCCGGGCCGGCGGCGAATCTCGTGCTGGTTATCATCGCGGCCCTCGCCATCCACATCGGCATGGCATTGGGCTACTTCAGCCCCCCCATGTCCGCGGGCTTCACGCACATCGTCGATGCCGAGCCGGGCGGAGTGGCCGAAGCCCTGGCTCCGTTTCTCAGCCTGCTTTTCTCACAGAACCTTCTGCTGATGTCATTCAATCTGATTCCGGTAGCGCCACTCGACGGCGCCACGGTGATCGGCCTGTTCGTCAGCGAGCGCACCGCGCTGAAGATCTACGACTTCATGCGACAACCCGGGATGTCCCTGCTCGGGCTCGTCATCGCCTGGAAGCTTTTCGGCGAGATCTTCTCCCCACTCTTCTGGTTCGCAATGAGCATGCTATACACCGGTGTTTCTTATGGCTAACACCGGAAGGCGTGGCTGCTCTCTACTTCGGAGCATAACCATGGATCCAAGGCGGCTTGCACACCGCTCACAGCGCCATCCCCAGCAAGACGGGCCTGGATGATTCATCACGTAGCGTGGCGGAGAGCGTGAGGATGTCGACAGGAAGAGCCGCGTGCCGCTTGACGCACGGAGGCGTACTTGACCCTGTTGTCGTCAGCACAGCAGGCAAGCGCAACGAAATCATGGCTGTCGGGCCTGTTCGTGCCGCGAATCCAAAGGCCACATCCGGAACTTCGGGACCCGGGGTCCCTTGGCTCCCAAGTAGTGCCCGCTGTCAACCGGCCGGGGCCAAGTCGATGGGATATCTCCCCAAAATAAGAGCAAGGCCGGTGAATCGCTAACCTGATATCAGCACCGGCCGTGAAACAGACCGTCATTGCGAAATGAGAAGAAGCAAGAAATGACCGACAACGAGACTCCGGATATTCCCACGCCCACCTACACGATGGGCTACAGCGACGAATTCCAGAAGATGCTTGAGCGCCGGAACGCGAGGATCAGCGCCGCTCATCTTCTGCCTTACCTCGAGCCCGGGCTCCGCGTGCTCGACCTCGGATGCGGTCCGGGAACGATCTCGGTAGGTCTGGCAGAAGCAGTGAAGCCATCAGAACTGCACGGCATCGACATGGAGGAGTCCCAGGTCGAGATGGCTCGGGCCGCCGCCGCGGCCGGTGGGCACAGCAATGCGTTTTTCCGGACAGGCGAAGTGACGGAGCTTCCCTTCGCGGACGAGTCCTTCGACGTCGTCCACAGCCACGCCCTGCTCATGCACGTTCCAAATATAGGGACCGTCCTGAACGAGGCGAAACGAGTGCTGAGGCCCGGGGGGCTCATCTCCGGTCGCGATCTGATCGGCTCTTCGTGTTTTGCCGAACCTGAACTCGGCGGCCTTGGCGACGTATGGACGACATTCCTGAACCTTCTCGAGGCCAACGGAGCCCACCCCCAGATGGGGAAGGAACTGAAGCGCAGGTTTCTCGAGGCCGGATTTTCGGGCATCCAGGCGAGCGCGTCCTTCGAGTACTACAGCACGGTTGAGGATGTCGCTTTCTTTCACGCTTTTGCAGGGGGCTGGTTTTTCTCTGCCGATACGAGGGAGACGGCTGCGAAACATGGGCTGGCGACTCCTGAGCAGTTCGAAGCCTGGCTCCGCATGATGGACGAATGGAAAGACACTCCCGGCGCATTCGCAGCCGTGGCCTGGGGAGAAGCGATCGGACGCAAGACGTGACCTGAAACATCCCCCAGATCAAGCTGCCTTTACGCCGATCCGGATGTTTCTTGCTCGAATGATCCGCACCGCGTAGCGGGGCGGGGGCGGAACTGACCTGAAACAACCCCCCATTCAAGCAGCGTTGACACCGGCCCGAAGGGTTCCTCTTGCAGGATCCACACCCGGGCGGAGCAAATCCCTGGGAGCGCGCGGGTGCCCTCTGGGCGCCTGCCCGTTTCTCCGGATGATCCGCAGGCAGGTGGAGGAAAAACGAACCTGAAACATCGTAGTCGTGTGCGTCAAGTTCCGCAAAAAAGCTTGAGATTCAAATGCGTCCTCGGTTTGCCTACAGGTTGACAGCGTTCTGGAGCCGGACGCCTGCTGGTCTCGGTCCAAGCATCGGTGGGCATCATCTCGGTTTCCGCCCGTCATCGTCGTCTCCTGTGCGGTCACGGCCGCGGAGTCCTCCGGCCCCGCGGCCGCTCGCCGCCCATGCCTCGGCCCGTAGAGACAGCCATTTGAGCAACTATGGGAAGTTAGTGTTGATTTACTGTGGAGAATAGAATAAATACAATGTTGATTTCATAAAGATTGTGCTATGATGGGAATCGGTACCTGAAACGGCGTGTCGTCGACGCCGCAGCGCACCCAGGTCCAAGCCGGTTCGGCGAAGAAGGAAACCATGACGAATTCCGACGAGGCGAGGCGGGAGAACGCGGCGCTGCGCGAGCGCAGCTCGACCCTCAACGCGGCCATCCTGCGGATCAACGCCAGCCTCGACCTCGACACCGTGCTCGGCGAGGCCGTGGCCAGCGCCCGCAGGCTGACCGGCGCACGCTACGGCATCATCACCACCATCGACGAGACGGGCGCGCACAGCGGCTCGGTGTACTCGGGCTTCACCGCGGAGGAACATCGCGAAATGCTGGCCTTGCCCGACAAGGCCCGTCTGTTCGAGCACCTGCGCGACCTGCCCGGGCCGATGCGGTTGGCGGACCTGTCGGGCCTGATCCGCTCGCTCGGCCTCGAACCCACCCCGATATTCTCGCGGGCCTTCCAGGGAGCGCCGCTACGACACCGCGGGGTGCACCTGGGTCATTTCTTTCTCGCCGAGAAGGCGGGCGGGGAGGCCTTCAGCGCCGAGGACGAGGAGGTGCTGGTGCTGTTCGCGTCGCAGGCCGCGGCGGCGGTCGCCAATGCCCGCGCGCATCGCAGCGAGCGGCAAGCGAGAACGCGGCTGGAGGCCCTGGTCGAGACCGCGCCGGTCGGCGTCGTGGTCTTCGAGGCGAACAGCGGCCGGCTGGTGACATTCAACCGCACGGCGCGGCGGATCGCGGAGAGCCTGCACCGACCTGGCTGCGCACCCGAGAATCTGCTGGAGGTGATCTCGTGCCGGCGCGCCGACGGCCGGGAGATTCCCCTGGGAGAGTTCCCGACCGCGCACCGGCTCGACAGCGGCGAGACGGTGCGGGCCGAGGAGATCGAGCTGGCGGTCCCGGACGGACGCAGCGTGCGCACGCTGGTCAACGCGACCCCGATCCAGGCCCCCGGCGGGGCGGTCGAATCGGTGGTTGTGACCCTGCAGGACCTGGGGCCGCTGGACGAGATCGAGCGCATGCGGGCCGAGTTCCTGAGCCTGGTGAGCCACGAGCTGCGCGGTCCGCTGACCGCCATCAAGGGCTCGGCGATGACGCTGCTGGAGGAGGGCGAGGCTCTCGATCCGGCCGAGCGGCACGAGTTCTCCCGCATCATCGTCGAGCAGGCCAATCACATGCGCGGCCTGATCGGCGACCTGCTCGACGCGGGGCGCATCGGGGCCGGCACGCTCACGGTGGCGCCCAAGCCCGCGGAGCTGGCCGAGCTGGTAGAGCCGGCGCGCAGCGCGTTCCTGAGCGGCGGCGGGCGGCACGCCATCCTGGTCGACCTGCCGGCCGGGCTGCCCCGCGTGATGGCAGACCGCCGGCGCATCGTGCAGGTCCTCGGCAACCTCATCTCGAACGCCGCGCGGCACGCTCCGGAGTCGTCGCCGATCCGGGTCGCGGCGGCTTGCGAGCAGGCGCATGTCGCGGTCTCGGTCTCCGACCAGGGGCGGGGAGTGGCGCCGGAACAACTGCCGCACCTGTTTCGCAAGCGAGTTGGCGGCGGAGAGAGGGCGGCGGGCGGCCACGGCCTGGGGCTCGCGATCTGCAAGGGGCTGGTGGAAGCGCACGGAGGCCGCATCCGGGCCGACAGCGACGGCCCCGGCCGCGGCACGACGGTGACCTTCACGATCCCGGCGGCCGGCAAGCCCGGCGGCACGGCAACCGGCCAGGCCGAAGACTCCCGGCCGGAGGCCGCAGGCAGCGACGAGCCGCCGCGCATCCTCGTGGTCGACGACGACCCGCAGATGCTGCGCTTCGTCCGCGACGCGCTCTCGCGGGCCGGCTACGCCCCGCTCGTGACCGGCGCCCCGGAGGAACTCGCGCACCTGATCCGGAGCGAGAGGCCGCAACTGGTCCTGCTCGATCTGCTGCTGCCCGGCAGCGACGGCATCGAACTGATGGGCCAGGTCCCCGAGCTCGCCGACCAGCCGGTCATCTTCATCTCCGCCTACGGGCGTGACGAGACCGTCGCGCGGGCGCTCGAGGCCGGAGCGGCCGACTACATCGTCAAGCCCTTCTCGCCGACGGAGCTGGTCGCGCGGATCCGGGCGGCGTTGCGGAGGCACGCGGAGCCCCAGCCGTTCGTGGTCGGGGAACTGGCCATCGACTACGAGCGGCGCCGGGTGACGGTGGGCGGGGAGCCTGTCGACCTCACCGCCACCGAATTCGAGCTGCTGCGCCTGCTCTCGCTCCACGCGGGGCGGGTGGTGACCTACGAGACCCTGCTGCGCCGGATCTGGAGCAAGCACGACGATCCCAGTGCGAACCGGGTGCGAACCTTCGTCAGGAGTCTCCGCCGCAAGCTGGGCGACGACGCGGCCGCCCCGGCCTACATCCGCAACAAACACGGGGTCGGCTACAGCATGCCCGGACCGGGCGACCGTAGCGGCCCGTAAAGCGCGCTCCACCCTGTGATGGAGATGATCTTGCGGTCAGGTCATCGTCGTCGCGGATAGCCTGCCTATCTCACCACGAGGGGATTGTAGTGGGCTGATCAATAGCAAGACGATTCACATTAGCCTGCATTTCTCACCACCCGACGGTCGAAGCACACGATAAAAAGGCCGTGAT
>JAPPLB010000050.1 GCA_028819575.1 Bryobacterales bacterium | reverse complement strand
TGCTCAACGTACTGTTCAAGTACGCCTGCGCACGCCTTTTTCCTCCGCCCGACTCACGCCTCGTCCTGACGGCCCTCTCACGCACTTCGTCTCGCCACGTGGTGAGAAATGCAGGTCAGCGTCTTTGCTCGAGGGTCACTTTCATGGAAAGCGTTTCGCCGCCTCTTTCCACGGTGACTTCAACGACATCGCCCACTTCACTGTCGCGGAGGGCATAGGTGAAGTCGTAGAGGTTACTGATGGGCTTATCGCCGAATTGCTTGAGGATGTCGCCGCCCTGCAATCCCGCTTTGTCGGCAGGCGAGCCGGGGCGGATGTCGGCGAACTTGACGCCGTCCTCGACAGGAGCGAAATCGGGAATGGAGCCGAAGTAGGGTCCGTAGCCGCCGCCTCCGCCGGACGGCCGGCCGCCGTGGCTCGCGCCGCTGATCTTTCGGTATTCAGGCGGGTGGTCCGCCGCGATCAACTCGGAAGCCACGCCGGCAATGAAGTTGACGACCTCGACGGCCTGGTCCGTGTTGATCTTCTCCCAAGTGTCGGAGGGTTTGTGATAGTCGCCGTGGAGTCCTGAGAAAAAGAACAGCACCGGGATGTTCTTGGGCAGAAACGAGGTGTGGTCGCTCGCGGTGTAACCGCTCTCGGAGAAGGACAGCTCGAAGGGGTGGGAGCCTTCGAGACCGCTAAGCAGGTCCGTGAAGGTGTTGCCGGTGCCGGTGCCGCCGACGTAGAGTTTCGACTTCGAGACGCGCCCGATCATGTCCATGTTGAGCATGGCGATGACGTCCTCGATGGGGTGAGTCGGGTTCTCGACCCAATGCGCGGAGCCGAGCAGGCCGGTCTCCTCGCCGCTGAACGCCAGGAAGAGAATACCTCGCTCCAGAGGGTCAGGGCGCATGGAGAAGACACGGGCCAGCTCGATCAAACCGGCGGTGCCCGAGGCGTTGTCGTCGGCGCCGAGATGCGGCGTGCCAATCTTCGAAGGAGCCAGGGAACTCTGATCGCCCAGGCCGAGGTGATCGTAGTGAGCGCCGATAACGAGGTACTCCTCGCTCCTGCCCGGCAGGTAGCCGGCCACGTTGTGGAGTGTCGCTCTTTCCCTTTCGATGTCGATCTCGATCGATATCGTGAGATCTTCGGGCAAGCTGAACGAATTCGTTTCGCCTTTATTGAGCTTTGCCTGAAGCTGTTTGAGAGAGGTGTCCGCCGAGCTCAGCCAGCGATCGACCACTTTGTTCTTGACGTGGAGCATGGCGATGCCGGAGTCGTCGGGGCCGGACACAGCGCCGAACTTCACGAGATCGTCCTTGTTGCCGTCGAGATTGCCGTTGACAAGAATGACGGCTTTGGCGCCGCGGTCGCGGGCATTGATGGCTTTCGAGATCAGGTGCGCGTGATGAGAGTAGCGACGGCGGGCGCCTCGGCGCTTGTTCGCGAAGATCTTGGGTTCATAGCGCAAGACGACAACGACCTTGCCGCTGACGTCGAAGTGGAAGTAATCGTCGTATCCGAACTCATCCGAGCTGATTCCGTAGCCCGCGAAAACGACCTGGCCTGCGAATTGGCCCGAGGACGAGAAATTCACGGGGACATAGTCTTGACCCGGTTCGAGGGAGGTCTCGCCCGCGCCGCTCTTCACGAGGAACTGGTTTTCCGCGCCCATGCGGCCGCCGGTCGTGACGGTGAACGGCTGCAGGAACGAAGTCCCATTCATGCCGGGCTGGAGCCCGTAGTTCCGGAACTGCTCCGCGATGTAGCGGCCGGCTTCTTCGAGTTCGGGCATACCCGCGCCGCGCCCCTTGAGTTCGGGAGCGGCCAGATACTTCACATGGTCGAGATATCGAGCGGCGTCCGGGCGGGCAAGTTCCGCCGCCCCTGCAAGCGGGACGAACAAAACGGCGGCGAGGCAAAGAGAGACGTATCGTGCGGCGGTGCTGCGCGTGTTTTTCAAGGAAGCTCCTTAGTTTTTTATCCCCGTCCAAGGTTCACATTTGAGTCCAGTTCACGAGGCGATCAGACATCCCGCTTGTCGGTCTGAGGACTTCCTCGCTAGTTGCGGCCGGGGATGTCGAGTTCGACCTGGCAGCCGCAATCGTCTCCGGCGTTGTTGGTGACTTTCTGGTAAGCGATTTCGTAGTCGATGACTTGCTTGATCTGCGCCCAGCGGACATTGCCGGTGAGCCGGCGGCCGTTCACGTACATGGTGGGAGTGGAGCGGATGCCCAGATCTCTCCCCAGCCGGATGGACTCATCGACACCGGGTCTTGTCTCCTGTTGGGTTATGCAGGGAGACAGCTTCACCGTGTCTAGACCGTGTGTGGAGGCGAACTCTCCGACCTTGTCGTCGAGATTCTGCTCGGTGATCGAGCGCTGGTTCTCAAAGATCCAGTCGTGATATGTCCAGAAGGCTTGCGGGTCGAGTTGCTGAATGCATTGCCCGGCGACCGCGGCCTGGTAAGCCCACTTATGCCTCTTCAGCGGATAGTCGTGAAAGTAGACCCGCACGTTGTCGGGATAGTCTTGGGCCACCTGAGTTCGCAGAACCTTGGCTTCCTTGGCGCAATAGGGACACTGGAAGTCGCTGAAAACGGCGATGACGACAGGCGCGCCCTCCTTGCCGAAGGCGGGCCGGCCCAGATTGGAGAGCTTTTCGAGGTTCTCGTGAAACGGGTTTTCCGTTATGTCGTAGGACCGTCCCTCGATGATGCTTCCGCCATCCTTCGAGACGAAGTAAGAGCGCTGATGCGTACGGTTTCCCTGGGTCGCCGTGAGAGTGACTTCCATCAGGCCTTCGATGGATGACGGCTTGTAGTCACTGATCTCGAAGTCGATTTCGGAGTTCATGACATAGAGATGGCGTAGAAAGAACTCCAGATCCGTCTTGTCGAGGGCGTTTTCAGGCGGTGTTCCCTCGGTGGCGGGTTCCGGCTCGGGCTCGAAGAAGCCGCCTTGCTGGGCGTGGGCTGCCCGGGTTCCCAGGGCAGCCGCGAGAACCAGCACTCCAAGCACAAGCATTGCGCCTGCGGAGGGGGGGCACTTCATGGACCCATTCTACCCCAGAGCTTGAATCGCCCCGGCGCCGGACGGCCGAAGCACGCGAGAAAAGCCGTGATTCGTGTCTCGTGATTCGTGCCCCAAAAATCCAAGCAGGTGGTACGGCCGTTGCTCCAAGGCAGCTTGCGTTACGGCTGTGTCTCGTGATTCGTGAGAAACCTTCAAGGCCGTGTTGCAGGAGGGGGGCGGACGAACGGCATCCTCGGATTGCCTTTGGACGAAGCATCTCGTACTCTTGCTCTGAGAGGCGCCGATGAAAACCACGCGACGCACCTTCCTTGCCGCCGCCGGAGCGACACCGCTGCTGGCGCCATCCGCGGCGGCTGACCGCCGGGGCGATTGGAATCCCATCGTTTCTGAGAACCTGCATAACGTCGAGTACGAAACGCTGCGTTGGCTCAAGCAGCTTGGGCTGAAGCATGCGGTTTTTCAAGGGACGGATCACGTTGATGCGAGCCGCAAGGGCTACTGGACAAAGGACGACGTGCTCTATCACAAGCGCAAGTGCGACGCGGCGGGCGTCGAGCTGGTGTCGATGATGATTCCGATCGGGTTGTATACGAACGCGCGGTTCGGCCGGCCGGGCCGCAACGAAGAGATCGAGAACGTGATCCGCACGATTCAGGCTACCGGCGAGGCCGGGGTGCGGACGATGGAGTGGCGCTTCTGGCCGGACTTCTATTGGGATCACCGCGTCGGGTACTACCGGCTGGAAGGCCGCGGCGGGGCGAGCCTCAAGGCCTTCGACTACAGCCGCGTCGCCGACCGCGGGCCGTTTCCGGAGGTGGGAGAGGTCAGCGAGAGCGAAATGTGGGAGCGCTTCCTGTACTTCACGAAGCCCATCGTCGAAGCGGCCGAGAGAGCGGACGTGCAACTCACGATGCATCCGAATGACCCGCCGGTAAAAAACATGCGCGGCGCCGCTCGGATCTTTCACCACACGGACTCGCTCCGGCGGTTGCTTCGCGAAATTCCGAGCCGCTACAACGGCATCACGTTCTGTCAGGGAACGATCACCGAGATGGGAGTGAACGTCCTGAAGGACATTCACTATTTCGCGTCCCGGGATCGCATCAAGCTGGTTCACTTCCGCTCCGTGCGCGGCACGGTGCCGAAGTATCGAGAGGTCTTCGTGGACGAGGGCGATATCGACATGCTCGAGGCGATGAAGGCGTATCGGGCCGCAGGGTTCAATGGCCCGTTCGTTTCCGATCACACGCCGAGAGTCGAGGGCGATTCAGGGTGGGGGCATATCGGCCGGACGTTCACTCACGGCTATATCCGAGGTCTCCTGCAGGCGGTGAACAGCTCCTGAGGGAGGTGAGCCTGCATTTCTCACCACATGACGGCCGGAGCACGCGAAAAAAAAGCCGTGGTTCGTGTCTCGTGATTCGTGACCCCAAAACCCAGGCAGGCGGTACGGCCGTTGCTCCAGGGGAGCTTGCAATAAGGCCTCGTCTCGAAAAAAGCGTCACTAGCCCTGATTCGTGATGCGTGTAGAACCTTGAAGGCCGCTTTACCGGCGAGGGTGCCTTGTCATGGCGGCCCTCTCATGCACTGCGCCTCGCCAGGTGGTGAGACATGCAGGTTGAGATGTCGGCCGCGGCTCTCTGCGATAAGATGGTTGTTCAGGTCGAGAGCACGGTTCTCCACGACATCCACGTTCAAGTCGTTCCGGCAAGTCGGAAGCGTCGTTCCTTGCGCAAGGGACCTCCGAGCGGTCCGCCGAGGGCATCTCTCAGCCTTATTTCACGGTTGGTTCCCTGATGGCCGAGGCCGAAACCTGCAGGCGCGAACTCGAATTCACGGTCGAGTGGGCGGACGTCGAAAAGGATGTCGCCAAGGTCGTCAACGGATACCGCCGGCAGGCTCGTCTGCCCGGCTTTCGTCCCGGGAAGGCCCCGGCCGCATTGGTGCGCAGCCGTTATTGGAAAGACATCAAGGAAGAGGTTCTGAAGAACCTGTTGCCGCGAGTTTTCTGGGACAAGGCCCGGGAAGAGGGGTTCAAGGTCGTCGGCTCGCCCAACTTGACCGACCTGCACTTTGAAAATGGCGAACCGGTCAAGTTCCAAACCGAGTTCGACATCTACCCGGAGTTCGAACTTGGCGAGTACCGGCGCATCGAGGTTCCCTACAGCGAGCCTGAAGTCCTTGACGATGAGGTGAACCACGAGTTGGAACACCTCCGCGAACGGAATGCAAGTTACCGCAACCTCGACCCGCGGCCGCTTGCGGACGGCGACATCGCCGTGCTGAAGCTGACCGGCGAGCCGCTCGGCGGCGGCCCGAAGGTCGAGCAGAACGAGATGATGATCACGATCGGGGAGGCCGAGACGCTACCGGAGTTTTCGGAGAACCTGCGGGGGAAGAGCCCCGGCGATACGGCCGAGTTCAACGTGAAATACCCCGCCGACTACGGCACCGAGAAACTGGCGGGCAAGACGCTGGCATTTCGCGCCGAGGTCCTGGAGATGCGCGAGAAGGAGCTTCCGGAACTCGACGACGATTTCGCGCAGGAAGCCGGAGAATATTCGTCGCTGGAAGAGTTGAAGAACCAGATTCGCGAGGCGATCGGCGCTCATCGCAGGCGAATCGCCGCTGGCGCCGCTAAAAGAAAGCTCATCGACACGCTTGTCGAGCGCCATCGATTTCCGGTTCCCGAGACGATGGTCGAGCAGCAGGCCGCGACACAGGCCGAGCGCCGCTTACGCGAGATGCAAGAGCAAGAACCACTCGACTCGCCGTTACTTGACCTCGACTGGCGGCAGGTTCTAGAGAGAGAAAAACCGCTTGCCGAGCGGTATGTGCGCACCAGCCTCATCCTCGAGCGCATCGCCGACGAGGAAGATATCCAGGTGGGGAGCGACGAGTTGGACGAACCCATCAGGCAATACGCGGAACGACAGAAGAAGAGCGTGTCGGCCGCTCGCGCCGAGCTGGTGGAGAACGGCACACTCGATCGAGTCCGCTCGCAGATGCGCAATGACAAGACGCTGGACTTTCTTTTTGACGAGGCTCAGAAGGTCGACGCTCCCGTCGAATCGGGAAGCGGCGAGAGCGGCAACTGATGGCGTCAGGGCAAGTTTTTCCTCCGCCCGTGCATGGATCATTCAAGCGGGAAACATCCGGGCCGTTGACAACGCTGCTTGAATCGCTGGATATTTCAGGTCAGGAGGCATGGTCGCAATGAACGAATCACAGGCCGGATTGGTCCCCATGGTGGTGGAGCAGACCAGCCGCGGCGAGCGCGCGTACGACATCTACTCGCGGCTGTTGCGCGACAACATCATCTTCGTCGGATTCCCGATCGACGACAGCATCTCCAATCTCATCACGGCCCAGTTGCTGTTCCTGGAAGCGGAGAATCCCGACCGGGACATCTGGCTGTACATCAACTCGCCCGGAGGCTCGATCACCGCAGGCATGGCGATCTACGACACGATGCAGTTCGTGCGCCCCGACATCACAACGGTCTGCATCGGCCAGGCCGCATCGATGGCGGCGGTTCTGCTGGCCGCGGGCGCCAAGGGCAAGCGCTACGCCCTGCCCAATTCCCGGATCCTGCTGCATCAGCCTTCGATGAGCGGGCTTGCCGGCCAGGCAACCGACATCGATATCCACGCTCGCGAGATTTTGCGGATGCGGGAAAAGCTCAATACGATCCTCGCCAACCACACCGGCCAAGACGTGGAGACGATCAACAAAGACGTCGAGCGCGATTTCATTCTGGGCGCCGAGCAGTCCAAGGAATACGGCCTCATCGACGAGATCATTTTCAAGAAGGGCCAGGAGTAGCAGTACTTCCATAAAAAGCCGTGATTCGTGAAAACCGTCGGCGGCGGCCTGGTTTGCTTCAGAAGAAATGTCTGAGGGCGGGTGAACCGTAAAGGCGGTGATTCGCCTGCCGGCAGCAGGCAGGCACTTCGCTTCGCCGCCAAGTGGTGAGAAATACAGGTTAGAGCCTCGCCAGAACGTATGCGGCCAGGGCTGTCCCCAGGATCGCCGCACCGTAGCAGACGATGGGCAGCGCAACACCGAGAACTTTCAGGCCCAAGTCCGCCGCCACGTAGCGGAATCGGTGAGCCCAATGGAACAGGGGGAGTGAAATCAGCACGAACAGATAGACCCGAGCCAGGGGATGGCGGACCAGCAGAAGCAGATCGTCCTCTTTGATCCAGCCTGCGGGCACGGCAACTCCGGTCAAGATGAGGGTGACCGGGACGAAGAAGGCGGCCACGACACCTCCTGCCGAGAAGAGGGACCAAAAGAGCGGCTCATTCGACTTGGCCATCGCTTACCTCAATGCGATCCAGGCGATCAAAACCGAGACGACCACCCACGCAACATAATTCGAGCCCGCGATCAGGACGGGGCTCAACCGTTCTTCTCCCCGCCAGACGACCATCGCCTTGGGTGTCAGGTTAAACCAGGTGATGCTGTGATACAGGACCAACGGCAGCGCTATCGCGTGCAGAACGACGCTCCATCGGGACGCACTCAACCAGGAGAAGACAGAGTGGAACGAATCCGGGTTGTGGGCCGAGGCCGCCAGCACCAGCAGCAGCGCGGCGTACCCTCCCACGGCTACGCATGTCAGTTCGCGAACCATGAACAGGAAATAGGTCTTCCGCTTCAACCACCAAGTGGACGGCACAGGACGAAGATATTCCTTGCTTTTCCCACCTGGCGCGGCCCCGAGTCGTGAAGTTCCGTCGCTCATCTCTGTTTCCCAAATCGCCGCCCGGCTCGCGGTTCCTGCACGGCGCTTCGTCCTATCTGTTCCCCCAAGGCGCCAACAGCTCCTTCATAAACTGCTTGGTGTGAGTAACCTTGGCCTGCTGGATGGCTCCGGCCGGATCGACATTCTTCGGACACACACGTGAGCAGTCTCCCACGAAAGTGCACTCCCAGATTCCCACATCCTGAAAAATCACATCAGCTCTGCTCTCGGCAGCGCCGTCTCGCGAGTCGAGGTTGTAACGCTGGGCCAGTGCGATGGCTGCCGGTCCCAGAAACTCCTGGCTATGACCGTAAACCGGACAGGCTGCGTAACAGAGCATGCAGTTGATGCACATGCTGAATTGTTTGAAATGGGCCAGTTCTGCCGGTGACTGCAGATACTCGCCTTCCTCGACCGTCTTTTCCTGTTTTGGGATGAGCCACGCCTGCACGTCATCCAGCTTGTGCAAGAAGTCCTCCATGTTGATGATGAGATCCCGGATCACGGGGAAGTAGTTGAGCGGCTCAACCCGAATCGCGCTCGGATAGTAGTCTCGCAGGAAGGTGGCGCAAGTAAGTTTAGGGTCGCCATTGACCATCATGCCGCAACTGCCGCAAACACCCATGCGGCAAGACCAGCGATAGGAAAGCGTACCGTCGATCTCGTCCTTGATGTGATTGAGGGCGTCGAGCACCACCCAGTCCTCGCGGTAGGGGACCTCGTAGTTCTGGTATCGGGGATGTTCTTCCTCATCAGGCTGATAGCGGAAGACTTCCAAAGTCATTGTCTTTTCGGGCATATGTTCACGGGGCGTTCTTCACCCATCCTCCGTCAATCGCCTTTCCCCCCTTTGCCATCAACCGGACTACCGTACTTGCGTTCTGCAGGAGGCCAGCGGGTCACCACCACATCCAGATATTCGATGCGCGGGTCGTTTTCGGTCTGATAAGCCAATGAATGTTTGAGAAATCGCTCATCATCGCGTTGGGGATAGTCGGTGCGTTGATGAGAGCCGCGTGATTCAGTCCGCATCAAGGCGCTGTGGGCAACCGCCTCGGACGCGTCGATCATAAATTCCAGTTCCAGCGCGGCGGTCAGCTCCGTGTTGAAGGTGAGGCTATGATCCGCCAGCTCGACCTCCCGGAACCGCTCTTTCAGTTGCCCGATCAGAGCGCAGGCGGCCCTCAGCGAATCTTCGGTTCGATAGATGCCGGCCCCGCTTTCCATCGTCCGGGTCAGTTCCGCTCGAAGTCCGGCAATCGTTTCCTTGCCGCCTTTCGGCTGAAAGAAGCGGTCTCGAATTCGTTGTTGTTCAGCTTGGCACTGAGCCTGGATTTCCTCGACCGCAACGGAGTCCTGACGGGCACTGAACCGAACCGCCGCCCGAGCCGCACGCGCCCCGAACACCAGAAGTTCCGTGAGCGAATTGGAACCAAGCCGGTTGGCGCCGTTGATACTCACGCAGGCACATTCGCCCGCCGCAAAGAGTCCCGCCAGGGGAGTCTCTCCATTGATGTTGGTGTGCACTCCACCCATCATGTAGTGGACCACGGGGCGCACGGGAACCAACTCATGGACGGGGTCGATCCCCACATAGTTGCGGCACAATTCACGAACGAAAGGAATCTTCTTGTCGATCTTCTTCTCACCCATATGGCGGAGATCGAGACAGACATAATCGCCATAGGGTCCTTCCAGCGTGAGGCCCTTCTCCCGTTCCTTCATGAATGCCTGAGAGAGGCGGTCGCGAGGCCCGAGCTCCATCGTCCTCTTGCGCGGGTGGCTGGGGTCACTGACGTCAAGCGGCTCGCCCAGGTCGTAATCCTGGAGATAGCGGTATCCGTCTTTGTTCAGAAGGATGCCCCCTTCCCCTCGGGAGGCCTCAGTGATCAGGATTCCGGTTCCCGGCAGGCCGGTGGGATGGTACTGGACAAACTCCATGTCCTTGAGGGCAACGCCGGCTCGGTAGGCAAGGGCCATACCGTCGCCACTCTTGATGGCCGCGTTGGTCGTGAAGGGAAATATCCGCCCTCCTCCGCCCGTGCAGAGAATGACCGCCTTAGCCGCGATGGGACGAATCTGACCGGTGCGCAGTTCCAGCGCCGCCACTCCCTGGCAACGCCCGTCGTGAGTCAGCAGGCGGGTTACGAACCATTCGTCGTATCGGGTGATGTTGTTGTACTTCAGCGCCGTCTGGAAGAGCGTATGGAGCATGTGGAAGCCGGTCTTGTCGGCGGCGAACCAGGTCCGCTCGATCTTCATGCCGCCAAATGGACGCACCGCCACGCTGCCGTCCGCATCGCGGCTCCAGGGGCATCCCCAGTGCTCGAGCTGAATCATCTCTGCCGGAGCTTCGTTGACGAAGGACTCGACCGCGTCCTGGTCGGCCAACCAATCGGCCCCCGATATGGTGTCGTAGATATGGGCGTCCAGGCTGTCGTTGGACTTGATGACCGCGGCCGATCCACCTTCTGCGGAAACCGTGTGCGAGCGCATCGGGTAGACCTTCGAAACGACCCCCACGCTCAGGTCCGCATTGGCCTCACCAATGGCGATCGCCGCCCGCAAACCGGCTCCACCACCACCCACGATCAGAACGTCGTGATTCAGTAATTCCATGATTACGATGTTTTTGCTGCAGACAACTTGATGCTCAGCCGTTCCAAGACCTGCCCGCTGAACGGCGGCGCTTCGGAAGGGACTTTTAATGATCTGTGAGATTTCGCCTAAAGTCAACTTGAGGCTGGATGCAGAGAAGCGCAGAGCGCAATATCAGGACAAGGGTGTTAACCTGCCTTTCTCACCACCCGACGGTCGAAGCACGTGGTATGACCGCCATGACTTCGTTGCGCTTGCTTGCCGTGCTCAACGTACTGTTCAAGTACGCCTGCGCGCGCCAAGCAGCTCGCGCCTTTTTCCTCCGTCCGGCTTGCGCCTCGTCCTGACGGCCCTCTCACGCACTTCGCCTCACCACGTGGTGAGAAATGCAGGCTAAGGCGGTTGAACGGCCGTGATTCGTATCTGGTGACCCGCGTGCACTTCTCCACGCCAATCGGTAAGTAATGGAGGCTGGTTTTTACTCGGCCCCTGCGCGGATCATTCAAGCGGGAAACATTCGGGTTGGCGTTAACGCCGCTCGATCCGAGGGGTGTTTCAGGCCAGGAGAGCCAGCGCGGTACGATGGAAGGCTCCACAGAGGGTTGTGTCCCAACGAAAATCAACCCGGCTTTGCAGCAGGCTTGTCTGATTCCTTTGGGAGACGCCAACACTCTTGGACTGGGTGACACAACGGCTCCAGTCCGATTACCGATACCTGCGACCGCGAAGCGGCCTGTCCGGAAGAAATCAGCGTGGCCCCCAGCACGCAGATGAGCTACGACGATCCGAAAGTCCTTTCGCGAGTAGAATGATCCGTCCAGCCGACATGGCCCGCGACAAGAAGCTCGTCGGCGCGCTGCTCCGCTGGTACCGCCGTCACCATCGCGACCTGCCCTGGCGCCGAACCAAAGACCCGTATCCGATCTGGGTTTCGGAGGTCATGCTGCAACAGACCCGCGTCACCACGGCTCTGCCTTACTACGAGCGGTTTCTCAAGGAGTTTCCGGACGTCCATGCATTGGCAGGCGCACCCGAAGCCAAATTACTGGCAGTGTGGAGCGGCCTTGGCTACTACCGCCGCGCCCGTCAGATGCAGCAGGCGGCGAAGGTGATTGTCACCGAACATGGCGGCGTGTTTCCCGACTCCTATGACGGACTACTGGCGCTTCCGGGAATCGGCCCCTACACGGCTGCCGCCATTGCGAGTATTTCGTTCAACCGTGCTCATGCGGTGGTCGACGGGAATGTGATCCGTGTGATGAGCCGGTTCATCAACGAGAGCGGCGAGGTGAGCCGCACCGAGACGAAGGAGAGGTTGCGGCGCAGGATGCAGACTCTCGGCGAGGCCGGAGCGTCCCGTCGTTTCGGCCTGTTCAATCAAGCCGTTATGGAACTCGGCGCAACCGTCTGCACGCTGCGCAATCCTGGCTGCATGTCGTGTCCTCTGAGGGACGCCTGCCAGGCACGCAGGCAGGGAGTACAGGGATTACGACCGGTCAAGGCCATCAAGGAGCGATCGGTCAAACTCGAGATGGCGGTCGCTGTCGTCAGACGCGGCTCACACTATCTCATGCGGGAGCGCCCTGAGGACTGCGACCTCATGCCCGGCTTTTGGGAACTGCCGGAAGTAACGGGCGCGGCGCTCGCAGACGATTGCTTCGATGCTCTCGGCATCCGTCGCGGCGAGCATCTCGGGAACTTCCGTCATGGCATTACGTTCCGCTCCTACCGGGGATCGGTCTACAGCTCGAAGATCGAGGGGAGGGCGCCTGCCTGCTACCGTTGGGTGCCGGAGCAGCGTCTCGAGGAGATGCCCCTGACAACGGTTGCCCGTAAAGCATTGAGGATTGCCTTGGACGCAAGGAATAGATGAAGAGCCGCGGGCAAGATGGAGTGTCACTAACCTGCATTTCTCACCACCCGACGGTCGAAGCACGCCATAGGGCCGCCACGACTTCGTTACGCTTGCTTGCCGTGCTCAACGTACTGTTCAAGTACGCCTGCGCGCGCCAAGCGGCTCGCGCCTCGTCCTGACAGCCCTCTCACGCACTTCGCCTCGCCACGTGGTGAGAAATGCAGGCTAAGATTTTCTTCAAGGGAACCTTCGGTGATTGCTCGCGTATTCTTGAGCAGAGAGGCGCCATCGAATGAGCAAACACGGAACCCGTACGCCTGACACGGGGGACGGTCAACAGGAAACGATTTCCGGGGCGGTCGTGGACCAGCAGGATGAGGACAAACCGGCGACGGAAGAAGCGTTGCGGGAGGCCGAGCCGGAATCGGCCACGCCAGCCAGCCCGGCGACGAAAGACCTGCCCATTGATGACGACACCACGTCTCCACGGTACGCGAAGCAACCGAAGCATTTTTCCGGCCAGGCAGAGGCCGGCCCCGCCGATGCAGCGGACCCGCAAGAGGAATCTGCCCCCAAGACGAAGACCGTTTTTTGTGTCGCCTGCGGTGCGGAGATGGACCGCAGCGACAAGTTTTGCCACGCCTGCGGTTGGGACCGCCGCGTCCCGCCCACACCACCTCCTCAACGGCCCGTAGACCCCAACCCCTCGCCCTACAACCGTCTGGCCGCACTCCTGCTTTGCCTGATTCTAGGATTCCTGGGGTTGCACCGCTTCTACGTCGGCAAGGTCGGCACGGGGCTACTTTGGCTGTTTACGCTGGGCTTCCTTTCCGTCGGAGTGATCTTCGATCTCGTCCTGATCTCAACGGGCGAGTTCCGCGATGCCGAACAGCGGCGCGTGTTGCGCTGGGCCGACCCGCAAGTCGGCTAGTTTTGCTTTTCTCCTACGCCTTGGAATGGCTCCTTCTTGTAGCGGGTTGCAACGTGAAGTAACGTTGAGCGAAGCCGTTCACGGTGCTGCGCGGGGTTTCACCACGGACTGTCAAGCAGTCTTCTTTGGCGCGTATGCCGCGAAGAGTTCGGCAAAGAGGTAGAACTTGAACATCGGCGTGGTCTCTCCCACGCCCCAGCGATGGACTTTCCACTCGACGCGCAGGTAGCGGACCTCGGGGCTCGCATCGAGCGGGCAAAGGATCTGGTAAGTCCCGGCGTAGAATTTCTGAGGGAAGGAGCGAATCGGTTTCTCGCCCCACTCCTCGCCGTCCTCTGAGCCCCAGATGGCAATGTCAAAACTCTCTTGCTCGACGATATCGAGAATGCCGAGAGTCAGCAGGAGCCTATGGCCGGCGGATTCGCCGAGGTCGATCGGGTCCGTTGTGCCATTGGAATCAATCGTTGTTTCAGGGACGAGAAATGCGGGGAGCATCGAGGATACCTTGTTGGGCCTGGCCTGCATCTCTCACTGGCCGGCAGCCGAAGCGCGAAACAGGACCGCCATGACTTCCTTGCGCTTGCTTGCCGTGCTTGATGTACGGTCAAGCGCATCCGCGCGCGCCAAGCGGCTCGCGCTACTTTCTGACGGCCCTCTCACGCACTTCGCATCGCCACGTCGTGAGAAATGAAGCCTGATCTGAAGAAGCCCCATTGTAGCAGCAGCTTCCAGGCCGCAGCACAGGGCGAATGGATTCCTCTTGCAAGCTCGATCCGGCCGAGGCGAACACACACGCGGCGCGTTGCCGCTGGCATTCATGGGCGCTCCGTTGGTCGTCCGTTACAATAGCGTGAGCGGCGGCGGCGCCATGCCGCCACGGCCGCCGGCCTGCTGGAGTGGCGGAACTGGCAGACGCACTGGACTCAAAATCCAGCGCCCTTCACTGGGCATGTGGGTTCGACCCCCACCTCCAGCACCATGATTCCAAAAGACTTGTATTGCGGGTTTAGCCTGCATGTCTCACCACGTGGCGAGGTGAAGTGGGTGAGAGGGCCGTCAGGACGAGGCGCGAGCCGCTTGGCGCGCGCAGGCGTACTCGAACAGTACGTTGAGCACGGTAAGCAAGCGCAACGAAGTCATGGCGGTCCTATCGCGTGCTTCGACCGTCGGGTGGTGAGAAATGCAGGTTAGAGACAGCCTGTCAGTTGGCGGGTTGTGAACGCGAATACTCGTACTCGACATTGCCGTCGACGGCGTGGAAGCGGAAGGTCAGGGTGCTTTGATCTGCTTCGCGCTTGGCGGTGACGGCCAGGAAGCCTCCGAGCTCGCGGTGGAATTGATGGTATTCGGGGTCGAAGCCGGGGGAGCCGCCGGCATGGTCGTCACTGGCCGGGCCGCTCGAGAATTCGTGGAGCCCGGTCTTGGGGTGGATCGAGTGGTACTGCCAGTGGCGGTCTCCACAGGCGACGAAGAAGTTGTCCGGCATGTGCTCTTTGACGAAGCTGCGGAACTCGTCGCCCTCGTGGGTGAAATTGTCGTTCGAATGATTGTCGTGCTTGTTTTCGCGGTCGGGGCCGACGATGGGAGTCGGACTGACCAGGATTTTCCAGTCGGCATCACTGGCGAGCAGGGTTTCCTTGAGCCATCGTTTCTGTTCGGCTCCCCAGATGGTCTTTTCGGGTCCGTCGGGATCGGTGTTGGGTGAGCGGAAGTCACGTCCTTCGGTGAACCAGACCTGCAGGCCCTTGCCCCAGCGGAAAGTGCGGTAGTGCTTTTCGCTCATGGGGAGCTGCTCGCGGTAGACCCGCAGGCCTTCTTCAAAATTGAAAGTTCCCATGACATCGACCTGTTGGTTCGGCCAGCCGTCGTTGAAGAAGGTGTCATGGTCGTCCTTTTCCCAGTAGCCGGGAACTTGCAGATGGAAGGAGATCGCCTTCGGGTAGCTGTACATGCGGTGCCAGTGATAGCGGGCGAGATCGATGTTGGTGGCGCGTGGGTCGTCGCTGTCGTAGTAGACGGTGTCGCCGGTCGGGACGAGAAATTTCGGCTCGAGAGCGGCCATGGCGTCGTAGAACATGTATCCGTCAGGATGGTCAGCGGAGACATACTTCTGGCCCGTCATCACGGTGAACGTGACGTCGCCGTATTGGTCGGCGGGCGGGGCGGTTTCGAATCGTCCCCTGAGCGGTTGGTGGAGTGGAGCTCCTTCCGGACCGGCGGTTTCGGCTGAGTAGTGATATACGGTGGCCGGTTCGAGGCCCGTGAGCAGGAAGTGATGAGTGTAGTCGCGCTCGGCGGAGACGACGACCCAGTCGGTCCCGACCGCGTCGCTCAGGTCTTCCGAGATCCCGTAACGGAGGCGAACTTGACCGCGCGCCCCCGGGGCGCTGCCCTCCAGGTCACGGGGCTTCAGTTCGGGATCGAGGGGCTGGACGCGGCCTCGGCGCTCGATCCCGTCACTGCGGCGTTCGGCTTTCTCAGTGACACGCATCCAGACAATAGCGGAGGTGTCGGATACCTCGCCAATCTTGACGCCGGTGGCTTGGCGTGATTCCGAAATGGTTTCGATGCGGTCACCGCAGGCCGACAGGATGAGCAGGACGATGAAGGGGAAGAGCCGATTCATGGCGGGGATTCTAACAAAGGCTTGGCGCGGAGCGTCTCGAGACAGTGATTCGTCCAAACAGGTTGGTCAAACGTCTTTTCACTAAAGCTGCATTTGGGACGACTATGCGTTGCTTGATGGCTCCGATCAGCGTTGCCACAAGTTGTGGCATGGCAGGCCGGCGGACGCGACATGTTGCGTATTTTGTCGGATCGGGAACGCCGGAACCGTGCCGTGAAGGCTCAAGGAAGGTTAACCTGTTGAAAGGAAACTGGTTGCCTTCAGAACATTCACTATGATATTGTTTTATAAGCATTGGGCGATCAGTTTGGGGCTACTGCTTCTGGCGCCTTCTATCTTGGGGGCCGGCGGCATGTCTCAAGGGTCGTCCAGGGTTCGCCGGTACGAGGTTCGTGAGGACGCCGAGACGGGGCGATTGACGAGGGTCACGTCGCTGGTTCGGCGTTCAACGCAGACTTCGGGCGGATCGGCTGGCGCAGCAGGGAGTACGGTTGTCCAAGGTCGCACGGTTGTAGATATTGATTTCCTGGTGCAAAAAGCCGGCCTCCGGCACAACGTGAATACGGACTTGATTCACGCGGTGATCCGGCAGGAGAGCAACTATGACGTGTTCGCTGTCTCCGTCAAGGGGGCATGCGGGCTGATGCAGTTGATGCCCGGAACCGCGTTGCGGTTCGGGGTAAAAGACATTTTCGATCCCGCAGAAAATGTCGAGGGCGGAGTGAAGTATCTCCGTCATCTCATGGACCGGTATGAAGGCGATCGCATACGGGCCTTGGCGGCGTATAACGCCGGTGAAGGCGCCGTTGACCGATATGGCGGTGTCCCACCGTATCGAGAGACGGAAGACTATGTCGACCGCGTGCGTCGATGGTACGGGTCCTTGGGTGGTATCTCGGACGAGGTTCCCGAAGAGGATCACGTAACTCTTAGCGTGGACCCAGACGGAACTCTCGTTTTCGAGATGCGTTGAAGAGCCGGTTATGTCGATGTTCCGGCAGATACGTCCGGGCGACTGCGTCCGGGCGGCGGGAATGCTGGCGCTGCTCTGTGCGCCGCTGTCTGCCTTCGCCGCGAAGACGGGTGGGCCCGTGTCCGCTGCGTACTCCCGCGCCGAGCTGCTGCTCGATGACCTGCGATCGGTTCCCACTTACGAGTTGGGTCCGAAACAGTATTTGTTGGTGATCGGTGCTTTCGAGAAGGTTGCCAAAGCAAATCCGAAACATCCGAAGAATGACCATGGCCTGCTCGTCACCGGCGAACTGTATGAGGCACTGAGCGAGCGCTTCAAAGATCCGTCGTACCGCGACAAGGCCGTAAGCGCTTACCGTGCCCTTGCCTCCCGGTTCCTGAAAAGCCCCTTCAGGTCAAAGGCGGTGGCTTCATTGCGCGGGATGGGAATAGATATTCCCACGAAGCACGAGGCCGCCCCCGAGCCGGCGCCGGTCAAGGAAACGGGAGGGAAGATCCCGCTTCCGGTAGAGTTTCGTTCGACGGAGCAGCGGACTGGGCGCCATGCGGTGCTGCGCCGGATACGGCATTGGTCGCAGAAGGACTACACGCGCGTCGTCATCGAATTGGACGGCCCGACTGATATTCGTTACGAACGCATTCGAGCACCTGAGCGGCTGTTCTTCGATTTTGTCGGTGCGCGGCTCGATCCCTCGCTACGTCCCACTTCGACGATCAAGATCGAGGACGGCCTGGTGCAGCGTGTTCGTGCCGGCCAGAATCATCGCGAAGTGGCCCGGGTGGTTTTTGACCTTGATTTTCAGCCGAACTTTACAACGTCATGGCTCACCAACCCGCCGCGGCTGGTCGTCGAGATGCACCGGAAACCGCAGGAGGCGCCGGCGGGGAATCCGGTTGCGGCGTCGGTCCCGCAGGTGGCAAACAAGGCCGAAGACGAAGGGCGCTCCGAAGCAGATCGGATTGCTTCGGTAAATACAGCGGAGGAGGTTTCACCAACTCCCAGAGACGGGCTTGCCCAACCGGTTTCGCAAGATAGCGCGTTGATAGATCAGGAAAGCGAGCCGCTCGAAACCGGAGAGTTCGCCGGGCGGCCAAAGGTAACGTCGGAGGAGATCATCCCGGCTTTCTTGGAAGAAGCGGACTCGGCGAGACCGATGAAAGAGAGATTCGAGCCGGTTCGTGTGGAACTGCCTATCTTGACGAAGCGCGCTGTGCAGGCAGAGGCGCCTCCGGTTGTGGCCGAGTCGTCGGTCGGGCGAGCGAAGGTTGATCTCGGCTCGCGGCAAGAGCAGATCGTGCTGGCGAAACTTGTGCCACCGGCCGCTCCGAAACCGACGGCCGAAATAAGCACGCTGCCGTCTGTGCTCGACCTGCCATCGCCGAAGCCTGCCAAGGCGACAAGCTCGGGCACGAGAAACCTGATCCGGACACTGGGTCTCAAGGTAGGCAAGGTGGTGATCGATCCGGGTCATGGCGGGCACGACACAGGCACGATCGGAACGGGTAATCTCCGTGAGAAGGATCTGGTCAACGACTTGGCGCAACGGCTGGGCAGCCTGATCGAAGAGCGGCTGGGCAGCGAAGTCATCTATACACGTACGGATGACCGCTTCGTGCCACTGCGCGAACGGACACGGATAGCAAATCAGGCACAGGCCGACCTGTTCATTTCCATCCACGCGAACTCGGCACGGCAGCGGTCCGTTCGAGGCATCGAGACCTATTACCTCAATCTGACGACAGATTCCTGGGCGATGGCGGTGGCGGCTCGCGAGAATGCGGCCGCCGAGCGTTCGGTTCATGAGTTGGAGAACCTCGTGGCCAAGATCACGCGTAACGAGAATCTTTCCGAGTCTCGCGAATTCGCCTCAAAAGTGCAGTCGGCGCTTTACGGCACTCTTTCCAAGCAGACACGAGGCTTGCGCGACCGGGGCGTTCGCAAAGCACCGATGCTGGTGCTGATGGATGCGAAAATGCCGGCCGTGCTGGCCGAAGTTTCCTTCCTGAGCAATACCACCGACGAAAAGCTTCTCAAGACCAGCGCCTACCGTGACAAAGTGGCAGAGGCGCTTTTCAAGGGCATCTCGTCCTATGCCGACACGCTGAGCTCCATTTCCGAAAAAAGCATTACGACCGCAGGTTTGGACTGAGCTAGCCTGCATTTCTCACCACTCGACGGTCGAAGCACACGATACGACCGCCATGACTTCGTTGCGCTTGCTTGCCGTGCTCAACGTACTGTTCAAGTACGCCTGCGCGCGCCAAGCGGCGCGCGCCTGGTCCTGACGGCCCTCTCACGCACTTCGCCTCGCCGCGTGGTGAAGAAATGCAGGCTGGGTGACCTCGATCGCCGGCGTGTGAACTTGGTGCATGACCTCGTCTTCTCCGTGTACGGTAACGGCCTGCTCATCTGGCGACTGAAGCAACTCCCCCATTTCTCGATTGCTCGAACTTTCTGGGAAAGGCATTGCTTTGTCCCGGTTCTTATACCGTCAGCTCGTTGCAGGGAAGAGTGCGCCCCAGGATGCCGCACCCACGGTAAGCGTTGCGTTATGCGATAACCGTGCAGAAGAAGTGCTTCTTGCATCAGGAACCCCTCGGTTCAAGAGTCGAGGCAATTGAGACCGGCGGTGGTTGGCGGATTGTATGCCGGGTGGGGGGATTGGCCGGTGGGCCGACGGTCGAGTTCAACGGTAAACTGTAAGTCCGCCCAGCATCATGCCTGTCGAAACGCTTGAGCGCTCTCAGGTCGAGCAAGAAACCCTCTCCCTGGTCAAGGAACTGCTCATGGAGTTGGGTGCTCATGAGGCCGCTGCCCGAGTGGCTCCGGACTCGTCGTTTGACCGCGACCTGGGCTTGGGGAGTCTGGAGCGCGTGGAACTGCTGGTGCGGACCGAGCAGCGACTTGGTCTTCGCGTCCCGGAAACCCTTGCCCAGAGAGCAGAGACGCCGGCGGAATGGGTCCGATCGATCTTTGAAAGTGACGAGCCGCGGCACACTGAGCGGCCTCCAATCCACCAGCCGGGTGACGCGCCGCCTCCTTGGACGCAGGCGGAAAGTTTCACTGAAGTTCTGTGCGAGCAAGCACAGCGAAATCCGGATCGGGTACAGGTCCATTTGCTTGACGGAGGGCAAATCGAGGAGATCACGTACGGCCACTTGCTGGATCAGGCACAGCAGGTCGCGGACGGACTGGCTGCGTCAGGGCTTAAACGCAACGAGGCCGTCGCCGTAATGCTGCCCACATGCTCGGATTTCTTCTATGCGTTCCTGGGCATCGCACTGGCGGGCGGCATCGCCGTACCGATCTATCCACCGGCGCGGCCCAACGAGATCGAGGAGTATGTCCGCCGTCAGACGCTTATTCTGCGCAATGCCGAGGTGCGGTTTCTGATCTCGTTCGAAGCGGTAAGAGCGGTGTCGCACGTGATGCAGTTCGGGATTCCGAGCCTGCGGGAGGTTACGACGGCGGACGCTTTACGGTCGCGGGCGTCTGGAGCCCCTCATGCAAGGGTTGAACCTGCGGATACCTTCTTCATTCAGTACACGTCCGGCAGCACTGGGAACCCTAAAGGGGTTGTGCTCACACACGAGAATGTTCTCGCAAACGTACAAGGCATCGGATGGGCGGTCGAGGCGAGACCGGATGACGCTGTGGTGAGTTGGCTGCCGCTCTATCACGATATGGGACTGATCGGGTCTTGGCTTTTCAGCGTGTTCTTTGCGTTTCCGATCACCATGATGTCACCACTGGCATTTCTTTCGCGGCCGGAACGTTGGCTGTGGGCGTTGAGCGACTCGGGCGGCACACTATGTCCCGCTCCGAATTTCGCTTACGAGCTATGCGCGCGCAAGATACCGGATGATGCAATGGACGGCGTGGACCTGAGGCGCTGGCGTGTAGCGATCAATGCAGGAGAGCCCGTCCTGCCGGACACTTTGGAGCGCTTTGCGGAACGGTTCGCGCCATGGGGTTTCCGGCCCGAGAGTTACGTGCCCTGCTATGGCTTGGCGGAATCGTCGGTGGCGCTGACGTTTCCTCCGATCAATCGGCCTCCGGCGATCGACCGAATCTGCCGCTCTTCGTTCGAGAAGGAAGGAAGAGTGATTCCGGCGGCGGCCAACGAGACAAACGTTCTGCGCTTCGTGGCGAACGGCCGGGCACTTCCGGAACACGAAGTTCGGATTGTCGACGAAAGTAATCGCGATGTCGGTGAGCGCGTGCAAGGGAGGTTACTCTTCCGAGGCCCCTCGAAGACAGGCGGCTATTTTCGCAATCCCGATGCGACGGCTGCGGTCGTCGACGCTGATGGGTGGATGGATTCCGGCGACCTCTCCTATTGGGCGAATGGCGAAGTTCACATCACCGGGCGACTCAAGGACTGCATCATCAAGGCCGGCCACAATATCATCCCGCAAGAGGTTGAAGCGGCCGCTGCCGACGTCGCAGGAGTTCGTCGTGGTTGCGTCGCTGCGTTCGGGTCGACGGACCCATCGAGCGGCACGGAACGACTCGTGGTAGTCGCCGAAACGCGCTCGCGTGATTCGGCGGATCAACGTCGAATGCGGTTGGAGGTGACCCGCGAAGTTGACAAGGAAGTGGGGTTGCCGCCGGACATTGTGGAGCTTGTCCCTCCGCAAGCCGTTCCCAAGACATCGAGTGGGAAAATTCGCCGCAACGAAACAAAGCGACTTTACGAGCAAGGAGAGTTGCGGCCGAGGAAGCACCCACCTTGGTTTCAACTGGTGCGCTTGTGGGCCTCTCATTTCAGCGCTGCGATCGATCGAGCATTTCGGAAAGCCAACGATCTCGCTACCGGCCGAGCAACCGCGGTGTTGCCGGCTTGCGTGGCGATAACGGGCGGATTCATTGCACGGCTTGCCCCCACAGGGGCTGGATCTTCGGCCATTGTGCGCCACACGGTCAAAGTCCTTCGCGAGGTAGGGGGCATTCGTACGTGCGTGGAGCGAAACGGATCAGCGGTCGAAGTGACGCCATCTTTGTTCGCCACCAATCGAGCTACGAGTGCCGAGCTTTTGACGCTCGTGGAGAACATCCGAGGAGCTGTGCAGATCAGCGACATCCGCTTGCTGGAAGGATTGACCTGGAACGCGGCGTTCCTTATGGAGTCGTTGGTCGTGGAGGACGATGGAGCACGAGGCTCCACCTCGGATCGATTGCGGCGGTGTATTCGAAATGCGTTGGCGAGCGGCTCGTCGGTCGTAGTCGCGGCTGATTCTCCGGTGGGTTCAGCTCCGCAGCGCAGCAGTTTTCGATTGGAGCCGATCGAGGCGGTTATGGATACCGGCTGCCCTTTGATTCCCGTCTACGCCGGTGGCGGCAACGGATCAACGATTTACGGGACCTCATCGGCAAGCGCTTTCCTGCGGATCGGAGATCCTCTGCCGCTCGACGGAGCGAGCTGTACCGAGACACGGCAAGCCTTGCGCAACGCCATCGAGCGATTGATGAATGACGATCGGCCCGCGCCGACACCTGACTAAGACATGCCTGACAACGAAAGCCTCCTTCGCCTGCTTGGCTGCTTCCTGCTGGGATCCATCCCGTTCGCCATCTTGGCCATGCTGGGTACAGGTATCGACATTCGCAAGGTGGGTTCGGGCAATCCGGGTTTCAACAACGTGCTTCGGGTCAACATGTCTCGCGCCGTACTAACACTGATCGGCGATCTTGGTAAAGGTTTTCTCGCGGTGTGGCTGTTCTTGCGGCCTGAAGACCCCTATTACCATGGCTGGCTGTTTGGGTTCGTGGTGATCTTCGGGCACTGTTATTCGCCCTTCTTGAAGTTCCGCGGAGGGAAGGGCATTGCCACGTCCGCCGGTGTAATGCTGGCGCTTTTCCCGAAGTGGGCCGCGGCGGCTTTGGTGTTTTTCGTGGCGGTGCGGTTGTGGGGAAGTCGCCGCAAGTGGCGGGAAGCGGGGATGATCGCGTCGATCTCGACGTGGCTTTTCTTTACGATCTTGATGGCGTTACTGGTTGGCGGCCCTGACGTACGCAACGCGGCGCTGATGACGACTTTTCTGGCTTGGCGGCATCGGCAGAATTTTCGGAATCTGTTTGCCGGCTAGTTTTTCCTCCGCCTGTATGCGGATCATTCAAGCGGGTAACATCCGGGTCGTTGTCAACTCCGCTTGACCAGGAGGATGTTTCAGTTCAGTTGTGGTCAAATCACGATTGCATCAGATACGAGAGCGGTGCGCGCAGGTTGCAGACCAGGCGCGGTTCGTTCGGATTCGCGGTGAGAGGATTCCAGAGTATGCGGCTTTATTGCTGATGGAAGAGGCCGGGTCTGCCGAGCTTGACCCCGCTTATCACTATGTCGGGCAGGGACCGGCCACTCTGGCGTTCATCCTGACGTTGGACGCCGTGAACTTCGGGTCCGGGTATTTCCCAGGTTTGCGGAAGCGTCGCGGTCTATCCGGATACTTCACCGTTGCATCATCGTTGAACGACTCTTTCTGCGAGTACGGACCTTTTTCACCGGATCAACTCGCCGTGTTGTCGGCGGAGAGTTGCAGCACGCTCTTCGGACAAGATCGCAAAAACGAAACTGCATTCGAGTTGATGGGCCTGTTCGCCTCGGCGCTGAACGATCTGGGACGTTTGCTGATCGAGCGCTTCGAGGGGAGCTTTGTGCGGCTCGTGGAATCTGCAGAGCAGTCGGTTGAGAAATTGGTTCAAATACTGGCGGCAATGCCCTTCTATCGAGATGTGCAGCGCTATGGCGACCTGGAAGTTCCCTTCTACAAGCGTGCTCAGCTTACCGCGGCGGACCTCGCGCTGGCTTTTGGTCACGAAGGCCCCGGACGATTTGAAGATCTGGATCGGCTCACGATCTTCGCTGACAATCTGGTGCCACATGTCCTTCGGACGGATGGCCTTATCGAATACGATGCTCATTTAAGCGATCGTATCGCCAAGCGGGAACTGATCGCGTCGGGGAGTCTGGAAGAGATCGAGATTCGCGCCTCTGCGGTGACGGTGGTAGAGCGTATTCGTGAGGAGATAACCCGCAGAGGGGGGAGCAAAACTTCGATGGAGCTGGACTACCGCCTTTGGAACCGCGGCCAGGGAGCTTCGTACAAGGCTCGACCCCGCCATCGCTGCCGCTGCGTGTTTTACTAGGAGACAATCTCGGCTCGTGGGCCTTGCGTACTGAATACTCGATGGATCAGGTTTCGAAAGCGGCGTTCTTTGACTTCGACGGAACGCTTGTGTCCAGTAACGTGGTGACAAGGTACGCCTTCTTTGCGAAGAACCACCCGAACCGGGCAAAGGCCTGGTGGCGGTACGGCAAACTGCTGGCGACGGTTCCGCTGTGGATCGGGCTTGACATGTATTCCCGCCGCCTGTTCAACGTAGTCTTTTATCGAGAGTACCGAAGTCTGTCGCAAGAATGGCTTTTTGAACTCGGGGAGGAGTTGTTTGCGAGTGACATTCTACCGAAGGTCTTTCCCGCTGCGGGGGCGCTGGTAGAAGCGGAGCGAGAGGCCGGATACCGTCTCGTGTTGGTGAGCGGCGGCTTGGACTTTGCCATCGCACCCGCTGTTCGGTACTTTGGATTTGATCATGTAATCTGCAACCGTCTCGAGTATGAGGGTGGCATTGCGACCGGGGATGTCGCGCCGCCCTTGTTGGCGGAGGAGGAAAAACCGAGGGCCATCGAGCGATTCTGCCGCGAGTATAATGTGGACTCAGTCTGCTCCAAGGCCTACTCCGACAGTCTTTCGGACTTGCCGATGCTTGCATGCGTGGGCCAACCCGCCGCCGTGAATCCGGATCGCGGGTTGCGCCGCGCTGCTGTGGAGCGTGGCTGGCCCATCCTGGATTTACAAAGCGCACCTACCCCACGGAGAACCGATCATGGCAACCCAAGTTGAGGAGATTCATCTTCAACGCGAGTTCGCATTCGGAGACCCGACACCTAACGCTGTCGGCCGCAAGGCTCAGGTCTCGTCGCAAGGTTGCGTCGTTCATCTCGAAGCGGACTCCGCGAAGAGGCTGCTGTGGCACGGCGAAGACCTGCTCGATGTGAAGCTCCCCGCCGGAACGCGCGTGGTCTATCCCAAGCCGACAATCCCGGGAATCCCCGACCGGGACGAAGGCATCCGCTATGCGCTGAAGAACCCGGAGGAGATGGAGCCCCTCGAGGCATTGCTGCGTCCGGGGATGAAAATCACCATTGCGATCGATGACATCTCGCTGCCGCTACCGAAGATGCCGCAGCCAGACATTCGCGAGTCGGTGCTGACGATTGTCCTGGACTTGCTGGCGGAGAAGGGAATTACGGACGTTCACATCATCGTGGCGACATCGTTCCATCGGCGGATGGAGGAGTTTGAGTTGAGGTGGGCCGTCGGCGACCGCATCTATGAGGCCTACGCACCAGATCGGCTTTACAACCACGACGGCGAGGCGCCCGACGGGATGGTCGAGCTGGGGCGCACGGAGTTGGGTGAGCGTGTCCGCATGAACCGGCGGGCCGCGGAATCGGATCTGCTGATCTATGTCAACATCAACCTTGTCTCGATGGACGGCGGCAGCAAGTCGACCGCCGTGGGGCTTTGCGATTATCCGTCTCTGCGCGCTCATCACACTCCGCAGACGATTCTCAAATGCGATTCGTACTTCGACCACAATCACTCGGCGCTAACGCATTCCTGCGACCGGATGGCCAACATCATCAACGAGCACCTGAAGGTCTTCCATATCGAAACCGCCGTCAACAATGCGATGTTCAACCCCGCAATGGGGTTTTTCGTGAAGAACGAGGATACATGGAACGCAGTTGACAAGACATGTTTCCGGGTCGCGCAATCTGCCCTGCGATCGCTGCCGCGCAAGACGAAGCGGAAGATCCTGTTTGCGGTGCCGTCTTCATATGCGGTAACAGCCGTTCATGCCGGTGCGACGCTGCCGACGCACGAGAAGACGCTGGCATACTGCTATGAACAGTACGTAGTGCCTGTCGAGGGACAGAGCGATGTCGCGGTTTTCGGCATACCGTTTATCTCGCCCTACAACGTCCATTCGATCCTGAACCCGCTGCTCGTTCAGGTGCTGGCGCTCGGCTATTTTTTCAACATGTACCGAGGGATGCCTGTGCTGAAGAAGAACGGTGTGATGATCCTGACGCACCCGCTTTATGACGAGTTCGATCCGCGGCATCACCCGTCTTACATCGAGTTCTTCCATCGCATCCTGCCCGAGACGAACAACTCATTCGAGCTGCAACAGAAGTACGAGGCGGAGTTCGCGCATGACCCGGAGTACATCGAGATGTACCGCCACGGGCATGCCTATCACGGCGTTCATCCTTTCTACATGTGGTACTGGGGCGAGAACGGCCGGGCTCATTGCGGGAAAGTGATCGTCGTCGGCGCCGAGGACGAGAAAGCTGCGCACGTGATGGGCTGGGATTGCGCCTCATCCATGGAAGAAGCCATCGAAATAGCGCATTCGCATGTCGGGCGCTCACCCTCGATCACACATGTCCACATCCCGCCGATCAATATGGTCGATGTCGCGGGTGTGGCGGAAACCGTTTAGCCGGAAATGAAGACCATATTGATTACCGGTGCTACCGGTTTTCTAGGTACGCATCTCGTCGAACAGCTACGCGAGTCGGAGCCCGACGCTCGCCTGCGATTGATGAGCCGGGGCGCGAGCACGGCGAGGTGCTCCGAGCAAATCGAATCTGTTGCCGGGGATGTTACCGACTCGGAGCAGGTGCACGCGGCCGTTGAGGGCGTAGACGAGATTTACCATCTTGCCGGTGTGGTAGAGCGGCAAGCGGCGAACCCGAGGTTTCTCTATGACGTGCACGTCGAGGGCACTCGCCATGTTTGCGAAGCCGCCTGCCGTCATGGGGTGAAGAGAGTGGTTCTCGCCTCCTCGTCCGGTACGGTTGCCGTCGGACGCGAGCCGCTGACGAGAAACGAGCAATCCGGATATGCGACCGAGGTCGTCGCGCGATGGCCTTACTACCTGAGCAAGATCTTTGCCGAGAAGCTGGCGGTTCGGTATTGCGAAGGCCGCGGGTTGCCGCTGGTCGTCGTCAACCCGAGCCTGTTGCTGGGTCCGGGGGACTTTCGGGAATCGTCCACGAAAGACATGAGGCTTTTTCTGGAGGGCCAGATTCAGGCGACTCCGAGCGGCGGGCTGAATCTGGTGGACGTGCGCGATGCGGCGGCCGGGATGCGGGAGGCGATGAAGCGAGGAAGAGTCGGTGAGCGCTATTTGCTGGGAGGACCGAACTGGACATTCCGGGAATGGATGGATCGCGTTGAAGCACTTTCGAGTGTCCGGGCACCCTTGCTGTCGCCGTCTTTGGGAGCGGCCCTTGTTCTGGCCAACATCGCGCGCAGAACTTTGCCGTTGATAGGCAGGCAGTTCAAGCTCGACAACGAGTCGATCCGCATGTCGGCGCTCTTCTGGTATTGCGATTCGACCAAAGCCCGGACCGAACTTGGCTTTGAGACCCGTGATCCGATGGATACTCTCCGCGATACGATCGATGATCTGTGCCGGAGACATCCCGAACTTACGCATTAACCCTTTCCATTGAGTCAACCAAGCCAACCCGTAGTCATCCTCAACCCGCAAGCCGCCGGAGGCCGTGCGTCAAAGCGATGGCCGTTCATCGCCGCAAAGCTGGCCGACAGGCTCGGGCCCGTGGAACCCCGCTTCACGGCTCATCCAGGACATGCCACACTACTTGTACGGCAAGCCTTGATGGACGGCCGGAAGCTGATCATTGCCGTCGGTGGAGACGGCACGATCAACGAGGCAGCGAACGGTTTTCTGAGCAGAGGCGAGCCGGTCAACCCCGATGCGCGCCTCGGCATCATTCCCATTGGGACGGGCGGCGATTTCCAACGCAGCATCCGGATTCCGTCCGACATCGAGGAGGCCGTCGAAACCATCGCCAGTGGCTTTGCTCGAACCATCGATGTCGGTGCGGCGCGGCTCCAAGGGCACGACGGGCAACCCGTGGAACGCTGCTTCGTCAATCTCACGAGCTTTGGAATGGGCGGCGAGGTATGCGTCCGGTCAAGGAATATCCTGTCACCGCTTGGCGGGAAGACCGCTTTCCTCTACGCCACCTTAGCCGTTTTTCTCACCTATCGGGCGAAGCGGGTGCGCCTGACGCTTGACGGCAAGCCACTCCCCAACGAGTTACGGATTACGAACGTCGCCATCGGAAACGGCCGCTATCACGGCGGCGGGATGCACCCTTGTCCCCGCGCGTTGTTGGATGACGGGTTGCTGGAGGTGACGACGATCGACTACCTCAACATGTTCGAGCTGGTGCGGGATCTGCCGGTGCTGTATTCCGATGACGTGTACAGGCACCCGAAGGTCCGGCATCACCGCGCCAGGACGGTACTGGCGGAATCGGAGGATGTGACCCGGATCGAACTGGATGGGGAAGCGGTGGGAAGACTGCCGCTGGAAGTTAAGGTCATACCGTGCCGGCTACCGGTGCTGGTGAGCGCGGAAGGGAGCTGAAGCGGCCCTCTGACTCGTAGGTACACCCGCGAAGCCCGCTGCGGCATTCCAGCCCGACCTCCTGATACGCACGGAGTTGTGGCGCACTCGGTTTTTTCCTGGCAGGACTGCCACTCCGTATATCCTCAAGGCTTCGGCTTCCACTCGCGAGCGATACGCCGACGCTCGCACGATGTCCAACCGGAAGAAACCCGATGTCAAAACTCCGACGACACGAGCCGGCCGCTGATACACTGGTGGGCTGATTTTACGGCGGAAAACCCATGGCTGAAGCCGACTCGACTCCGGTTGACAAACTGACCCCTGTTCTGGCTGTTGCCGGGGCAGTGCTGGTGGTGGCGGCGCTGTACCTGATCTTTGTCTGGGTCCCCATGGAAAGCACGATGGGGGTCGTGCAACGGATCTTCTATTTCCACGTTCCGTCGGCGGCGACGTCGTGGGTGGCGTTCCTGATTGGCGGCATGGCTGCGATCCGATATCTGATGAGCCGCGACGGCCGACTCGATGATCTCTCGGTATCGTGCAACGAAGTGGGTCTCGTGTTTTGCATCGTCAATCTGGTGACAGGCATGTTCTGGGCCAAGCCGGTTTGGGGCATCTGGTGGGCCTGGGACGCGCGCGGCCAAAGCGCGCTGCTGCTGGCAGTGATTTATATCGGGTATCTGATTCTGCGACAGTCCGTAACCGAGCCGTCGCAACGCGCGGTGGTTTGCGCGGTCGTGTCGATTTGCGGGATGGTCGACATTCCGATCATCTACATGGCGAATCGCTGGTGGAGGACGCAGCACCCGGCGCCCGTGATCTTCGGAGGCGGGGGTCTCGATGCCCGCATGGGAATCGTACTGGCGTTTACCACGCTGGCGCTGCTGACGGTGCTTTGGTATCTGGTCAGGCAGCGGAGGAAACTGGCTGTGATGCAACGCGAGGCGGAGGGCCTGCGCCGGATGGTGCACGCCCTGGGTTAGCCGGCGGGATTCGAGAAGGCAGACGAAATGGAAGAAAACCTCAAGTGGCTCTGGTATGCGTTCAGCGCGGCGTGGATCATTCACATCCTCTACGTGGCTTCCATCGCTAGCCGCGCCAAAGATCTGCGAGGACAGATCGACAACCTCAAGACCCTGCTGCAGGACCAGCAGAGAAGATCGGCTGACCCTTCAGGCCAAGGCGATCCACACTCGGACCGCCCCGCTGGTTGAAACACCGTAGCCTGCTTCTCTCAAGCACTTCGTCTCGCCGTGCGGCGAGAAATGCAGGCTAGCTTTTCAGCACTTGGCTCAAGCGCCGCCCTACGATGCGGTCCTCACCGGGTTCGAGCATCCAGACTGCGACGACCAACTCACCTTCCGCTCTCGGCCGGACTTCGATGCCCGGGTTGCCTTCGCGGAGTTCCTTGGCCACGTCCTTCGGTGTTTTTCCAACGGCCTCGTGGTCCCAGTTGACGTGCAGGTGCGGCACGCCGTTGGAGAGTTCGGGCACTTTGATTTCGGTCTTGATGCCCTTCACGCCTCTCGTGTAAGAGGCGATGCGGTTGCAGCGGTTCTCCCAGTCTTTCCAGACCGCCTTGTGGTCGCGATTGATGAACATCTCGAGCGCCACGAGCATGCCGACCATTTCTTCTTTGTTGACTTTGCTAATGCGACCGAGCGAATCGGAGTTCGGGCTGCTATTCATGCGGCCGGCCTCGATGAGGTCTTTGCGGCCCAGCAACAGACCTGCCGATTGGGGTCCCTTGATGCCCTTGCCGCCGGAGAAGATGGCCAAGTCGAAACCGGCCTGCGTGAACTTCCAGAGGTTCTCCACTGGGGGCAGGTCAGCCGCGGCGTCGATCATCGTGGGAACGTTGTGTTTCTTGCCCAGTTTGGCGAATTCCTCGTAGCCGATCTGTCCCCTGTTGTTCGCCGCATACAAGAAGAACATCATCGCCGTGCGCGAGTGAATTGCGCTCTCCAACTCCGCCGCGGTTTCGACTTCGATCATACGAATGCCGGCATTTCGCACGGCATGGTCATAACCGTTGCGGTGAGATTTCTGAACGATCACCTCGTTCTTCATACCGCGGGTATCGGGCAGTTGCCTGATCTTGTCGCGGTCGGTTCCGGCTACGACACCGGCGGTGCCTATGGCCAGCGCCGAAGCCGCACCGGCACTGACAAGCGCGGCTTCACTCTTGGTCAACTCCGCGATCCGCTTGCCGACGGCGTCATGCAGTTCCTGCAGTGGACAGAACGTCGTCGAAGCTACCGTCATAGCGTCCCATGCCGGGCGCGGTATGAGCGAAGCGGTCAAGCTGGTGTAGGTGCCCGCGGCGTTAATGAAAGTGCGAACTCCCAGTTCGCGGATCACATTGCGCCTCCCACCTCCGAGCCGAGCGGCGGCCGAGGCCGAAGAGGGCATCAGGACGCCCATGCCGGGGAGCACGGCCAAGCCGCGCAGAAGGGAACGACGGTCGAGTTTCAGCCAGTTCATGATGTTTACCTCTTGTCGAAACGAATGGGCATCCCGCGGAAAAGGCAGCGGCTGCGCTAAGAGCAGTATACACGGCGAGGCGGCACGACAGATCTTCAGTGTCCGGGGGGGCCGCTTTATGGAAGAGTGCTGGACCACCCCCCCCGCATCGTTTCTCTGTTGATTCAACCCGCCTCCCTCGCGGGAGATTCATGCAAGCAATTTCTTGATCACGCGTCCGCCCACGTCCGTCAAGCGGAAATCGCGGCCCTGATAGCGGAAGGTCAACTTCTCGTGATCGAGGCCGAGCAAATGGAGAATGGTCGCCTGAACGTCGTGAACTTCCACCTTGTCTTTGGTGATGAAGAATCCGAGCTCGTCGACTTCGCCAATCGTCTGGCCGGTTTTAATGCCGCCTCCGGCGAACCACATCGGGAAGTTCTCGATGTGATGGTTGCGACCGACCGTCTCGCGGATCTCGCCCATCGGCGTCCTTCCGAACTCCCCGCCGAAGATCACCAGCGTCTCTTCCAGCAGGCCGCGTTGCTTGAGGTCTTTGATGAGCGCGGCCGTGGGGCGGTCTACCGTCAGAGCAACCTCGTCGAGCTTTTCGTTGAGGTTGTTTTGCCGGTTGCCGTGATGGTCCCAACCGGTCTGGTAGAGCTGGACGAATCGCACTCCTCGCTCGATCATGCGCCTCGCCAGCAGGCAGTTGTTTGCGAACGACTGCTCACCGGGCTTCGCCCCGTAGAGGTCCAGGGTCGCCTGGTTCTCGGTGGAGAGATCCATCAGCTCAGGTCCGCTCGTTTGCATGCGATAGGCCATTTCGTAGGATGAGATGCGAGTGCCGATCTCCGGGTCACCGACCTCCGCCAACCGCGCCAGGTTCAAGTCACGAACCGCCTCCAACTTGGCTGTCTGGCGCTTCATCGAAATGCCGTTCGGAGTTGAGAGGTTGGGGATCGGATCCGCCGACCGGAGGAATTCGACGCCCTGGTAGGTAGTGGGCAGAAAGCCGCTGCTCCAGAGGTTCGCGCCGCCCATCAGACTTCGATAGCCGGAACGCAGAACCACGAACGCGGGCAGATTCTGCGATTCACTGCCCAGTCCGTAGCTGAGCCAGGCTCCCATGCTCGGCCGTCCGAATCGGGTCGAGCCGGTGTTGAAGAAGAGCTTCGCCGGGGCATGATTGAAGTTTTCCGTCGTCAGCGAATGCACCAGCGCCAAGTCATCGACCACGCCAGCCATGTGGGGGAAGATCTCCGAGACCCATGTGCCCGACTGCCCGTGCTGGTGGAACTTCCTCCTGGGACCCAGCAGCTTCAGCTTGTCTTTCATGAATCTCTCCATGAACGCGAAGCGCTTGCCTTCGAGAAACGAATCAGGGGTCGGCTGGCCGTCAAGCTCACCCAGCTTGGGCCGATAGAGCCACGTCTCGAACTGGCTCGGGGCGCCGGCCATGAAAAGGTAGATGACGCGCTTGACCTTGGGGGTGAAATGCGGCGCTTTGGGCGCCAGCGGGTTCTCGACCCGCGGCACATTGCCCGCCGTCAGCTTGCCGTTAGCGAGCAGACCGCCCAGAGCGATGTTGCCGAGGCCGACGAAGCATTGGCTGAAGAAGTGTCGCCGGGTTCTGTCACGCAGGCTCATCTGTTGCATGCTGAGATCACTCCCGTGTGATGAATTCATCGAGATTGAGAAGCACTCCTGACACCATGGTCCAAGCTGCAGTCTCGGGAACGTCAGTCCCCTCGCGAAGTTCCAGGGGCAAGGCCTTTTTCGCCTCGTCCGGATGGGTCCTGAAGTCATCGAGCTGTAAAGCCAGCAGACGCTCCAGCCGCTCTTTTTCCTGCTCTTGAGGCGGTCGCGACAGACAAAGGCGAAATGCATGTTCGGCCCGCTCGGAGTTCGAAGCATCCGGGCGCTCATCGAGCACCCGCTGCGCCAGCCCTTGGGCGAACTCCTGGAAGCCCGAGTCGTTCAGAAGGGTGAGCGCTTGCAGCGGCGTGTTCGAGCGGTTACGTCTCGTTGTCATGGTCAGCGCGTCGGGACTGTCGAAAACCATCAGGCCCGGATGAGGGCTCGTGCGCCAGAAATGCGTATACAGGCCCCGGCGGAAGCGTGCGGGTCCGCTGCTTTCCGTCCACGTCCTTCGAATCATGACGCCAGGCGGCTGTGAGGGGAAGACACTGGGCCCGCCGATCTTGGGCGTCAGCATTCCGCTTGCCGACAAAGCCAGATCCCGTACGATTTCCGATTCGACCCGCAACCGATTCTGCCGCGCCAGCAGGTCGTTTCGCGGGTCTTTCGCCGTTGTGTCTGTCCGATGCGCCGATGACTGCCTATACGTAGCCGAGGTCACGATCAAGCGATGCATCGCCTTCAGGCTCCAGCTCTGCTCGATGAACTCCGAGGACAACCAGTCCAGCAGGTCGGGGTGCGTCGGCAGCGTGCCCTGCGTGCCGAAATCGTTTTCCGTCTCGACAATGCCGCGGCCGAAATAGCGTTGCCAGATGCGGTTCATGGTGACGCGAGGCGTCAGTGGATTCTTCTCGCTCACCAGCCAGCGAGCGAGATCGACACGGTCATAGGCTTCCTGGCGTGGAAGCGGAGGCAATGCCGCTGGTGTTCCGGGCTCGACTTGGATGCCCTTGTTCAGAAACTCTCCGCCCAACAATACGTGCGTCGGTCGAGGCTTCGGCAATTCCCTCATCACGAGCGTGCTGGGTATATCGGGCTCGATCTTGCGTACCGCCGCGATCGCCTTGTTGCGCTCTTGATGTCCGAAATCCTGCTCGAAGTAGGCGTTTCGGATGGCCTCGTGCTGCGCCTCGTGGCGTTCCTCCATCGGGATATCGAGGATGGCGCGCTGCCCCGGCGTCAACTTCTCGAGAGCATCGCCATCGAGAGACGCCTCCCACCCGGATTGCTTCTCCAGGAGTTGGTCCTTGTAGCTCTCCAACTCCTCCTCCATGACCTTGAGCTGGGCCCGGATCGCCCCACGCCGCGTATGCTGCTCGGGAGTGCCGAACTCCAGAACCGGCTCGAAAGCCCGTTTGCGGCCTTCTCGATCTTTGAACTCTCCGCTCAACTCGTCGATGCTGTTGAAAAAAGCGAAGAATCGATAGAACTCCTGCTGCGTGATCGGGTCGAACTTGTGGTCGTGGCAGCGCGCGCAGCCGAGCGTCAGCCCCAGGAAAGCCATGCCCGTCGTGTCGACACGATCAACTACGGCTTCGACGCGATATTGCTCGAAGTCCACGCCGCCTTCCAGATTCAACAGGGTGTTGCGATGAAAGCCGGTTGCTACGATCTGCTGGCTGGTTGGGTTCGGCAGCAGATCTCCGGCGATCTGCTCGATCACGAATTGGTCGAAAGGAAGGTCTCGGTTCAAGGCTCGGATCGCCCATTCGCGGTACATCCAGATCTTGCGTTCGCCGTCATTGTTGTATCCGTTCGAGTCGGCGTAGCGCGCCAGATCGAGCCAGTGACGTCCCCACCGTTCGCCGTAGTGGGGAGAATCGAGCACCTGATCGACAAGCTGTTCGTAAGCGTCAGGACGGTCGTCGTTCACGAAAGCATCGACCTCGTCCGGCGTCGGCAACAGGCCGACCAAGTCAATGTACAACCTCCGGATCAAGGTGGTCCGCTCGGCTTCCGGTGAAGGGGTCAAACCTTTGTTCTCGATACGCGCCAGGATGAAGCGGTCGATCGGATTGCGCACCCACGACACCTTGGAAACATCCGGCGGGCGGGGACGGCGAATCGGTTGAAAAGACCAATGCGTCGACGAATCGTCAGAGGGTCCCTTCGCACGCGCCGCAGTGGGCCACGGGAGTCCCAACTCGACCCAGCGGACAAGAGCGGCTAGTTCCCCGGGGGCCAACTTGCCGCCGGGAGGCATTTTGAGCTCGTCGCTGTGGCGGACGGCATGGATCAGCAGACTGTCTTCCGGGGACCCCGGAAACGCCGCTTGTCCTCGATTACCGCCCATCAGTATGGATTCACGGCTCTTTACCGATAAGCCACTGGTTAGCAGCTTGTCGTTATGGCAGGCTGCGCACTTGGTTGAGAGAAGAGGCCGTATCTCGTTCTCGAAAAAACGGAGTGCGTCGGCTGAGAACGCTTTAGCATCCCCTTGCTGCGCGGCAAGGGGGAGTGCGCCGCAGATGAGAAAAAGCGCAGCCCTGACGAAGCTCGATGCCCGCATGACTAGTTAAACCCTATCACAGACCACGGCGGTTTCGAACCCCCGTCATGCACAAAAGGCGGGCAACTTCGCAGTGTGGACGGCGACACGATCCCATCGCGCCAGCATCAACTTTTTTAGGTTTCATATCATCAGTCCGTAACGTAGCCATGAGCGTCGCGTGAAGGATGCCTGCCGTTCTCAGGGAACCCTCGGAGCCTTCACGTGGGCTGTTGTCGTTGCCCCGTAGTTGCGGTGCATCAGAATACTGCGCCCGCCCTTGCCGCAGGGACCGCATATCTTCACGACGAACAGGTCGTCGTGGTCCTCGTGATCGATCTCCCTCAAGCCGTCAGGCTTCGTTGTCGGGAACCAAGCGTCGGTGTCGATTTGCCCCGGCGAAACGCCGAGAAGCTCCAGGATCTTCGGGACCGTATTGCTGTGGCCGGCCACCAGGACGTCCTGTCCGCAACGATCTTCGAAGATCCCGGCGACGAGATCGCCTTCCGTGCTGTTCCTGGCATACTCGATGTGCGGTTTCGGATCGAGATGCGCCACGGTCTGCCGGGTTCGTTTCGTATCGCTGTGGTAGACGGCGGTGAGCCGGTCCGTGATTTTCCCGACGGCTGCGGGAAGAGATCTGGCTCGATGCAATCCTTCTTCGGAGATCTCGTCGCAACGCCGGCAGGTCTTCTCCGCATGCCGGACGACCAGAACGGTGGTTTCGATTTCTCCTGCGGCGCAGATGCCCTCGGCGGCGCTCGCCCCGTTTGCGACAAACACCGCTATAACCAACGCCGCCATGGCTTTTGCGACTGGCTGCGTCTTCCGTTTGGAGCCTGTGCTCCGTTTTTCCGTCATCATAGGTTCACCTGCGGCCTGCCGGCGGTTCGGAAATCACTGGCAGTACGTCCGGGCCGAGACATGCGTTTTCTCGATAGGTCGAGGGTCTGTCGTCATCACTTCGTCGCACCTGATCGACATGATCCGTTAGCTGCTAGCTCCGGCGCGCCTTCCAGGTTCCCTTTCCATACTCCCCCAGGTCAACCGCTCCGCTCATCTCGTTGCCGCGCACCGTTCCACTGAACCGGTAGCGGATCGATGCGCCCTCGTAACGTCCGGAGGACCGAAACTCGACGGCCGCGCCGTCGATCGTCCCTTCCAGCGAGCCATGCGTGACGCGTCCCACGTGCATGCCCGTCAGCCGGTGGTCTTGCGCGTCGAAGTGGAACTCATGTTCCGTGGAGCCGACGACAAACTCCAGCTCCGCGTCCCAGTGGCCGCTCAGGTCGGAAACCGGCGGCGCGGGCTTCGGCCGCGGCTTCGCCGGCGGCGCCGATCGGAAGATCTCGACCAGCCGATCCGCCACGAGCTTGTATTCACCGGCATACATCGCGGCGCCGCGAATGACGAACGAGTGGCCCTCACCCGAAGGCGGGATCCGAATGCGCGGTTCGCCGTCGAGCAGCATCTGTTCGACATCTCCCGCCGACAGGCCGATCTGTTCCGGGTCCCAGCGCACGATCAGCCTCGGGTGGTATCCGAAGCGATTCCATGCGAAGTCCTCGATCTCGCCCGAGACGCCGCTGATCCCGGAGACACGGTCCTTGATGTGACGGTACCAGCTCATCCACTCGCGATCTTCCGCCTCCGGGTCGCGTGTCGTCACCAGGTATTCGACTGCCGCGAGCATGCCCATGATCTCTTCCTTGGTCACCTTCATGGGGCGAGCAAAGGCATGATGCGGAGCGCTGTTGATGAAGGCTGCGCGAATCAGATCCTCCCGGCCCAGGAGCAAGCCGGCGCTCTGCGGACCACGAATCACTTTGCCCCCGCTGTGGGCGCACAGGTCGGCGCCGTGCTTCAGCACCGGGTGCGGCGGCACGGGCAGCCCGCCGGCGTCGTCAATCAGAACCGGGATGTTCCTCCGGTGGGCTTCGGCGATCAGTTGGTCGAGGGAGAACGGCCCTTTGCGCCACAGGATGCTCGATTGAGCGGTGGCCATTGCGGTCTTGGGTCCGAACGCGCTCTTGAGGTCATCGAGCGTCTCGACCTCGATCATCTTCACTCCCGTCGATCTCACGGCGTGATCGTAGATGCTGCGGGACCATTTCGGAACGATCACTTCGTCCCGCAGGCCGGTCGTATCGGGCAGTTGCTGGATCTTTTCCGGGTCGCCTCCCGCGACGCAGGCCAGCGTGCCGCAGGTCACGGCCGCCGCCGCGCCCGAGCTGACCATGGCCGCGTCCACCTGCAGCAGTTCCGCGATGCGCGGCCCCACCTTGGCCATCAACTCGTCGAGATTGACGTGGTAGTGTCCGGCCCGGAAGACGGCATCCAGCACTTCCGGCGGTTGGGACGACCCGCCGTTGATCGTGGTCGTGGCGGTGCAACTGATGAAAGGGCGCACGCCGATCCGCGAATAGATATCCGGCCCCTGGCCGCGAACGGGAAGTCTCGCGGCGGCCGTCCCCGGAAGAGCCGCGGCGAAGTTCGCGGCTGCCAATGTGCCGCTGATTCGGAACCAGTCGCGGCGGCTCCAGGTGGATGTCGATGTTTTCTTCAAGAGCGTCATTGAGGTCTCCTTCGCGTCGTGCAAGCGGTCATGCCCAAGGCCTGGCCATCTTCCGGGCTGACGCTTAAGCACACGATCAGACCGCCCGGCGTCCCGGCCGGCCGGCAGTGACCGCTGGTCGAGGGGCAGGGAAGAAGGGCGCCGGGAGGCTCGCTCCTCGTCCTGACGGTCTTGCCGCGCACAGCCTCTCCATGCCGCGCCGCGTGGTGAGATGTCCAGGCTAACCGATTGTACCTGTTCACGAGCACGGCTCTTCGACCTCTTCGATCCGGTGTGAACGCCATATAGAAAGTTGCCGCGTTTGCGTAATCCAGAACATTCGCCTTTCTCGGCATGGGTTCATTTGGCGTTCGCCGCAGCGGAACGAGCCCGGAGAGCGACGGGAACTGCGGCCAACGGAGATCGTCGTGAGACCGACCGAGAACAGCGGACGAAGCACGGACTCTTGATCGGGTGGGGCGCACCAGAGCAATACCGGGCAAATAGGGGATAGAAGCGAGCAGGCCATAGTGGGAAATAGCCGGCAGGGAAGCCGTGACGGGGCAACAAGAATTCCGTGATTCGTGTTTCGTGACTCGTGATTCGTAAAAAAAACCTTACAGTCCGTGTTGCTGGGGCGGGCGGCTTGTGGCTCGTAGGGCTTTAGCACCTCGAGCTGAATGGGAACGTCCTGCTTCGCTCCCCAGGGGAACGTCTCCGATTGCGCCGACACCTGTTGGATCCGGGATGCGGCTCGCCGATCGGCTCGCTAACATGGTTAGCAGTCAGGCCGGCTTGGCCGCCGGTCCGGGTTCGACGGGGAGGCAGTGATCCCCGCACAGCATCAAAGGAGACTCGCTCATGCCGACAGGAAGCCGTTACAGCCGCCGCCAGTGGCTCACGACGCTCGGAGCCGCCCTGGTTCCGTGCGCCGCGTCCGCCGCCGCTGCTCCCCGCAAGTCCATGCGCGGCGCTTTCATGATCATTGCCACGCCCTACACCGAGAGCAAAGCCATCGACTACGAGGACCTTGCGGAGGAGGTCAAGTTCCTGGACCGCTGCGGGGTGCAGGGCATGGTGTGGCCACAGCACGCGAGCGACCTCAAGTTCCTCACTCACGAAGAGCGCATGCGCGGCATGGAGGTTCTCGCCGAGGCGGCCCGGGGAACCAAGCCGACCCTCGTGCTGGGCGTGCAGGCCGAGAACACGGAAAAGATGCTGGAATACGCTCGCCGCGCGGAGGAACTCGAACCCGACGCCGTCATCGCCATCCCGCCCACCGAGGCGAAGTCGCTCGACGATTACCGCGAGTACTACTCGGCGCTTTGCCGCCTCGTGCGGCGCCCGGTTTTCTGCCAGACGGCCGGCGGGGCTCCCGAGGTGGAGCCGACCGTCGAGTTCATCGTCGAAATGGGGCGCAAGTTCGACAACTTCGGGTACCTGAAGGAAGAGTACAAGGATGCGATTTCGCGGATGAAGGAGCTGCGGAAATACCGCCCCGGCCCCATCAAGAGCATTCTCGGCGCGCAACGGGCGCTCGGCTGGGCGTACGAGATGCGCCTCGGCATGGACGGGACGCTCACCGGCGGTCCGATGTACGCAGATGTCTATGCCCACATTTGGGAACTGCACCTTGCGGGCCACCACGACGAGGTTCGCGACGTGTTCTCGAAGCTGCTGGTCATGACCAACCTCGAACGGCACATCCCCGGCCTCAAGTACTACCTGATGAAGAAGCGCGGCGTTTTCAAGACCACCGTCTCCCGGCGCGGCGGGTACACGTTCTCGAAGGAAGCCGCCGCCCAGATCGAGCACGACTTCGAGCTGCTGAAGCCGTATCTGAGGACGTAGCGAAAAAGCCGTGATTCGTGTCTCGTGATTCGTGTTTCGTGAAAACCATTGGCGGGGGGCTTGGTTCGCTCCAGAAGAAATGCCTGACGGCCAGTGAACCTTAAAGGCCGTGTTTCGTGATTCTTGAGCCGAGGCCGACGGCGGCGTCTTGCGTGACGGTCCGGCGCTTATAATCCACTGTGACGGATCTTTGAATGGTCATGAAGATCACTGAAATCCTTGCTTTCGGGCTTCGCGGGCGCACTCCGGAAGGAGGTTGGTCGAACGAACTGCAACCCGATGACTGCGTCCACACCCTGATTGCGGTGCGAACCGATGACGGACCCATCGGGTGGGGCAGCGTGTTCACGACGGATGAGCTGGTCCGGGCTTCGCTCAGTGTGCTGAAACCGTTGTACGAAGGCGAGAACGCGCTCGAACCGGAGCGCGTCTGCGAGAAGCTCCACCAGAGCACTTTCTGGTTTGGGCGAGGCGGCTCGGTCACGCACACGATCAGCGGCATCGACATCGCGCTGTGGGACATTCTCGGCAAGGCCACCGGCCAGCCGGTGGGGCGCTTTCTGGGGGGGCGTTACCGCGAGCGGGTGCGGCCGTACGCTTCGCTGCTGATGCAAGAGCCGGACCGCATGGCCGACGAGCTTCTGCCGGCCAAGGCGCAAGGCTTTCGCGCGTTCAAGATCGGATGGGGTCCGTTCGGACGCCGCGACCGGCAGACCGACGAGGCGATCGTGCGCGCGGCCCGCGAGGCCGTCGGTCCTGAGTCGATGCTCATGGTGGATGCCGGGGGCAGCGACCCCTTCTGGTCCGGCAACTACAAATGGGCTCTCAATACGGCGGACATGCTTCAGGATTACGATGTAGCGTGGTTCGAAGAGGCGTTGCATCCCGATGCGCTCGACGACTTCGTTGCCCTGCGCCGGGCTTCGAAAGTGCCCATCAGCGGCGGCGAAGTGCTCACGCGCCGCCAATCCTTCGAGCCCTGGCTGCGCGCCGGAGCATTCGACATCGTGCAGCCCGACGTGACGAAAGTAGGCGGGATCAGCGAAGAGCGCCGGATCGCGCAGATGGCGAGGGATCACGGCATCCGTTTCATTCCGCATGGCTGGAACACCGCCCTGGGCCTGGCGGCCGATCTGCATCTCGCTTCGGCGTTCGCCGATACCGACCTGGTGGAATATCTCGTCGGCTCGCCGTTCATCGACGAGATCGCCGCCGGCGGGTGGAAGCTCGACGCCGACGGCATGTTGCCGATTCCGGACGGCCCCGGCCTGGGCGTCGAGATCGATCTCGACGACGTCGCCGAACTGTCCGGCGATCCTTCCTGTCGCGACCTTGCCCCTTGAGAGGTGAACCATGCGAATCCTGTTTCCGCTTCTGCTGATCGCGCTTCCGCTCTTCGCCGGCGATCCGCTGGCCCAGCGCATCGCGCATACCGATCCGGCGAAGTACAACCAGGGCAGGAACGTACACAAGGGCGCCGGCGAGCTGCATTACATGGGGCTGCTCGATGCGAGTGCACTGAACACGAAGTTCCTGTTCCTGCACCGCGGCCAGCTTCAGCCGGGGGGCGGCATCGGCAATCACTTCCACCACACGATCGAGGAGATGTACGTCATCTTCAACGGCGAGGCGGAGTTCACGATCGACGGACGCACCTCCACCCTGAAGGGGCCGGCCGCCGCGCCTTGCAAGATGGGCCAGGCGCACGCCATCTACAACGCGAGCGACAAGCCCGTCGAGTGGATGAACATCGCCGTGAGCAGCGTCAAGGGCAAGTACGACAACTTCGACACCAACGACGACCGCGTCGGCGTCCCGAAAGACCCCAAACCGGTCTTCGTCAATACGCGTTTTGACCGCACCCTGCTCAGGCCGGTCGAGAATTATTATGGCGGCAAGGGTACGGTCCACTACCGGAGGGCGATACAGCCCGAGGTTTTCAGAACGGACTGGTCGTACATCGACCACTTGTTGATCCCGCCGGGCTCATCGACGGGGAAACGGGTCCATCAGGGGGTCGAGGAGGTGCACTACGTGATGGCCGGCTCGGGGTCGGTCCGCGTGAACCAGGAGACCGCGGCGATCCGCAAGGGCGACGCAATCCCGATGCTGCTCGGTGACGAGCAGTCGTTCGCGAACGATGGTTCGGAAGACCTGGAGCTGCTGATTATCGGCGTCGCCCGCGTCAAGGGCGCGCTGGACCCGCCGGGGTTTTAGCCTTTGGCAGGATAAAAGCCGTGATTCGTGTTTCGTGAAAACCTCGGAATTCGCGCTGGCTTGCGCCGTGCGCCTTTTTCCTCCGCCCAGCTTGCGCCTAGTCCTGACGGCCCTCTCACGCACTTCGCCTCGCCGCGTGGTGAGAAATGCAGGTCAGCTTGTCAGGGGGTAGCGTTTCAATCCCCATGAAGCGGCGCCGAGCAACAGCACAGTGCTCAGCGCGATGATGAGGGTGGCGCCCCCGACTCGCTCGGCGATCGCTCCAGGCCGTTCAGGCCGATAGGAAAAACGGGGGAGCTCCCCCAACGCCTCGGCGGTGAAGGCGGTCTTACGGAAGACCTGCGGAAGGAAATGGTCCTTCCACTCGTCGGCAAAGCGCCCGACCTCGCTGCGAAAATGGTCGAACCGAGAGTAGCCTGTTCCGGAAAGATCGTTCAAAGCCTGCTGCGCGAGCACGGCCGGGGACAAGAAGCGAAACTTCTCGACGACGGATTGCTGCCCGCGAATCTGCGCTTCGAACCGCTCGGTCAGCGGGGAGACCTGTTTTGAGACCTCATCCTCGACGACGAATTTGCGGGAGTAGTAGTCTCTGGGGTCGACTTCGCCTTCAGGGGCCATTTCCGGGTGGTCGGCATAGTAAGCGTCGAGCAGTTGGCTGCCTCGCTCGGACGCTTCCTGGGCAGCCACGCGGACGGCCTGAATCATCTCCACGCGTGACGGAACCGGGTAGAGAGTTGCGGCGACCAGCGCCGTCACCGACGGCACAATCAGCGCGAGCGCGAGCCAAGCACCGGCGAGGATCACGGCGTTGGTGGCCGAGGCTCGGCCGAAAGCGTTGACCAACAGCGCCAAGGAGAACCAAAACAGGCCGTACACAGCGGTGACCCCGAAGTACGCGGCAAGGGACGAACGTGCGCCGGGGGCGCTCAGATCGACGCCAGCAGCGACGGCCGCCGCCAGCGTCAGCACTGCTGTCACGCCCAGCACGACGCCGCCGCGAGCAAGGATTTTGGCCGCGGCAAACCGCGTAAGCGAAATCGGCTGCGAGAGCGTCAACGCCAGTATGCCGCTCTCCTTCTCGCCAGAGAGCAGGTTGTAGCCCAGCGCAAGGATCAACAGCGGATAGAGGAAGACGATGACGAACGCAACGTCGAAACTGCCAGCGAGAAGGTTCGTCGGGTTATCGAGTTCGTCTCCTGCGAACAGCGCCTCCCGGCTCGCCAGGGTGACCTTGTAGTGGGCGGGCAGGAGGTCGCTCTGGCCGACCGACAGCGGCGCAAGCGCCGCAGGGGGCAGTAATGCGTATCCGGCGGCGAAGCTCTGCCCGACTTGCGCGGGGTTGCGGGGATCGAAGAAGCGACTTCGGGGCGAGCCGCCGTCGGCGATCCTGAGCAGTTCGGCACGCGTGTCTTCGCGCCGCTCGCTCTCGTCGGCGACCAGCTTGCCATGCCGCTCTTGCTGCAGGGCGGACCAGCGGGCGCCGTTCGAGGCGGCGAAGAGCATCACCGCAGCGAGCACGACCGTCACGGCCCAAAGAGTGCGGTCCGCAGCCAGACCGCGCCACTCATTGCGCACGACTCGGAAGAGCATTCCTAATAGGCCTCCAAACGCGCTGCCGCTCCCCATGCCAGGAAGGCGGAGATGAGGAGCCACAGCAGCAGGGCGACGAGGGCCGCGAATTGCCGCGACATCGCCCAGAGCGGGTTCGGCGCTTCATGGACGAAGACCGGCGCCTCGCTCCAAAGCCGCTGGTCCCCTCGGTAGGAGAACCCCGCTACGCCGGCGTTGTCGCGCATGTCGTCATTCAAGAAGGCGATGAGCTTCCGGCGATACTGCTCGGCCTGCTCGGCGAACCACCGGAAGTGTGCGAAATCCGAGCCGGCGAGCGACATCGACAGGGAGCGCACCGCCAACAACGGTGCCACGAAGCCGAGCTTCTGTCGAAATCCGTCCTGCGCCTCGTACTGGTCCCAAAGCCGAGCGTAATGGCTGTCGAAGAATTGGTTGCTGTACTCTTCGCTGACATTGAAGCGCCAACCGGCGTAGTTGATCGGCAGCGCTTCGACGTCTTCCACGCCGTGCTCGGCCAACAACTCTTGCTTGCGCGCCTCCAGGAAGTCTTCGTAGTCGACGCCGTCGATTCCAACTTCCTTCTCATCAGCCAGGGCAGCGGCAAACTCCTGGGCGGACGGCGTCGGATGCAAGGCCTTGGCGAGGTCCGTCGCCGCGCGCGGGGCCCCCAGGCAAACGAAGACCCAGAACCCGAGCAAAGCGACCAGAGCAAATCGGGCTGAGGGCGCCTTCGCCGAGACCGCCAGAGTCACGCCGACGAAGGCGCCGAGGTAGAGCAGGTAGACGCCGGCGAGGAGGAGCATCCGCATGAGTCCGCCGGACGCCGAATCGGCCGTGGCCGCCGTCAGAATCGCCGAGCCGAGCAGGACGGCCGGAACCAAGAGCAAAGCCAAGGCGCCGGCAATGCCCAACGCCTTGCCGACAGCCAGGTCTCTCCGGCGCACGCCCAGACTGAGAACTTGCCGCAACGTACCGGATTCGCGTTCGCCCGCAAATGCGGAGAAGGCAAGCAGGATGATCAAGAGCGGCAGCAACAACTGCAGAACAGCCGCCGCGGTCAACTCGCCGAAGCGCTGTAGAGTATTGCCGTCGCGCGCGGGACGGTAGAGGAACTGATTCTGCTTGTGCGCCTCCAACCAGACGGTGACACCGGTATAAGCTTCGGTTCCAGGATCGAAAAAAGCCAGCCGTCCTGTCGGTTTGAAGGCGTAGACACCGTAGTGGGCGGCCGAGTGGGGACTCTTTTCTCCTTGGGATTCCCAGATCTCGCGTTCCTGGGCCATTGCGATCTCATGCGCGTTGGTCACATCCGCATGTCTGCGCCAACCGAGTCCGAGAACAGTGAGCAGCAACAATAGAATGATTCCGCCTGCGACTCGGAAACGGCCGTCACGCGTCATCTCCAGCAGCTCCTTGCGAGCGATTCGCATCACCATAAGTCCGCCTCCTCAGCCGCGCATGTGATCGAGATAGAGCCGTTCGAGATCAGCGTGGCCGATCTCCTCGGTGGTCAGGCGTGCAACGAGGCGTCCGTGGTTCATGATCCCGACGTGGGTTCCGGTCTCCTTGGCTCGGAACAGATCGTGCGTCGCCATGAGCACAGCCACACCTTCGCCGCTCAAGCGCTTCAGCAACTCCGAGAACTCGGTCGACGCCTTCGGGTCGAGGCCCGAAGTGGGCTCGTCGAGCAGCAGGGCTTTGGCCTGCTTGGCCACGGCTATCGCGATGCCGACCTTCTGTCGCATGCCCTTGCTGTAGGCGGAGACTCGCCGGTCAATCGCCTCCGCGGAAAGTCCAGCCTCGGTCAAGAACTCGCGGAGCTGGTCTTGCGAATACTCCTCGTGCCCTGCCAAGGCAGTGAAGAATTCCAGGTTCTCGAGGCCGGTGAGGTTGCGGTAGAGCATCACCTGCTCCGGGATGTACGCAACATGCTTCTTGGTCTCAAGCGGATGCTGGGTTACCTGTAGTCCGTGAATGCGCGCTTCGCCGGAACTGGCCTCGATGAAATTGAGGAAGAGATTGATCGTCGTCGTCTTGCCTGCCCCGTTCGCCCCGAGCAAGCAGAAGACTTGACCGGGCTCGATCGACAGATTGAGAGAGTCGAGCGCCTTGAACGAGCCGTAGAACTTGGTGAGCCCTTTAGCTTCCAGCATGAACCTTCGATCCCCCTGCGGCCTCTAACCTGCCTTTCTCATCACCCGACGGCCGAAACACGCGATAAAAAAGCCGTGATTCGTGATTCGTGTCTCGTGATTCGTGAAAAACCTTAAAAGCCATGTTGCGCGCCTTTTTCCTCCGCCCGGCTTGCGCCTGGTCCTGGCGGCCCTCTCACGCACTTCACCTCGCCGCGTGGTGAGAAATGAAGGCTAAAGTTTAGGAGTGAACCGGCGCCCCGAACCAGGAATATCACGTGGGCGGGCGCAATTGGACAATGAACGGACTGAATCGTCGTGACTTCGAGCGGAACAGGACGATGTACCAGATGCGCACTCGGCAACCGCGCTCGCGCGCCGAGGGTGGCTTAACCAGCCCAAGACCGGTGAACACGAAAAAGCCGTGATTCGTGATTCGTGTCTCGTGAAAAACCTTAAAAGCAGTGGTTAGTGGTTAGTGGATAGTGGCTAGTTAAAGCCCTGATTTGTGATCCGCTTGCACTTTGTCTCGCGAGCTGGCGAGACGTGCAGGCCGGATCAGACGGAGGGGGCTGCTACCACCTTGCCGAACTGGCGCTTGTTTTCGAGGTGCTCGTGGGCGGCGCGGAGTTCGGAGAGCGGGAAGACCTTGTCGACGACGGGCTTCAGCAAACCCCGATCGAAAAACCGAAGGACCTCGTACAGCTCGCCCATGGTCCCCATGAACGAGCCGTGCAGCGACAATTGGCGGAAAAAGAGATGGTGCACGCTCAGGCCGACTTCACCGCCGGTGGTGGCGCCGCAGGTCACCAGGCGTCCGTTATGCGCCAGGCTGGCTGCGGAATGCTTCCAGGTAGCCTGGCCGACGTGCTCGAAGACGATATCGACGCCGCGTTTCCGGGTGATTGCCCTCACCTCGGCGCGGATGTCCTGCCGATAGTGGTCGATGACGTGGTCGGCGCCCAGCTCTTGCGCTTTCGCCATCTTTTCTTCGCCGCCGGCCGTCGCGATCACACGGCAGTGGAACAGCTTGGCGATCTGCACGGCGGCGATTCCGACACCGGAGCTTGCGCCGACGACCAGCACGTCTTCGAGCATCCTGATCTTCGCAATGCCGACCAGCATGTGCCACGCGGTGAGGAAGACGAGCGGGACCGAGGCCGCTTCCGCGTAGTTCAGTCCGCCGGGAATGGGAAGCGCGTTCACTTCGGGTACGGCGATGTATTCCGAGTTCAGCCCGGTGTACTGGTAGCCGAAGAGCCCGTAGTCGCGGCTGAGGTTGTCGAGTCCGGCGGCCGCCATCGCCCCGCGGCGCGAGCTTTTGCCCGGCGCGATGAGCACGCGGTCCCCGACCTTGGCGGAATCGCAGGCGGCTCCGACTTCGACGATTTCTCCGGCCGCGTCGCTGCCGAGGATGTGGGGCATGTCGAGCTTCAGTCCGGGCAGGCCGCCGCGAACGAACAGGTCGAGGTGATTCAGCCCGCAGGCTCCCACCTTGATGAGCACCTCATCGGCGCGCAAGGCGGGCTCGGGGGCGTCCTCGTAGCGGAGAACTTCCGGACCACCATGCTCATGGATGCGAACGGCCTTCATGGGACTCACCTCGGCTGTCGGAGGAAACGACGGGTCGGACGGGTCGAAAACAGCCCCGTATTATAATGAGCCATCGAGCGACAACGTTATGGGCCGTCCGACAGACGTCTACGAAGAGCTTGTGCACCTGCGGCGTTCCGGCAAGAAAGCCGCCATGGCGACAATCGTCGAGGTAGCCGGATCGATACCCAGTTTTCAGAGCGCGAAGCTGCTGGTCCGCGAGGATGGCTCGATGGTCGGCACGATCGGCGGGGGATGCACCGAAGCCGAAGTGTGGAACGCCGCGCGCGAGGTGATGGAGACCGAGAAACCTCGCATGCTGAACTTCAACCTCGGCCAGCAGGCCGCCTACGACCAGGGGCTCATCTGCGGGGGGCAATTGAACGTATACGTGGAACCGATACTCCCCATTCCCACCTGTTACATCTGCGGCGCCGGCCACATCTCGAAGAGCCTGTCGAAAGTCGCCACGCTGGCCGGCTTCCGGACGGTGATCGTCGACGACCGCGAAACGTACGCGAACCGAGAGCGGTTCCCCGAAGCGGCGGAAGTGCATGCCGACGAATACGAGACCATCTTCCCGAAACTGGAAGTGAACGAGGCGAGCTACATCATCATCGTTACTCGAGGTCACCGCGATGACATGCGAGTGCTGCGCTGGGCGGTGACGACTCCGGCCCGTTACCTCGGGATGATCGGCAGCAAGCGCAAGACCCTCGAAGTGGCCAAGCATCTCATCAAGGAAGGCATTCCCGTCGAGCAGCTCTCCCGCCTGCACGCGCCGATGGGCTTCGACATCGGAGCGATCACGCCGGAGGAGATTGCCGTCGCGGTGGTGAGCGAAATGATCGAACGCCGCCGCAATCCCGGCCACGAGTGGAACCCCAACTCGAAGTCGATCTTCGCCGAAGGCATTCCGAAGGCGCTGCAAATCCACGCGCCCCAGGAATCCGCAACTCCTTCAGGCGATTCCGCTGAGCCGCTGCCGGCGAAACTCCCGTCGCTGCGCAAAAGCTGACCTTTGAGCCGCAAGCCCGCCGGCATCATCCTCTCCGCCGGCGAGTCTCGACGCATGGGCCGAGACAAGGCCTTGCTGGAGTACCGCCGGACGACCTTCCTGGGACGCATCATCACGCTGCTGGAGCCGCGAGTGGAACCTCTCGTTGTCGTCCTCGGGCATCACGCGGACGCCATTCGGCAAGCGGTTCCGAGCGGCCCCCGGGTGGTCGTGAACACGAACTACCAGGCCGGGATGCTGACTTCGCTCCAGACGGGAATCCGTGAGTTGCCGCCGGACACGGAAGCGACGCTGTTTACGCTGGTCGATCACCCGGCCGTGGCGGAGGAGACCGTCGAGATCCTCATCGGCGAGTGGGAGAAGGCAAGACCGCTCATCGCCATTCCCCTCCACGGCGGCCGGCGCGGTCATCCGGTGATCGTAAATCGCCAGGTGCTTGACGAGATCCTCGCACTCGGTCCCGAGTCGTCGGCGAAAGACGTGATTCGGTCGCATCGCGACCGGACGTTGTTCGTGGACGTGGACGACGCGGGCGTTCTCTGCGACGTCGACCTTCCCGAGCAGTACGAACGGCTTCGCTGAGATGCATTCACATCAGTTTTTAGTTTCTAGTTTTTAGTTTTTCGCCGCCCGCGTGCGGATCATACGAGCGGGAAACCGCCGGACTGGTGTCAATGCCGCTTGACCTGGGGGATGATTCAGGTAAACCCGCCCTGTTCTCTCTCTTGTAAAGACGATGTAAAGCCTGCTTTTACTTCGATTTAACCGTCTTTCTGCTAACGTCCCAGCAACCCTGTGCGTCTTATCAGTGTTGGTTGAAACAGAAGCCGAAAGCCGGAACGGCTAGTCAGGAAACCCGGCGGAAGGAGAACCCATGGAGACGGTGATTCTGGTCTTGTTTTTCTCGGCGATGTTGAGTTTGAGCGGCGCCCTGTGGTCGCTCAGCGTCGACCTCGCTGAGGCGCAGAAGGACCGGGCCGCCGCCGGGGAACACCGGACGTAGGTTCATCGTACTGACTTTCAAGAGCCGCGCACAAAAAAGGAGAATGAGCCATGTTCAAGAATTCGCTGCAAGCCGAGAATGCGGGAACGCCCTGGGGCGTGATTGGCGGAGCCGTCGCCTTCACGATGTTGATGGTGGTCGGCTACGTGGTGGTCCATCCGATCGTGTAGCAACCCGGCGGCCCTTCGCCTTGGCGGAGGGCCGCTCCGAGCCGGCGGTACCGGCGTGGTCAGGAGAGCCGCTCAAGGCCTCTTGGGCTTGTTCTTGGGTTTTCGTAGATCGTTGGCTCAGTCTCCCGCCGGTTCAGGAGCTTTGCGCTCCTGGAAGAGCAGCCCCTCGATCAGGCCCTCGATACGTGAAACGCGACCCTCGAGACGCGAAAGGCGATCCGATAGCCGCCGCAGTTCGCTACCAAATTCATCCAGACGTTTGTCTGTCCGGGATTGCAGATTGAATACCAGACAGCCCAAGGCAAGCACCAATCCAACCAAGGCTACTCCGACACTCAGGATGCCGATCAGTTCCGCGCTCACGATGCCCCTGCGATGCGGCCTCACTTTAACGCATCTGTTGGCATCGCCATATCGAGTTCTTGTGCCACCATTGGTGCGCGAGAGTCAGCAGGGCGGCTGTCACCCACAGAAAACCCTCGATCATTGGCGGCCCGGCGGTCCAGCGCCGGGTCGCTGGGGCCGGGGGCAGCAGTCCTCGGCGCAGACATCGGGCCTCGGGCCGAGTTCCCCCAGGAAGCGCCTCTCCCGTTTCTCGTCGAATCTCTCGAGCACCAGTTCGCGGATCATGGAGACGAACTTCGGGTGGTTTCCGACAGCCGGGGCGCGTTCCATCCGCAGGCCGAGCCGGTCACACAGCTCCTTCGCTTCGGTGTCGAGGTCGTACAACGTTTCCATGTGATCGGAAACGAAGCCGACCGGCATGACCACGACTTGGCGGACTCCGTCCTGGTGGATGGATCGGAGGTGGTCGCAGATATCCGGTTCGAGCCAGGGCTGCGACGGCGGCCCGCTCCGGCTCTGGTAGACCAGGGTTCCGCCGCTGCGCCCCACGCCGGCGGCGACCAGGCGGCAGGCTTCCTCGAGCTGCTCGACATAACGGGACGTCCGCGCCATCGAGACGGGGATGCTGTGCGCGGTGAAGACCAGCGGCACGGCGGCGCGTTCCTCGGCGGGGAACCGCGCCAGAGCCTTCCCCACGTTCTCGATCATCGGTTCGATGAAGCCGGGATGGTTGTAGAAGACGCGCAGCTTGTGGACCTGCGGCGCTGCGGGGCCGATCTCGGCGCGGGCGCGAACGATGTCGTCGAGATATTGGCGGCAACTCGAGTACGAGCTGTAGGCGGACGTGACGAACGCCAGCGCGCGGCGGACGCCGTCACGAGCCATCGCGCGCAAAGTATCGGCCAGCAGCGGATGCCAGTTCCGATTGCCCCAATAGATCGGCAGGTCGATCCGGTGGGCGGCGAACTCGGTTTTCAGGGCGGCGATGAGCGCGCGGTTGTTGTCGTTGATCGGACTCCTGCCGCCGAAGAGGTAGTAGTGCTCGGCGACGGCCAGCATGCGCTCGCGCGGGACGTTGCGACCCCGCAGCACGTTCTCCAGGAAGGGGATCACGTCCTCCCGCCGTTCCGGCCCCCCGAACGAGAGGATCAACAACGCATCGTAGGTCGTGGACATGCTCGCGATGGGATCGTTCCGTGAGTTGAGCCGCTGCGTTGTGGGCTGAGGCTCGGAATCCGGCGATCCCGTCTCCCTGCCAGTCCGCTCACGGGCCGGGACGTGTAAGCCGTTCTGTACTCAGAGGTTGACCTGAGCTATGCTTGTGCGGCGGCGACCGCCGCACGTCTGTGAAAACGGTTCTTCGACCTGCCGCGCGGCCTCCGAGTGTCATTATAAGAAGCACGGATAACAAAGCAATGCTCGCGAGAATGATGCGCAACGACGAGCGAGCAGGACAGTGGAGCGTGCACGTTTCGGGCAACTGGCGCGTTGTGTTCCGCTTCAAGGACGGCGAGGGCGTGGACGAACAGCAGGCTGAGGGCGGCGGCGGAGGCGTACTTCGCCGATCTCGGGAAGGTGCGGGCCTCGGGCGGCTCGACCGGCGAGCTGTCGAGCTACGGACCGCTCGGGAACCTGCTCAACGCTGAAATCCCCGTGCCGGGCGTGACGACGGGAGTATTGCGACCCGAGATCGTCGCCATCACCGTACCCACCACGATTCACGGGCGCAACATGGCCGGCGGAGACTTCGCGGTCACCGCCGGCTGGGACATTACAGGTCGGGAGATATCGTGATACCCGGCCAGGTCCGCATCGCCTAAAGTACCTTCACGCCTGACGAGCGCTCCGATGGGCGTCTTGTCCGCACTCGGCGAGACCACATTCGACGTGTATCTCAACGGAAACGCCTTCTAGCTCAATGTCCCTGCCGGCGTCTGGCGCTATAAGCTCGGCGGTTATCAGGTTCTGAAGAAATGGCTCTCTTACCGTGAGCGCGGCATCCTCGGCCGTCTGTACAAGTCTGAAGAAGTCCAGCACTTTACGGATACCGCGAGAAGGATTGGGGCGATATTGCTCTCTACCGATGTATCGGAATGTGAGACGATATTCACATAGTGAGCAATCACGAGAACGACGACGAAAGCTTGGCCAAGACATGGCTTTATTCTCAAGGCTACTCAAGCGTTGAACGAGCGAAGAAAGATCCACCGGACTATGTTGTTGACAGCGACTTCGCTGTTGAGGTGCGGCGATTGAATCAGAGAATCGAGATCGATGGCCGAATCAAAGGCGAGGAAAATTCTCGAATACCCTTGCGCCAAACTATTAAAGGAACACTTGCGAAAATTGGCCCATCTGGCGGTGAGAGGGATTGGGTTGTCAATTGTGAATATGATTTCACAAGAGCATTGCCAAGCAAGAAGGTTGTCGAAAGCCAAATCCGTGAGGCGATTTCACTACTCACATGGCCTTACAATACCAATACTATTAACCAACTCAACGCAAAATATCTGAACTACGATAAGCACGCCGATGAACTCGATCTTCTCAACCACCCGCACCTCTGCCTACGGTGTGGGATATGTCTTGAGTTGCATGAAACCTCCATGCCATCCCCCGGATTCTCACTCTGGAATGTTTCCGGAAGGGAAGGTATTGGTGTGGCACATGAATTGATCAATAGTATTCAGCACTATGTTACAGAGAAATCAACCAAAATCAGAAAGGGAAACAGGATTACCGCCTACAAAGAATGGTGGTTGCTATTAGTCGATCATGTTTGTCACATGCCGATTTCAATTCTTGAAGAGTCTGAATTACAAGCCCTTCTTGAAAGCATTCAAGATAGGGACTTTTGGTCTCGGATCGTCATCATAAGTTCGAATAATATTGATTGGTCTTACGAATTATGATTCTGATCGAGATCTGCGACAGTAATTCATCGCTCCCGAAATGGCTCACGTGACGGGACCCAGCGCGTACATTGAAACGTCTGTCTTCAGTTGAGGGCAGCGAGTACGGTATGTAAGCGCAACGAAGTGATGGCGGCCTTATCCCGTGCTTCCCAGGTGTTGAGAAAGTCAGGGTCCTCTTCTTCCTCAGACAGGATGCGGCTCGAAGCGCTCAACCTCGATCCGGTCCTGCGTAAGGCGCGCCTGGGCGAGGTTGTAGGCGACCTGCAATCTCATCCACTGGTCGGCGGTGGACCATCCGAGCTTTTCCAGGAGGATGGCCATTTCGGCGGGAATAACTGCCTTTTCGTTGACCAGATTGTTCAGAGCCCGATGCGTCACGCCGAGAAGTTCGGCTGTCTTCGTCACGGTCAGATTCAGAGCCTCGATGCAATCCTGCCGGACGATGCGGCCCGGATGCGGCGGATTCTTCATCGGCATGGCTATCTGTGCCTCTCTGTTCATGTTCATTGTCGCTGGTCGACAGCCTCCGCCGGGTAGTGTCCCCAGCCGTTAAGGTTTCCTCTCCTTGTGGTTTTTCCAGAGATTACCTTTATAAGTTATCTTGTTTCTGGAGTTTACGAAGCACTTATCGTCCGTGATGCGATAGCATGAAGACGACGCGATACTTCGAGGAGCGGGTGCTCCCCAAGCGTCCCTATATCGATCGGGCTTGGTGTGCTGAGATCATCGCCGCTCCGCTCCATCGCGAGGAGCAGCCTGACGGGCGTGTTCGCTTCTGGGGCGAGGTCACACGCCCCGGTGAAGCCAAGCCCCGCATTCTCCGCGTTGTGACGCTGACCGACGGTGAGACGATCCACAATGCCTTCTTCGATCGGAGATTTCGAAAGGACCAGCCATGAAGCTTCATTACTATCCCGAAACCGACAGTCTCTATGTCGAACTCAAGGCTGGACCGGGCGCGGAGACACGCGAGGTCTCGGACGGGCTGAACGTCGATCTCGACGCAGCCGGAGACGTGATCGGTTTCGACATCGACCACGCGTCCCAGCGCTTTGACCTGACCACGCTGGAGACCGAGGCGCTGCCCGTACGCTCCGCCAGGGTCAGTTGATCCGTGGCGCGGAAACCTACGACTATCTTCCGGAGTGCTTCATGTCCGTTCATTGTCGCTGGTCCATAGCTGCCGCCAGCTAACAGCGACGGGCGCGGGCCATTCGGTTTTTCGCAGGTTGAGTAAGCGGCCCCAGCCGTCCCAGGTCGTTGGCGGCGGGACGCGGCATGAAGCCGTGGACCGCGTGATAGACTGGCAACCCGCGTTGAGATGTCGAGCGAGGCGCCCATCCGTCTGTCGGAAGTGACGTACCGGGTGGGGAGCGCGACGCTGGTTCGCGCTCTCTCGTTCGAAGTGGGGAAGGCGGAGACGGTGGTTCTGCTGGGCCGCAGCGGCTCGGGCAAGACGACGGCGCTGCGTCTGGTCAACCATGTCCTGATGCCGACGGCCGGCGAGGTCTTCGTCGAGGGCCGCTGCACCGCGGACTGGGATCCGATCCGGCTGCGGCGGCGGATCGGATACGTCATCCAGGAGGTCGGGCTGTTTCCGCACTTCACGGTGGCGCGCAACATCGCGCTGCTGCCGTCGCTGGAGGGCTGGGAAGCCGACCGGGTCGAAGCCCGGACGCGCGAGCTGCTCGACAAGGTGGGGCTGCCGGCCGACGTTCTTTCGCGCTACCCGCAGCAGCTTTCCGGGGGGCAGCGCCAGAGGGTCGGGGTCGCGCGGGCACTTGCCGCCGACCCGCCGATCCTGCTGATGGACGAGCCTTTCGGGGCGCTCGATCCGATCACGCGGGCGGAGATCCAGCGCGAGTTTCTCGCCATACAGAAAACCCTCGGCAAGTCGATCCTGTTCGTCACGCACGACCTGCGCGAGGCGCTGCTGCTGGGCGACCGGATCGGTTTCATGGACGGAGGCCGGCTGGTCTGGATGGGGACGCCTCAGGAGTTCCGAACCGGGTCCGACCCGCGCATCGCCGCCTTCCGGGAGAGCCTGTCATGACCTTTTCCGAAATCATCGATCAATACCAACCGCAGCTTATCGCCCGCATCGGCGAGCACTTCTGGCTGGTGGGGGCCGCGATGTTCATCGCTGCGGCGATCGCCGTTCCGGCGGGCATCCTGCTCACCCGGCAGCCGAAGATCGAGCGCTGGGTGCTTGGTTTCACCAACGCCGTGCAGACCATTCCCAGCCTGGCGCTGTTCGGCTTCCTGATCCCCCTGCCCGTCATCGGCGGGATCGGGCCGCGTTCGGCCATCGTCGCCCTGGTGCTGTACGCGCTGCTGCCGATCGTGCGGAACACCTACACGGGCATCAAGGAGGTGGACCCCGCCGTCCGGGAGGCCGCTCTGGCCATGGGCATGACGGACGGGCAGATCCTGCGCATGGTCGAGTTGCCGCTGGCGGCGCGCACGATCATGGCGGGGCTTCGGGTGGCCACGGTGACCGGAGTCGGGGTGGCCACGGTGGCGACGCTGATCGGCGCCGGGGGGCTGGGGGATTTCATCTACCGGGGCCTGCAAACGGTCAACTCGAACCTCATCCTGCTGGGAGCCGTGCCGGCCGCGCTGATGGCGCTCGGCGCGGACTTCTGCCTCGGGCTGATTGAGAAGAAGCTCGTGAAAGGCCGTGTCTCGTGATTCGTGTTTCGTGATTCGTGACCCCAAAAACCCCGGAGCCTTGATTCGTGAGCCGAATACCCACGCAGGCGGTACTATCCTGTATTTCTCACTACGCGACGGTCGAAGCACACGATACGACCGCCAGGGCTTCGTTGCGCCGCTGACGCCGCGACGGGACGCTGCTCGTCCGCGAACGGGCGAACGGGGGCCGGCCCGCGAGACGCCGGTAACTGTGAATGGCTACGAACGAAAACGGTAGGTGATGCGCCCGCGCGTCAGGTCGTAGGGTGAGAGTTCGACCGTCACGCGATCACCAGTGAGGATGCGGATGCGATGCTTGCGCAGTTTGCCAGCGATTTGCGCCAGAACGACGTGCTTGTCGTCCAGCCGCACTTCAAACGTACCGCCCGGATGTTTCTCGATGATGGTGCCCTGAACTTCGATGCCTTCTTCTTTCGCCATTGACCTCCTTCAATGTCGTATTCATTCTATACGGATCGGCCGCGGGCCGAAACCGCAAGACGGCCCCGCCGCCGGTTGTTACAATCACGGTTCGATTTCCCGTCCCGCGCCGAGGGCGGAAAGCAGGAACGAATGATGAAAAGACTGTTCGCCATCTCTCTGCTTGCATCGGTGCTCTCGATGCCCGTCCAGGCACAGCTCATTGCGGCCCGCGAAGCGCCCGTCGCGATGGGCCACATGCACCTGAACGTAAGCGACATCGACGAGCACAAGCGCTTCTGGGTCGACGTGATCGGCGCCGAGGCAGGGAAGCTCGACACGATGGAGTACGTCAAGTATCCCAACGCACTCATCTTCCTCCACGAGCAGAAGCCGACCGACGGCACCAAGGGCAGCTCGGTGAATCACATCGGCATCCAGTTTCCCGATGTACCGGCGATGGTGTCGAAGGTGCGCGCCGCCGGGGTGCCGGTGGTGACGAAGGCGGAAATCAGCCGCAATCGCGCCAAGGGCGACATTTTCTTCAGCCCCAGCCAGTTCCGCTATCTCGCGTTCATCATGGGACCCGACGAACTGAAGATCGAAATGTTCGAAAACCGCGCCCTGAAGACGCCGTTGGCGAATCATCACATCCACTTCGCGGGTCAGGATGACAAGAAAATGCAGGCCTGGTACGCCGAAATCTTCGGCGCGAAGCCCATGCGGCGCGGGATCTTCGAGGCGGCCGACCTGCCCGGAGTCAACCTCACCTATACTCGCACCGACACGCCGCAAGAGCCCATCAAGGGCCGCGTGCTCGACCACATCGGTTTCGAAATCGATGATCTGGAAAGCTTCTGCCGGAAGCTTGAAAGTCGAGGCATCAAGTTCGACCGTCCCTACGAGCACGTAAAGAGCCTGGGTTTCTCGATCGCCTTCTTGACGGACCCCTGGGGCACGAACATCGAGCTTACCGAAGGCCTGGACAAGCTGTAGAAAAGCCGTGTCTCGTGATTCGTGTCTCGTGATTCGTGATGCGAAAACCCCAAGGTCCGTGTTTCGTGATGCGTGGCGCAGGCGGCTGCGGCTTTCGGCGAAAGTCCTACGGTTTGGCGGGGAGTGAGCCCGTGATTTGAAAGGCCGTGATTCGTGACCCCGGGCTGGAGCACGTGATACGACGCCAGGGGGAAGAAGGGCAGTTTAATGCGTTCTTGAAGGGCCGCGGGATTCACCGAACTGCGAACCGATGCGTTTGCGCCCGGCAAAGCCCTCCTCGGGGCGATGCCAGAACTGGATGCGGGGTTCGCCCAGCTTCCAGCAGAGGTATACTTCGTCGCCCTCGAGCTGAGCCGGGAAGTCCAGCAAGCCCATTTCGAGGTCCTTCACCAGGCAGCCCGTTTGCTCGATGGTCTCTACCGAAGACTTGAGGCGTTGCATGCAAACGCGCTGCATGGCCCTCTTTTCGGCGACTTTGACGGGGTTGATCTCGGCGCCGCCGAGCAGATGGATGCGCTCTCCGATCGCCTGGAGCTCGCGTTCCATCTGAGCCGCCCCCTTCTTGGAGTCGATGGCTGTTCGCAGCAAGTCCTCCAGTCCTGGAATGCAGTCCTCGGCTTCCTGCAATGTGAAAAACCTTGCCATCGGTGTTCGGGGCCGATCAACGGGAAGCAGGCCCGTGCGGGAGTTCGATGAGCCGTTCTGAAAGCGAACGGCTTCGGGCGGGCCATGCGGTTCGGCCGGGCTGCTTGCCTGAAGCGAAACCGGCGGTTCCAGCTTCGCGCCCGGCATGCCGCAAACCAGACAATCGCGCCGTATGGTTCCGATTATATCAAGCAGGTAGCGGCGGCCTCCCCGCGTGGCGGGGCAAGCACACGACAGGAAGGCCGTGATTGGTGTCAAAAAGCCGTGATTCGTGTCTCGTGATTCAAAAACAAAAAGCCAGAAATGCGCACCCCGGGGGTGTGTAAAGGCCGTGATTCGTGATTCGTGCCTTGTGACCCGAGAGCCCAAGGAAGCGATCAAGCCGCTGCATCTGCGCACGCCAAGCGGCTCGCGCCTTTTTCCTCCGTCCGGCTTGCGCCTGGCCTGCATTTCTCACCACATGGCGAGGCGAAGTGGGTGAGAGGGCTGTCAGGACGAGGCGCGCGCCGCTTGGCGTGCGCAGGCGTACTTGAACAGTACGTTGAGCACGGCCAGCAAGCGCAACGAAGTCCTGGCGGTCGTATCGCGTGCTTCGACCGTCGGGTGGTGAGAAATTCGGGCTAGTCCTGACGGTCCTCTGACGCACGTCGCCTCGTCACGTAGCGAGACATGCGGAATAGAATGAACGGGATGCGCTGGGTTCTCAGCCGACGCGTTCCGGAGACGGAGCGCATTCTGCTCGTCGAGAGCGGCAAGCGCGACGTTACGGAAAAGCTGATCCCGCACTTGAAGAGGTTCTTCGGCGAGAACGTCGTTATCGACCTGCTTACTTGCTGGCCGGGGCTGCCTTCGCAACTCGCGCCGGATACGGAACGCCAGGTCTGGCGAGTCACCGAATACACCGACGACCACGCCCGCTGGCGTCTGCTGCATGAGGTCCGCAACCGCCGGCACGGCATCGCCGCGGTGCTGTACGCGGGCGGGCCCATCATGGCGCGCTGGCGCGCGGCGAGCTTGCTGCTCATCCCGGCGAAGTTCCTCATTGCAAACGAGAACGCCGACTTCTTCTGGCTCGACCGCGGCAATTTTGGCCAACTGGTCCGCCTATGGATGCATCGGGCGGGGCTGCTCGATGAATCCGCGCCGCGCACCCTGGCCCGGTTTGTCGCCTTTCCGTTCGTGTTCGTCTATCTCCTTGGCTATGCGGTTCACGCTCACCTGATGCGGCTTGGCCGCATGGCGCTGGGCTTGCACCGGGAGAAAAGCTGAAAAGCCGTGATTCGTGTCTCGTGAAAAACATCGGCGGGAGGTTGGTTCGCTCCAGAAGAAATGTCTGACGGCCGGTGAATCGTAAAGGCTGTGATTCTTGACCCGAGGGCGCGCTGCGCCTGCCCATGCGAGGAGACATGCAGGCTAGGATGAAGGTGTTCGGGGGGCGGACCGAATTTCTTCCGATGAAGCGGCCTGTATACATGGACCACCACGCCACTACTCCGGTCGACCCACGTGTCGTCGAGACGATGACGCCGTATTTCACCGAGACTTTCGGCAACCCGGCGAGCCGCAATCACCTATTCGGCTGGCGCGCCGAGGAGGCAGTCGAGGCCGCTCGTGCTCAGGTGGCGGGGCTGATCGGCGCACGTTCGCGGGAGATCGTCTTCACGAGCGGCGCGACGGAATCGATCAACACGGCGCTCAAAGGGGCCGCCGCCGCCCGGAGGACGCGCGGCAACCACATCATCACGCTGCAGACGGAGCACCGGGCCGTTCTTGATTCGCTCAACCGCCTTGAGGAAGGGGATTTCCGCGTCAGCTATTTGCCGGTCGCCCCCGGGGGCCTGCTCGAACTGGAGCGGCTGGAACGCACGATCAGCGACGAGACGATTCTCATTTCGGTCTTACTGGCCAACAACGAGATCGGCGTCATTCAACCGGTCGGCGAGATCGGCCGGATCGCCCGGAGACGCGGTATCGTTTTCCATGTTGACGCTGCGCAGGCCGTGGGCAAAATTCCCGTTTCGGTCGAGCGGGACGAGATCGACCTGCTATCGCTGACCGCTCACAAATTCTACGGTCCCAAGGGTGTGGGCGCGCTCTACGTGCGCCGGAAAGCCCCCCGCATCGATCTTCCGGCATTGATCGACGGCGGCGGGCACGAGCGCGGTTTTCGATCAGGTACGTTGAACGTTCCGGGTATCGTGGGACTCGGCAAGGCCTGCGAAATCGCAGGATCCGAAATGGGGGGAGAGTCCAAACGGCTCGCGGGCCTCCGCGATCGATTGCTCGACGGTTTGCGGAGCCGGCTGGATGACCTCTCGGTCAACGGCGATCTCGACGCCCGGCTCCCGCACAACCTCAATGTCAGCTTCAGCGCGGTGGACGGCGAGTCGTTGCTCATGCGTCTCGATGACATTGCCGTGTCGAGCGGCTCGGCCTGCACGACGGCAACGGCCCGGCCTAGTCATGTCCTGAGGGCTCTCGGAGTGAGCCGTTCTCTCGCTCAGAGTTCACTGCGATTCGGTCTCGGCCGCTGGAATACCGAGGAGGAAGTCGATTACGTTGTCGAGAAGGTCGCAAGCGTCGTCACACGCCTCCGCGAATTGTCGCCGGCGACTCCGTAAAGGCCAGAAGTCTCAGCCTTGCCCGCGCTGGAATGTATATCCTGGAATCTTCATCTACTTCATGACATCGAAATACCCTGTTTTCGACCGTACCCGACTGCGCCTGCGGCCACTGGCCGAAAGAGCGCATGACATGGATCTCGGCTACGTGCTCCCGCTCGTCGGCGAATCGCCGGCCTTCGGGCACCCCGATCTTCCGGTGATCGCTTCCGCGCTGCGAGCCGCCCGCGAGAGCAACACCGCCCGCCTTTGGATGATGGGCGCGCACGTGATCAAGATGGGCGCGTCGCGCCACATCATCGACCTGTTACGCAACGGCTGGATCAGCCATCTCGCCGTGAACGGCGCCTGCACCATTCACGATTATGAACTCGCGCGCATCGGAGCGACGACGGAGAGCGTCGCGCGCTACATTCGCAGCGGCGAGTTCGGCTTGTGGGAAGAGACGGGGCTGATCAACGACTGGGCTTGCGAGGCCGCAAGCGCGGGGCTCGGACTCGGCGAATACATCGGCCGCCGGATTCTCGAAAGCGATTATCCGCATCGCGACGTCAGCATCCTGGCGGCGGCCTACGAGGCCTCGGTTCCGGTTTCGGTCCACATCGGAGTCGGTTACGATATCACCCACGAGCACCCCAACTGCAACGGAGCGGCACTGGGCGAAACGAGCTATCGCGATTTTCTCATCTACACCCATGCGGTCGAGCGTCTCGAAGGAGGCGTCATGCTGAGCTTCGGGTCCGCGATCATGGGGCCGGAGGTTTACCTCAAGGCTCTCTCGATGGCCCGCAACGTGGCGCATCAGCAAGGGCGTCGCATCGCCGACTTCACCACCGCAGTCTTCGATCTCATCCCGATCGAGGGCGACTATCACAAGGAATTGCCCAAGACCGACCCGGGTTACTATTTCCGGCCTCACAAGACGATCCTGGTTCGCACCGTCGCCGACGGCGGGCGCAGCTACTACATTTGCGGTGACCACCGCGCTACCATTCCCGCTCTTCGGCAGGTCTTGTCGGCGGGCGAAGCCTCATGAAACCGGAGTCGCTGGTCGAAAAGTTCAAGGACATCCGCGTGCTGGTGGCGGGCGACATTTGCCTCGACCGCTGGTGCCGGTACGATCCCGGCGAATCGGACCCGTCTCGCGAGACCGGGATTCCGCGCGTGGGAATCGTGAGCACCGAGGTGACGCCGGGCGCGGGGGGGACGGTCGCCAACAATCTCACCGCTCTCGGTGCGGGCCGTGTCGCCGTGCTGGGCGCGATCGGCCAGGACGGCTTCGGCTTCGAGCTTCAACAAGTCCTCGCGGCGCGCAATATCGATAGCCGTCTTCTGGTTGCATCGAGCGAGATCCAGACATTCACCTACAGCAAGCTGATCAACGCGAACAGCGGCAGAGAAGACAAGCCTCGTATCGACTTCATCAACCATCGCCCGCTGCCGGGCGTTGTCGAAGACCAGCTCATCGTCAACCTCCATTCGGCTTTTCAGGATTTTGATGTCATTGTCGTCTCCGACCAATCCGAAACCGAGCACGGCGGCGTCGTATCCAGCGCTTTTCGCGAGATCATCGCCGGCATCGCCGAACGCTGCCCCGACAAGATCGTCCTCGCCGACTCGCGCACGCGCATCGAGCGTTTCCGCAACGTCATGGCCAAGACGAACCATCAGGAAGCGACTACGGCATGCAGGAAACTCTTCGGACGAATCGACTTTCCGCGGTTGCGGGAGGCGATCGGCGGCGCGCCGTTGATCGTCACGCGGGGGGCCCAAGGAACTCTCCTTTTTGACGACGGACGCCGCCGGACCGTCCCGGCGGTTCGGCCCGCCCGGGTCGTTGACGATTGCGGCGCCGGCGACAGCTTTACGGCCGGGCTCGTGCTGGCGCTCAAGGCATCGGGTGACCTGGATGCGGCCGCCGAGTTTGCAAGCGTCGTCGCCAGCCTGACGATCGAGAAGCCGGGGACGGGAGCCGCAACGCCCCAGGAAGTCGTCGCGCGGGCTGTCGAGGCCGGCAACGGAGCGGCGTGACGCCGCCGGGCCTGACACCTGACTTTTTCCACGGGCTGCTACGCTGAAAGTGTACGGCGGCATCACTTTTTATTCGGCCTGTCACAGCGCGGCCCAAGCCTGCATTTCTCACCACGTGGCGAGGCGAAGTGCGTGAGAGGGCTGTCAGGACGAGGCGCAAGCCGGGCGGAGGAAAAAGGCGCGAGCCGCTTGGCGCGCGCAGGCGTACTTGAACAGTACGTTGAGCACGGCAAGCAAGCGTAACGAAGTCATGGCGGCCATATGGCGTGCTTCGACCGTCGGGTGGTGAGAAATGCAGGCTAGCGTGTCATGAGCTTCCCCAGCGGCTATCGAACGAAACTGCTTGGGGCCTTGCAAACGATCGATGCCGCCAAAGTCGATCAAGCCATCCGCGTTTTCGCCCGGGCGCGCGAAGAAGACCGCCAGATTTTCGTCTTCGGCAACGGGGGCAGCGCCGCTACCGCCAATCACTTCGCTTGCGACATCGTCAAAGGAGCGAGCTACGGCCGGAATCAGCGCTTCCGGATCATGGCGCTCAGCGAGCAGATTCCCACCATGACCGCCTACGCCAACGACGTCGGTTACGACGCCGTTTTCGTGGAGCAGCTCAAGAACTTCGCGCGGCCCCGTGACGTGGCGGTGGCGATCAGCGGCAGCGGCAACTCAGCCAACGTCATCCGCGCGATCGAGTACGCCCGATCCGCCGGCTGCTACACCATCGGCCTCAGCGGAATGACCGGCGGCAAACTGCGTCCACTCGTCGACCTCAGCCTGCACGTCGACGATCATCATATGGGCCGCGTCGAAGACGCCCACATGGTGATCATGCACATGATCTGCTACTACTTCATGGACAGGGAAGCGCCGGCTGAAGCCTGAATGGCGTCCGGTCGCGCATCGGGTCCTGGTTCATTAAGAGGTCTCTTTCGATTCGAGCCGGACGACCTGATAGCCCCCCTGGGATTTGAAGTAGAAAAACAGGGCGCCGAAGATCACGGTGAGGATAATCGGCAACACACCCACGTACTGGAAGGCGGCGGCCGCTCCGTAATCCTGATACCAACCGCCCATGACCGGCAGGATGAAGGCCACGGCCAGATTGCCGGTGCCGCCCATGATGGCCAGGGTCGCCGCGCCGCCCTTCGGGAACAACTCCGATGTGACGCCGAGCATTGTCGGCCAGAAGTAGGTCTTGCCAACCCCGAAGACGGTCGCCGCCGCGAAAGCCGAGAACGGTGTGGAGGCCGCACCGAGTCCGTATAGCCCGATCGCGGAGAGGACCGCGGAGCCGGTGAGCAAGCCCATCGGCGAAAAGAAATGCGCCAGCGGTCCTCCGAAGAACCGCAGGACGAACATGATGCCGGCCGTGTAGACGAGAATCAGAATGCCCTGCATGCCGGTGAGGTTGGTAATGAGGGAGCCCACCCACTGGTCCGTGCCGAGTTCGGTGATGGCGGTCATCCACATGCACAGCCAAAGAAGGATGAACAGCGGCCGCAACAACTCCCGGAACATTTCGCCGGCCGATACGCCGGCGGCCACCCTTTCTGTGGGCGGGAACTTCTGGCCGAGCGACAGAACACCGTAGAGAGCTCCAGGCAGCAGAATCGTGCCCAGCTTGATTTTCCAACCCAGGGTCGCGGTCGCCGCGGAGACGCTTCCCGAGTCGAGCGCCATCAGCTTGGTGATTCCGAAAGCCAACAGTCCGCCGACGATCAATCCTCCCGGCCACCAGGCGTGCAGCACGTTCATGCGATGGGTTTTCTCCTGGGGATAGAGTGTCGCGCACAAGGGATTGATGACGCCTTCCACGAGACCCTGCGAGAGTCCGATCAGCAGCATCGCTCCGAACAGCGTCACGAAGCCGGGCTCCGAATAGTAGGGATCGGCCGGGCCTGCCGGTAGCGGCGCGAACAGGACCGCGGTGACGGCAACGATGTAACCTCCGCTCGAAAACAGCAAGAGGTTGCGCATGCCGAAGAAATCGACGAGCGAACCGCCGATCAGGATCGAAATGGTGAAGCCCCAGAACGCAGGGCTGATGGCCCAGCCGACCTGCTCCTTGGTGAGCTGAAAGTCGGCGGCCAGCGCGTCGAGAATGTCCGCGCGAATCGAGAAGACCATCGAGGTCGTAACCAGCGCAAGGCAACTGGCGAAGAACAGTCGGCCGGGATTCATTCGGTAAAGCCCCTGTGTTCGAGAGTCGGAAGAGCGAAAAGGACGAGGCGTCTGCCATCTTGAGCGGCGGCCTCGAAAGCTACGGCAGTGTAGCGGTCCCATCCGGCGATGTCAAAAAACGACGGTGTCTACTGTTGCAAGCATTGAGCCTCGCGCCGTACGCGCATTGCGCGGAGACTGCCTGGAGGCGGATGACTTGACTCGGGACTGATGTGTGGAATCACTGTCGAGCGTCCGCCTGCGAGAATGGAGTGCCTGTGCTAATGCAATGAGATCACAGGGCGCATCTTTAGGGCGCTATGAACGCGCCAGCGGCGGAAGGGCCCGGCCCGACAGCGAAGTCGCCAGGAAACCTCTCACCAAGGAGCGCGCCAAGTCGCTTGCCACCGAGGTTTGGGCGCTGGTAAAACCGCGCCGCAGAGCCATGGCCGTGGGCCTCGTATTGATCGCTATCAGCCGCGCGGCAAGCATGGTGCTCCCGGCATCGACGAAGTTTCTGATCGACGATGTCATCGGGCAGGGAAGAGAAGAGCTGCTGATTCCGCTCGTCCTGGCTGTCCTGGCCGCGACAGCGGTACAGGGCGCTACAGCGTTCTCACTGACTCAACTGCTTTCGAAAGAAGCCCAGCGAATGATCGCCGACCTCCGGCGCCAGGTCCAGGAGCACGTCGGGCGGCTCCCGGTCGCTTACTACGACATGACCAAGACGGGGTCTCTGATCTCCCGCATCATGAGCGATGTCGAGGGTGTTCGAAACCTGGTAGGCACCGGGCTTGTCGAGCTGGCGGGTGGGCTGCTGACGGCCGTGATCGCGCTGGGAGTGCTTTTCTGGATCAGCCCGCTGTTGGCCGGCATGGCGTTGACGATCGTGATCTGTTTCGTGACCGTTTTCTGGTATGCATTCAAGCATATCCGGCCGATCTTTCGGGAGCGGGGAAGAATTCGCGCTGAAGTGACCGGGCGCCTCTCGGAATCATTGAGCGGCGTGAGAGTGGTGAAGGGCTACCACGCCGAGGAACGGGAGGCCGCGGTGTTCTCACGCGGTGTTCAGCGGCTGCTCGAGAACATTCTCAAGACCATGACGAGCACTGCGCTCGTCAGTCTCTCGGCAGTGTTGCTGTTGGGCTTGGTGGGCGCGGTCGTGATGTACGTGGGCACCCAGCAAATCTTCGCCGGGGCGATGACTCTTGGCAGCTTCGTCACCTTTACGGCCTTCGTGGCGTTCCTGGTTTCGCCGTTGTACCAGATGGTCAACATCGGAACGCAAGTGACCGAAGCGCTCGCCGGACTCGAGCGTACCCGCGAGGTCCTCGACGAGCGTCCCGAAGACAAAGATCCGGCTCGGACCGTGGACATCGGGAAGATACGCGGAAAAGTTCGCTTCGAGAACGTCTCGTTCGCGTACGAAGAGGGCAAATCCGTTCTCCACGAGGTATCGTTCGAGGCCAAGCCCGGCACGGTCACGGCATTGGTCGGCCCCTCGGGTTCCGGCAAGTCAACGCTCATCGGCCTGGTGGCCGCGTTCTATAAACCGTTGTCGGGGGCCATCACCGTCGACGGCTCGGACCTCTCAACCACGCGCCTGGCGTCCTATCGATCTCAGCTTGGCGTCGTCTTGCAGGACACATTCCTGTTTGACGGCACGATCCGCGAAAACATCGCTTTCTCCCGGCCGGAGGCAAGCGAGGAGGAGATCATCGCCGCCGGCCGCATCGCCCGTGTCGATGAATTCGCGGAAGTGTTCGAGGACAGGTACGAAACGATTGTCGGCGAACGCGGTGTCAAGCTTTCCGGGGGGCAGCGGCAGCGGGTGTCGATCGCACGGGCGATCCTGGCCGACCCGCGAATCCTCATTCTTGACGAAGCCACGTCGAGCCTCGATTCCGAATCCGAAGCGATGATTCAAGAGGGGCTGTCGTATCTGATGCGCGGCCGAACGACCTTCGTGATTGCTCACAGGCTCTCGACGATTCGCCGGGCGGATCAGATTCTCGTGATCGACGAAGGGCGCATCGTCGAACGCGGCCGGCACGACGAGCTGCTCGCGCAGGGGGGACTTTACCACGAGTTGTACATGCGGCAGCATGGGCTCGAGCAGAACCTCTTCCTGGCGCCGGGCGAAGGCGACTCGGACGACGGCCACGAACCGGACGAGGACCCTGACCGCAGCGGCCTGCTGGAAGCTCTGCGGCTGTTGCGGGAATAACCGAGCCAAGTATTCCAACGGTGATCGTAAAGCGCCACTGCCTGACCCGGCAAAGTTGCTCTTGAGACGATCGCAGGTCGACTCTCACGACACATCGGTCACAAACGATAAAATGTGGATACCTTCTGCATTCGGGCCGTGGCGCAGCCTGGTAGCGCGCTTCCTTGGGGTGGAAGAGGTCCCGAGTTCAAATCTCGGCGGCCCGACCAATCTTCACAATCGCTTAGAGTGGTTGCCTCCGATCTTCATCGGAACGATCCCGAACTTGACAACGGTATCAATGTACAGTGGCTCCGGATGCCTTTCAACGCGCCAGCGGCTGTCCCGAGGGGGCGACGGATTGGTAGACTTCGACCTTGCCGGACCCGGCAATCCGGATCAGGTCGGGTAGATCGTACGTTTTCAACGCGCCGTGGACCACGTTGACAAGCTGGTTCCGGTTTTCCCTGGCGCCAACCAACTCCGTCCAGGAGCGGATCATTCCTCGCAGTGATGCCGATTTGAACCGGGACGGTTCCAGAGCCGCTGCGTGCAGAGTGGGAATGGCAGCCTCGCCAACCGCCACCAGTTGAATGCTGCCCTCGTCCTCCGTTACCCGGCTGGCCAGATAACTCGACCAGCGAAGCGCGTCCTCCGTGCGCATTGCGACGAACGATTTGCCGAGCAGGTAGGCGAGATAGATCTCTTGCGAATCCGGTCCGAAGCGGCCCCGGCCATAATCACGCTTCTGGTGACCGGTCTCTGTTTCTCCGATCCCGCTCAACTCGGCTGCCAAGACGACGTGTCCCTCCCGGACAAGCCGTTCGATCGGCCCTTTTGCCGCAGCGTCGGTTTTCATGCTCTCCCCGTGCAGGTAGAGAACCGGTTCCCCACCGCGGCGTTCCGGAACAAACAGCAGACCCGGCAAGGAGATCGCCCCATCGGAGCCGAGCAGAACGAGTTTCTCGATCCGGTAACCGTCGCGCTGGACGGCGCCTCTACTCTCGACTTGCGGGGCAGGGAGTTCCGACGACTTGCGGGTTCCAATAACGCTTCTCACCGCTTCGCGCCATTCATCGGCAGATGCCCTGCTCCAGCGCCGCTGTCTTTCCGTGGCAAGCCGCGAAGCGGTGTCGGTGTTCAGGTCGAACACCGACTTCTCCCCCTGCATGAGCATCACCTGACCCTGTGGTGAAACCAGCAGCTTGTCGTCGGGCCACATTCCCTCTCGAAACCGATCCCGCAGTACCTGATCCGTCAGCGGGTCGGGAAGGCGGTCCACCTCGGGGATGACATCGTCCTCGCCAAGAAGCCAGCGGCGCATCCAGCGGGCGGCGGCCGTGCGGTGCTGAATGTAGTATCCGTGGGGAGCGTCTGCCTCGACCAGATCGACCCGCTCGGGGTAGTCGAGACGCGTGTAGAAGCGCTTCGCCTGGCGAAAAAGATCCCAAGTTCCAGCGATGTCGAAGGTCACGTCCCTCGTCGCGGCGAGAATCAACGTCGGCACCGGGGCGCGCATCATGACGTAGTCAGGCTCGTCCAGACCGAAAGCGATCTGGCCGAAGATGTTCTGCTCACCGTCTTGTGCTCCCCTCGTGTCGATGAGCCGGCGAAACGTCGTCAAGAAACAGCCGGGAGCAGCCGCGCCGATCCGATCGTCGAGGGCCATCAGATATGAGGTCAGAGTTCCGCCCCCGGAGTTTCCCGTACAACCGATTCGGGCTGCATCGATTTCATCGCGGCTTTGCAGGTAATCGATCGCCCTCATGCCATCCCAGATGCGGTACTGCGCAACGTTCGAACCGACCAGAATGCTGCCGATTCCCATCATGGTGTGCTCGACCGTCGGCAGGAAGCGTACCTTCGGGTGCGGCACGGGGTATCGAGGAGCACTTGGAAAATGGGTATGGTCTTTTGCCGCCAGCGATTGGTAGCGCTCCCCTTGACCGATCGGGTCATAGCAAAGCGCCGCCATGCCGTTGCGAGCCATGAGGATTCCGGCACGCTGGTACCATCCGGAAGCCTTGCCGTTGTGGCTGTGGCCGCACGGGATGAGCACGCCGGGGACTCTCTGAGTGGCGGCGTCCGGCAAGTAGAGCAGAGCGGTGACGTGGTGACGAGGGCGGCTTTCGAACATCACCTTTTCGACACGAAAGCCTTCACCGCTGAGATGTCCAAGGGTCTTCGCGTTGAGCGGCGTGCGCTTCGGGAAGCCCCCTAATTGGCGAACCATGAACTCGCGCCGTTCGCGCTGCCAGGCGTGGGCGGCCGCTTGGCTCTTGATCTGCTCGAACGCTGCTCGGCGATCATCGAGCCGCCGGTAGAACTGCTGTTTGAGATGCTCTTCGAGCTGTTGGCCCGGCTCAAGACCCTTGCTGTCGGTTGTCAGGACAGTGAGGTCTTCGGCGGAGACCAGTGGGGACCAAACCATCAAGATGAGCGCCAACCACACGGATTTCGTCATGATCTGTCCTTACCCCGATTCAATGCTTCGCCGCAACTCATGCGCCTTCCTGACAGGCAGCTCAGCGGCCCGCGTGCAGCCGTTCACTCCATTGCTTCAGGAACTCCGGATGATCATTGGCCTCACTGCGACGCGCTCGTCTCCGGCGCATCCCGCACGCACCAGCCCCCAGATTCGGCGTCCGTTAATTTGTCCGCACCCAGTTCCGAAAGAAAACACTGATCCGCCGAGGCTCACCGCAAGGAGCCGCCCCGGATGATCTTGCACATCCCTTCCCGGGGTTCTTAAAGACACAGCTTATCTCGACTTCATGAAACGGGAAACGGGAGCCGGGAAAGACCGACTGTAGAATGGTACTTGATTTGGTACTGTATGGAATGTCGTGCGTACGAAGCATCGGCGTACCTTGGAAAGCATGTTCAAGCGGCCGACGCCGACTGGCATCCGGTGGGTGGACATCGCCGCCTTGTTGAAGGCGGCAGACGTGGAGGTCTCACAGCGTTCGGGATCGCGGGTGCTACTGAAGAAGGGAAGAGAGCGGATGGTGGTTCACCGGACCCACCCAGGACCGGAGACCGGGAGAGCGACGGTCCGCGACATTGCCGTATTTCTCGAAGCCGTGGGAGTCAAGCCATGATGGAATACAAAGGGTACATCGCCGCAGTCGAGTTCGACGAGTCGGTGGACCGTCTTCACGGGCGTGTCGTCAATAGCGGCTCCTATCCGATCGCCACCTTTGAAGCAACTGACGTCGAGGGGATTCGGCGCGAGTTCCAGAGGTCCATCGACGAGTACCTCGAGTCCTGCAAGGAAGACGGCATCGAGCCCCGGAAACCTTTTTCCGGGAAGCTGAACGTTCGGCTAGGGCCGGACTTGCATCAACGCGTTGCGCGCTCGGCCGCCGAGAGCGGCCTGAGCCTGAACCGTTGGATCATGCAGGCACTGGAGAAGAGTTTGTAGGCCGAGGAACCGCCGCCGTTTCATCTTCCTCACTGCGCCGCGCTCGTCTGCGGCGCATCCTGCACGCACCGGAACCCCAGGTTCGGCGTTCGTTGATTTGTCCGCACCCAGTTCCGAAAGAAAACACTGATACGCTGAGGCCCATCCGCCCAGGAGCCGCCCCGGATGATCTTGTACATTCCTTCTGTGGGCCCCTGGGGATTGTCCTTCGGGCTCCGCTCGTAATAGGTCCTCTCGAACCAGTCCGAACACCACTCGGAAACACTCCCCGCCATGTCATACAGACCGAATGGATTGGAGGGGTAAGAACCGACCGGCCCAGGACCTGACGGTGTATTGAAAAGCGCCCGTTGGCGGTCCGGCTTGTCGTCACCCCATGGATAGCGCTTGCCTTCTTCGCCGCCGCGCGCCGCACGCTCCCACTCTGCTTCTGTCGGAAGCCGCTTGCCCCGCCAGGCGCAGTAGGAACCGGCGTCTTGCCAATCGACATTGTGAACAGGGTGGTTTTGCTTGCCTTCCGGCGTCACCCCATTCACCCAGTGATAGGGAGTCCGGTGACCTGTCGCTTGCACGAACTCCGCATACTCAGCCTGTGTCACCTCATGCGCGTCCATGAAATACGCACCCAACCGGAGCACGTGCGCCGGACGATCATCGCGTAGCACGAGGGGCCGCATCCCTCGCTTGTCATCAGTGGTCTCGAACGTCCGGCCCATCGTGAACTCTCCCGCCGGTATCAGCACCATGCCGGCAGGAGCGTCCTGCGATCCCACCTCGTCTGCGAACGCGCCCGATGCAATCAGAGACAGCAGCAGGACCCTACACAGCAACATCAGATCGATCGGTCCTAGACGAAGAGTTCTGCGATCTCGTCGTCGATACAAGGCTCAGTCGCGCCGAGAGGATCTACGTAACGGTAGACGCGTTTGGAAGGCGTGTTGGTGATCTCTTTTCTCCAGTCGATACCCAGGGCAGAGTACACAGAGGCGTAGATGTTCTCCGTCTTCGGTTGCATGCCGTATTTCCAGCCGGTCTCGGTGGCGTTTTCGCCCGCGGCGTCGGTGCGCCCGATGATCCGTCCGCCGATTACGCCACCACCTGCAAACAGACCGATGTAGCACCTGTTGTAGTGATGCCGCCCGGCCACGCCGTTGAGCGGCCCCGGCACGCGCCCAAACTCGGTCGGCACGGCGACGATCGTGTCATCGAGCAGCGTTTTCTCGGGATCGTGTGGGGAAGGAGTTTTCCCGAGATCGCGCAGCAGGTTCGCCAGTGCTCTGTCGAGAGACGTGCAGTGATTGTAGTGATTGCTCTTCTTCGAGTGGTCGAAGATGTTCTTGTGATGGTCCCAGCCCGGATGCTTCACGTGAACGTACCGCGTGCCCGCGTCCGCCCGGATCAGATTCCGTGCCAGCAGACAACCGAGCCCGACCGCATTCTCTCCATAGCGCCTGCGATCTTCATCCTTGAGTTCAAGCGCCCTCGGCCAACGCCCATCTCCAAGGATCCGGTAGGCATCCTGCTGGAATGTGCTGAAGCCCGTGAGATCGCGCCCGCGGCTTTGGTAGTCTTTGGCGACGACCTTCTCCAATTCGCTGAGCAACCGAAATCGTTCCTGTAGAAGATCGAGCGCTTCGCCCTGAGCCGACACGCTTCCGACGCCGGCCTGAGCATTGATATCCAGTCCGGAAAAGCGCGGGTGCAGGAATCCGCTCGGCAGCGCCGCCGAACCGAGGTTGCAAGTCACGAACGTCGGGAACGTATCCGTCTCACGCCGTTGCGGCTCAAGTTCGTAGGACACTACGGAACCCACTGGCGAAATCTCGGAAACCTGCGCCGGGTTCAAGGGACGTCCGGCCCGTGTGTAGTACTCACCACGGAAGTGAACCACCTCGTGGCTCCAAAACGAGCGCACGACCGCCACCTTGTCCATTTCCGACGACAGCTCGGGGAACAAGCGGTGCGAGAGATAGAGGTCGTTCCGAATCTGCCGCACGTCGAAATCGGATTGAGTTCCGGCGTTCTCCTTGAAGTCGAAGGTGTCAGTGTGGCTGATCGCTCCCGCCGCCTCGACCACGATGCAGTTTCGCGCTGTCCCTCGGGGGTTCGACTTACCCGCCGCTCGCACGCGCGGAGGCCACAAGCCCTGCTCCACAAACCCGCTCAGCAGGCTCAGCGTTCCCAACTTCAGCACGTCCCGGCGGAAAGGGAGAGTATCCCGAACGGTCTTGATCATGTGATCCTCACTGGTGCTAATAGTTGAACAGGAATTCAGGTTTGTTCAGCAGTGCCCACTGCAAGTTCTCCATCCCCTGCTTGCGATCCTCGTGCAGAGCGCTCAGCGCGATATCCATCTCCGCCGGCAACGGGCGCCGCGAAAGCGTCGCCAGGTAGACCTTCTCCACCAGGCCGCGGTCGAGAACCCGTTCCCGTTCCGCCGCGCTCGGCTCGCGTCCGATCGCCGTGCGGAAACTCTGCTCGATCACGATACGGTCATCTTCGAGGCGTCCGAGCAGTTGATCGACCCGGCTGTTGCCTTCCGCCTTCACGCGATCGAGCACAACCTGCGAATTCATCATCAGCATCGCCTGCAGCGACGACCTCGCCGTCTTCGCCGGCAGCGAGTCGCGGCTCTGCTGTCCGAAAGCGCGCAGAAACTCCTTTACCTCGCGATTCACGTGCGCCGGGTCCAGCAACGCCATCGCCGTGGCGACATCATCCACTCCGCTCTTATAAGACCCTGGCCGCGCCGTCGCCGTGACAATCGAGTCGTGCAGTTCCGCCGCACTCAACATGCGCACGAACTTCCGCGGATAGTAGTTCGCATACTCGGGCTTCCATTCTCCGTCGAACTTCGAAGAGAGCCGGTAGGCGTTGGACTTCATGATCGTCCGCAGCAAGTGCTTGAAGCTGTAATCGTGCGCCTGAAAATCTCGCGCCATCGCATCCAGCAATTGCGGGTTCGAGGGCTGCATCGACCAGCCTTCGGGCAGCTCCTGGTCCGGGTAGTACCGTGCCAGGTCAAAGTCGTCCAGCGGCTCGACAATGCCGAACCCCATCAACTCCGCCCAGATGCGATTCGTGATGGCACGTGAAAACTGGATATGCCCCGTCAGCAGCCGAGCCAACTCGTCCCGGGGCATGGCTTCGGGCCGGGCCGCCTCGCCCGTCAGGATGAATCGCGGCTCGTTCGACCCGCCCGTCCGCGGGACGCGAACGATACTCTCGCTGCTGGTCGGATACCCGGGCTCGACATCATCTACCGTGTATTCGGTATTTGCCTGGAAGCCGTTCTCCCAGTTCATCACCATCCGCGTCCTGCCGAAGAAAGACGCCTGCTGAAAAAACTCCTCGCGCGTTTTGCGTGAGAAGAACACGTTCACTTTCTCGAGATGCCCCGCTCCATCGTGGCAGGAGATGCAACCCGGATTCATGCCCAGCAGCACCTTGCTGTATGTGATCGTGAATTCGTCGATCGCGTCGGCGCGGTTCACCAGATCGAGCGCGTCCGGTTCTTCCGGATCGTCTTTTGCCTTGACGAAATCACGCGCGAAATATAGCGCTCCCGGTGACGAATGGCTGCTCTTTCCACCCTGGGTCAGCAAGTCAGTGGCCACATCGGCGTACGAACGGTCGAGACGCAGCCATTCCACGATCCAATAGTGAAAGAGGTTCTTTCCGAACCCCATGCGGTTGCCCGCCCGGAACAAGTCCTCGAAATAGTAGGACCAGCGCTCGACGAACTCATCGCTGTCGACCAGACGATCCACCAGATTGTCGCGCTTCTCGGGGTCGATATCCTCGAGGAAGGCCAGCAACTCATCGATCGGCGGGATGCGGCCCGTCGCGTCCAAATAAGCACGCCGCGCAAATTCACGGTCCGACGCCGGCCCGGCGTGAGGGATGCCGTCTCGCTCGATCCGGCCGAAGATATGCTCGTCGATGAAGTTCCGCCGCTCAACCGGCGTTTTCACGGCCGCCCCGCCCGGTCGCACCTCCGCTGCCTGCTGGGTCAATTCCTGGGCAACTTCCGAAGCCGGCGCTCTCTGAGGAATCTGGTGCGCACGCTCCATGCGCTCGCGTGCCTGGGGAGACAACTGCTGCCCGCTCGTCATTCCACAGGCGAGCAACAGACAGGCGATTGCTCGAAGCGTGTCGATCATTTGCCGTGGACCTTATTATCCATCATCTTCATGACGGCGTCGAATCCTTTTCGCGTCAATATGCGAAGTCGATCGTGGCGCCAGCGTCGCCCCGGCGATTGTCAGTAATGCTCGTTGCCGCTATGGTGGGTTCTGATCGCGATGCCCATCCTGCGCACGGTACTGATCGCCGGCGTGCTTGGAGTCACTCTCCTGCTTCAGGCGCAACCGGGGCTCGTTTCGCCAAGGTTCGTTGACATAGCCGTGTCGGGCGGCGTCTCTTTCGAGCATCGTTCCGGCCGAACATCGCAGAAATATCTGATCGAGACGATGGGCTCGGGAGTGGCTCTCCTCGACTACGACGGAGACGGACTGCTCGATATCTATCTCGTGAACGGAGCCGCGCTCGATGCCCCCATGCTTGACGGTGCGGAGCCCGACAAGACCGACCCGGCCTATTGGAACCGTCTCTATCGCAACCTCGGAGACTGGCGCTTCAAGGACGTCACCGAAGCCGCCGGCGCAGCGGGCCGGGGCTACGGCATGGGCGCGGCTGTCGGAGACTACGACAATGACGGCGACCCCGACCTCTACGTCACGAACTTCGGCAGCAACATCCTGCTGGAAAACGACGGAGCCGGCTTATTCACTGACGTGACTGCGGAAGCCGGAGTAGGGGGAAGGGGATGGTCGTCGGGCGCCGCCTTCGTCGACTACGACCGCGACGGCCAACTCGATCTCTTCGTGGCGCGCTACCTGGACTGGGACTTTTCCAGGAACATTCCGTGCGGCAACGGCCTGCCTGATCGGCGCTCCTACTGCCATCCGCGACGTTTCGCGCCCATCGAACACCTGCTTTTCCGAAACACCGGCCAAGGAAAGTTCGAGGATGTCTCTCGCACCACCGGTATCAGTGCTTACTCCGGCAAGGGCCTCGGCGTGGCTCTCGGGGACTACGACCGCGACGGCTGGGTCGACATCTTCGTTGCAAACGATGCATACCCGCAACAGCTCTTCCGCAACCTCGACGGCAAGCGCTTCGAGGAGGTCGGCGTGGCTGCCGGGGTTGCCTATGACGCCGACGGCCGCGACTTCGCGGGAATGGGCGTCGCCTTTGCCGACTATGACAACGACGGACAGCCTGACATCTTCGTCAATGCCCTCGCACGACAGAGTTACTGGCTGTTTCGCAACCGTGGCGGAGAGTTCCGAAGCGTAGCGGGATCAAGCGGGCTGGGTCCGCTGACCGATATGCACTCCGGCTGGGGAGCTGGACTCGTCGACTTCGACAACGATGGTTGGCGGGACCTCTTCGTTGCGCAAGGTCACGTCATGGATGACATCGAGTGGTCCGATCCCGCGCTCGCTTTCCGCGAGCCTTTCCTGATGCTGAAGAACGTATTCGGGCGGTTCTTCGATATATCGAAGAATGCCGGTTCTGTTTTCCACAAACCGGCAGCGGGACGCGGCGCCGCGTTTGGCGACCTCGACAACGACGGACGAATGGACATCGTCGTCAACGCCAACAACGAGCGGGCGCTGGTCCTGAAAAATATTACGGAGTCTTCGAACCATTGGCTCAGCGTTCAGTTGATCTCGGCGCAAGGCAGTTACGAGGGCCGCGGAGCCCGGATCCGCATCGAAACCGGGTCGGGCCGCATGCAGGAGTCGTTTGTGGGTTCGGTGGGCAGCTATCTTTCTGCGAGTGATATCCGTGTCCACTTCGGCCTTGGGGAAGAGACTTCCATCCGCAAACTCGAGGTCATCTGGCCCCATGGCGCGGTTCAAACCCTTACGGATATCGAATGCGATCGCATGATCGAGGTCCGGGAATCCGGATCTTCACGCCGGACTGTTCGCCAGGAACCGTCACAGAGACGCTGAATACGGCATTGCAGCGAAGTGCTTTTCAAAAAAGTTTGCAGGAGTTCAAGGCCGTCAGAGTGCAACCCCTGCTCCTGGAGATGCTCCAAGCGGTTTAGATTTTCTCTGTCTTCCCAGAAACGGAAGGATCCTTGCGGCGAGGTTTTCCGTATTCGTGACGCCACGCCTTGAAGGTGGCCTCGCCGTATTCGCCGAGATCGACAGCGCCGGCGATCTCGGCGCCCTTCAGCTCGCCGTCGAACAGATAGCCGCTGCGCTCGGCGTCGTACGTCAATCGACTGCTGAAGCGGACGCGGTTGCCATTGATGGAGCCGGCCAGCTCGCCTTGTCCACGTTGTCCGATGTGCGTCCCGCGCAGATGACCGCCTTCGGCATCGAAGTACAGGCTGTGACGGGCTGAGCCGCGGACAAAGCTGATCTCCACATCCCAACGGCCCGAGACATCCGCTGCCGGAGGCATTTGGCGTTCTGGTTTCGGCTTGGGCGCGCTGCGGAATACTTCCGCGAGGCGGTCCGCCACCACATCGATCTGGTCCTCCCGGCAGTTGCCGACCCGAATGGCGAAACGGTGGCCCACGCCCCCTGCGTGCGTCTGAACCCGAGGCTCGCTGCCCATCAGGACATCGTGAACCTCGCCAGCGGTGTAGCCGATGCGCTCGGGGTCCCAGGCGATCTCGAGAACGGGATGCGGATTCTTTCCCGGAGGCGGGTTGTGCTTCGTCCGCACTCCCGTAACCTTCCTGAGCTTGGCGTCAATCCGCCGGATCCATCCGTTCCACTTGTCGACTTCGTTCTCGACGTTGCGCCGGCTCAAGGTGAACTCGGCAGCGGCCAGCGCGCCCATGATCTCTTCCTTCCCGACCTTCATCATGCGGCCGAAAGCATGATGAGGCGCACTGTTCATCCAAGCGGCGTGGATGAGGTCTTTTCGGCCAATCAGGAATCCGCTGCACTGTGGGCCGGCGCAGATCTTGCCGCCCGAATAGGCGACCAGGTCGGCGCCTCGCGCCAGATAGGGGTCCGGCGACTGCGGCCACTCCGGCGAAGCGTCGACGAGCACCGGCGCTCCGTACTTGCGTCCGGCTTCGACGAACTCCTCGAGTCGGATCGGCCCCCGCGATTCCGCGTTGCCGAGCACGGAAATCATCGCGGTGTTGCGGCTCAGTGCGCGGTAAAATTCCTCGCGGGTGTCGACGGTGATCATCTTCACGCCGAGGGCTCGAATCGCATGGTCATACGTATTGCGCGACTCGCGGGGCATGATGACTTGCGTTCGGAGCCCCGTCAGGTCAGGTAACTGCTGAATCCGCTCGGGATCGCCCCCGGCGAGGCAAGCCGAGGTGGCATGCGTCAATGACCCTGCCGCTCCGGAAGTAACGAGGGCCGCCTCACATTGGAAGATCTCAGCGAGGCGCTTGCCGACGCCCTCCATCAGCTCGTCCAAGTTGACGGAAAAATGGGATGCCTCCTCCATCGCTTGCTTCACGTTGGGCAGCGTCAGCAGGCCGCCGTTGATCGTGACGGCCGCTGTCAGGTTGATGAAGGGTTTGACGCCGACCCTCGTGTAGACGCTGGGCGACGCAGGCATTGCGGCGGCGGCCGTCGAGGCCGTCCCAGCCAGCAAGCCCGAAGCGGCAAGGCCTCCACCCCGGAACATGTCGCGGCGGCTCAGCCGGGCACGGTTTTTGATCGACGACGTTTTTGGCATGGTGAATGGTCCTTGATAAAGTAGGGCGGCAGGCCGCTGATGATGCGTGTCCCGGGAGTCTAGCCGCGTTGGCGTCTGTTTTTACGCGCCATCTGAATGGCGCGTCCAAGCAGCGGAAGCACAGCCATCACGAAGGCCAGTGCAATGAAGGCGATTTCGGCGAGATTCATCAGCGGGCCGAACTGCGGAACAGCTTCAATACCAGTGCTCGCCTGCATTTCCCACCACCTGACGTGCGAAGCACGCGACACGACCGCCATGACTTCGTTGCGCTTTCTTGCCGTGCTCGATGTACGGTCAATGAACACCTGCGCACGCCAAGCGGCGCGCGCCTCCTGCTGACGGGTCTCTCACGCACTTCACCTCGCCACGTGGTGGGAAATGCAGGCCAACGAATCGAATTGGAAGCCGGGAAGACCGACCAAGTCAACGTGCTACAGCTTATCGACGATGAGGAAAAAGTACAACAGCGGCAGGTAGAAGACCGAAGCTTGCAGCAGGCGGCGCGCCTGAGGCCGGGTCTTTTCCCGAGCCATCAGAATCCCGAAGTAGAGATAGATGATGCCAGACGCGAGAGCCGCAGCGGCGTACAGAAAGCCGGCCATGCCCAACAGCGTCGGCGCGAGGCTCACCGGAATCAAAGCGAGGGTGTAGCAGACAACCTGCCGGCCGGTCGAGATGCCGTCCGGCTCAACGACCGGAAGCATCTGGATGCCTGCACGTTGGTAGTCTTCACGGTACATCCATGCAATGGCGTAGAAATGCGGGAACTGCCACAGGAAGAGCATCGCGAAGAGCACCCAGCCCTCGATACCGATACTCGCGCGAGCAGCGACCCAGCCGATCAACGGAGGCATCGCGCCGGGGAAAGCGCCGACGAACGTCGCGGCGGGCGTGCGGCTCTTCAACGGCGTGTAGATCCACAGGTAGCAAGCCAGTGTCAGAAATCCGAGAACGGCGGCAAGCACATTCACGGCCGCCAACAGGTAGATCGTACCGGCGGCGGCGAGGAAAAGGCCGAAAACCAGTGCAGGACCGGGCCGCAAACGGCCCGCCGGCAGCGGACGATTCTCGGTGCGACGCATTTTGGCGTCTGCTTCGCGCTCCCACCACTGGTTGAGCGCGCCCGTGCCTGCGGCCAGCAAGGCGGTCCCGATGATGGTGTGGACCAAGAGAATGAGCGGCAAAGATCCGGATGTCCCCATGTAGAAACCGACGGCCGTCGACATCAGAATCAGCCAGACAACGCTCGGTTTGGTGAGCTCCCAGTAGTCGAGCAGCAGCGCATGTGCGCCGGCGAGAACAGCGGGGGCGGTTGAGGAGTCCGGTCTCATGTGGTTACGGGCACTCCCTCGCGCTCGAACGAAGACGAGGTTTGACGACCGAATCGGTGATGGACTTGAAATGTCAACACTACGCCGAGGGCCAGGATGAGCGCTCCGAGCGCTACATGTCCGACCGTGATCACGACCATCGGCCAGAGCGGCTGCACGGCATGGCGGGTGACTTCGCGAATCCAGTAAGCGCCGGCTCCGAGGAGCAGTTGCAGCATCACCAGTCCGTTCAAAGCCAGCGCCCAGGGGAAAATCCCCGCGTCACCGGAGTGCTCGCGAGCTGCACGCGCCAGCACCCAAAAGACCATCGCCGCAACCGCCGCGGCGCCGATGAGATGAAAAATGATACCAAGTCCCTTGTGCCGCAACGCGGCTCCCAACAAAAGCTGTCCGAAGGTGACGAAATTGGTCGTGACGCAAAGCACCGGCAGCGACGGCCTGGAGGGCGGCCATGGCGCGGCGAGCCGCCGGTCCTGCTCGCGCCAAGACCGCGACGTGACCAACGCCAGCACCACGGTGATCGAGAAGAACAACTGAGCCAGACAAGCGTGGCTCACCGACACGGCGGTGGGCAGCAGGAACAATACCGTGAGTCCACCAAGCAGTCCTTGCACGATCACAGCGGCCAGCGCAGCCCAGCCAAGATGACGCACCCAACGCCGCTGATCAGCCCGCCAGGTCCACACGGCCAGGATGATCGTCAGAAAGCCGACAAAAGCGGCGATCATGCGGTGGCCGTGCTCGTAGAAAACACCGCCGATCATTTCAGGCATGAGCCGGCCGTACGACAGGGGCCAGTCCGGCACGGAAAGACCGGCGTCGCGGCTCGTCACCAGAGCCCCCGCGACGATCAACAGGAACGTCGCGCCGGCCGTGAAGACCGCGAAGAGATGCAATCCGCGCGTCGCCGGGTGCTCCCGGTCAGCTTGCGCTGTAGCTGAACTCAATGTCCTTGGACTCGGCGTCACCCAGAGTCACGCTCATTTCCTGGGAGCCGAACCTCTCGTGAACGGCTTCGACGGTATAGCTGCCGGCCGGCAGGCCCTTGATCTCGAAGCTGCCATCGGCTCCCGAGACGGCGAAGAACGGGTGGTTCACCACGCTGATGTAAGAGCGCATCCAGGGATGGATGTTGCACTTCACCGCGATCATGATTTCCTCGCGCGGGAACTTGTACTCGATATCGGCTCCTTCTGCGGGCTGCGACCTGTTCCACTCGCGGTTTGTCTTCGGAAGCGGATGCACGTTGTGCGTCGTCGGATCGCTGTTGGAGATCTTCAACAACTGCCCGGTCTGCACCGCCAGGACGTGCGGGCTATAGATGCAACCCTTCTGGTCGAGCATGGCCGGTGTATCGGAAACGGCGAATTTTCCGTCAAGGCCGCTCTTGACCCAGACAAAAACATTCTGCAGCATGCCGTCAGACGCCACAACGACTTCCGCCGGAGGCGCCGCCTCATGCAGCCCTCTGCAATCCGGTTCGGCACTCATATTGATGGCGGGCATCCTGGGCGGATCGCCATCGAGCTTGACCTTGCCGGTAATCGTGGCGGCCTTCGCCGGATCGACGGTTACTACAGCTTCCTCCATCTCGGGGGCATCTGCTACTTCGCCCGCGTCGTCTCCGCCGCCGCAGGCAAGCGATAGCGCCAACAGGCCGGCCATCATCCAGCCGGAAACCGATCTTGAAAATCTCATGTGAACACCTTCCTTGTTTGAGTGCTGCAACTACGATCAAATGCGGCGTGGACAGGCACTGCCGGATGAGTTCCTCATTGTACTCCCGCCGCTGTCAGCCGTCTCAACTCCGCAGGCGTGAGTTGGAACATATATCGAACGAGCAGATCGGCATGATCCTTCTCATAGCCCTCGAACGCCGTCGGCAGAGGCCCTGCAAAGACCCAGCGATCCCCTTCTTTGCGAAACAGTTCGGATGGCATCGCGGTGCCGGGCGCGATCTTGGCCGGCTCCAACATCCAGCGATAGGTCCAGTCCGGTTTGAGACGCGTGCTGGCGGTCAAGAAGTTCGGGGCGGTGGCATCACGGTCATGCGACGGGTTGCCCGTCATATGGCACCTCAAGCACGGGGCGCCGCGGCTTTGGAACAGCCGTCGCGCTAGTGAGGTCTCCTGCGCCGTCAAAGGCTCGAGGTCAGGATCGACATGTGTCATCGACTGTGACGAGCGCGCCATGAAGAACCGGCTGAGCTTCATCACCTGCCGTTCCGAAAAGTGGAAGGTAGGCATACGCGCCTCCAAATAGGTGCGCATGCCGTTGCGGTGGATGTCGGTCTCGTGGAGAGCCGGATTATCGAGGAAGCGGATCAACCAATCCGGCTGCACGCGTGCGCCTTGCGTATAAAGCTGCGGTGGCAACTGCTCCTGCCAGTCAGGATCTTCGTAGAGCGGGACACTCATCAAAGCGCTTTGTCCGCTGAAGGAAATCTGATGGCATCCCACACAGTTATAGCGGCGCACGATCCACCAGCCCTCTTGGATGTAGCGGCGATCGTCTTCCGGTTCATAGCGGTAATGCGCCGGTAGATTGGTGTCGACGGCTCCCAGCAGGAAGGTCGTCAAGGCGGTGATTTCGTCGTCGCTGAGATGGAAGTTCGGCATCCGCAACTTCTCCAGATGCACACGCATCTTGCCCTGGTCATAGATCGCCGGGTCCTTGAGCTTTCTTTCGAAGAAGCCCTTGTGGTTGTACCAGCCCTCCATCTCGGCCTGGTGCGTCAGAAGAGCGAAGTCGAGCCGCTCGACAGGCTTGCTGCCTTCGAGGGTGAGTTCGGTGCCGATGCGGCCTTCCCGTTCGAGTCCGCGAATCTCATGACATCCCGCGCAGCCGTAATGACGGATCAATGCCATGCCTTCTTCGGCCATCGCCGGGTCGTCCATGTAGTCGGCCGGCTCGTAGGTTGCGTCCGTCTTCCTGGTCATCAGGTAGCTGGCGACGTCGCGAACTTCATCGACGCTCAGCCGCAGGCTGGGCATGATCGGAATGGGGTGCGGCGCATCCGCGTCGGCTTCCGGATCAGGCGTCACCTCGCTCGGATCGTTGATCCAGCGAACCAGGAAGTCGTAGTTCGTTTTTTCACCGACCCGTGTCAGGTTCGCCGCGAAGTTGCCGCCTTCTCTTGCGTCTCCTTCGCCCATCGAATGGCAACCCAGACAGCCTCGGATGCCGAACAGCTCTTTTCCGCGCTCGGGGTCTCCCGGCGGATGTGAGGCCAATTCACCTTCGATCCCGTTCTGCCAAAGGTACGCCGAGATTTTTTGGACCTCGTCTTCCAGTAAACGGAACTCCGGCATCTTCGTGCCGGGGCGGAACTCGTGCGGATTGGTCAGCCAAACCGGAATCCACTCTTTGCGGAGCTTTACCCTGATCTCCTTGAGGTTCGGACCGAACTTCCGCGTTTCCAGAACAAGCGACTTCTCTTCCACATTCAGGGCGTCGTATTCGGCGTCGAGCTTGGCGTTGCGCAGGCTCAGCAAGTCGGCCCGCGCATACAGGGCATCGGCTTCATCCATGTCCTCCACGACATCTCCGGCCGAAATGCTCTCGCGTTGTTCCTTGAGGTTCGCGTTGCGCCGGTCGTCAATGATCTTCATTTGTTGCCGGACTGCGGCGAGCTCGTCCGATTCACGGTCGAAGCCTTCGAAGCGGTGACATCCCCAGCAGCCCTTGTTCAGGAACAGCGTCCGCCCCCTGTTGAGTACATCAGCCTGCTCGGTGATGACCTCCCTCGCATGACACTGGTGACAACCCGCCTGCATGTTTTCCTTGTGCCATAGGGGCCAGAGCCAGAACTTATGCCGGCCGTGGCCCTTGACGACCGAACGTGTCGCCCGGCCGTTACCGTTGTGGCAAGTCGAACAGCCGAATTGCTCGGGGTCGTGAATCCGGAGCAGGTCGAGAGACGGATGGCTCACGAATTCCGCCCGCCCGCCGACATCTTCGGCATTGATGGTGACGGGCTCGCGTGTTCCCAGATGGCAAGATTCGCAGCGGTCAACCCAGTCGATATCGTTCAGGTGAATCTGCTTGATATCGATGTTGAAGTTCTCCATTCTGTTGACCAAGCCATCGACCTGCTGCGCGGTCAGGCCGGCGAGGCGGTCGGCGAGCAGAGCGTCGCGCTCCGCCCGGATTTCACTCGCTGGTTCCAGTACCTTCGCTCTCTCGGCCTGCAAGGCTACCCGCCGTTCTTGCAATCGCAGGAATTCGGCCTGCAGTGCTTCGAACTTCATCTCGAGCGTCTCGACTTCGCCCGAGCCGTCTTCTCTGGCGAGATCGACTTCGACGACGCGGGCCTTGATCTCGTCAATATCCTCCTGCAGGCGCTGCTTCGCTGACTCGCTCGTCTCGGTCTCGATCTGATACGTAACGGCGTCGATCTCGCTTTTCAGTATCTGGAAAGTCAGCCGCGCGGTCAGCAATCGAGGAGTCACCCCGCGATTGACGACCGTGTCGATCTCCCGCACGCGCTGAGCGGCCAGCTCTTCCGCTCCGTCGAGTTCCTGCTGCAAGGCCTGATACTCGGGTGATTCCCTTACCGCCGCTTCCGCCGCGGCCTGCCGGGGCTTGAGCCTGGTCAAAAACGACGAATACAACTCGATGAAGTCAGCCTGGAAGTTCTTCCAGGGCCGCATGACGTATACCTCGTCGTAGATTGCCCAGACGAGGCTGAACGTCAGGATGAGCGTCGAGATCAACAGAGGGACGCTCAGGGACTTGGTTACGACGGGATCGACATCAGTGTCAACAGGTTTCTGCATTTCGTAGGAGGTCTTCTTGTTCGGGCAGTCTTTGCTTGTTCACGGAGATCGTCAAACGTTGAACCACGGAGTCACCCAGACGTACTTGATCCGGAAAAGCAGACGGGCCGCCATTTTGGCGGGCAAACCGATCATCGTGATCAGCAAGACCTGCATCGTGAGGTACTGCAGCAAGGTCATACGGGCCAGAATCTTTCGGTTGAACTCGGTCAAGGTCATCAGCTTGTGGATGCCGAAGGCTGTGATCAGGAAAAACCCACCGACCACCAGAAAACCGAAGATGCCGTACAGGATGGGATCCGTGATGCCGAGGATCTCGTGCAGGTCGCGGTTCACCTCGAAGATCAGCTTGTTGTGATCCCAGGTCTGTCCCGGCCAGAACCACATCCAGCCCGGGCCTCGAATCAGCGTTCCGATCACGACCATGACGCACCACAGGATGACGAAGCCGAACAGGAACGTCCAAATCGCGAAACGCCTTTGCTTGTAGGTGTAGTAACCGTTGCCCAGGGGGTTGGTGTCGATATACGGAATCGCGATCAGGCCGATGATGATCAAAGTCGGCATGAGCACACCGGCGATCCACGGATCGAAGTAGACCAGCATTTCCTGCAGACCCAGGAAGTACCAGGGCGCCTTCGAAGGGTTCATCGTGAGGGTCGGGTTGGCCGGCTCTTCCAGAGGAGCGTCGAGGGTAATCGACCAGACCATCAGGATGGCTGTAACGATGATTGCCGACAGAAACTCGATCCTCAGAAGATAGGGCCAAACGTGCACTTCACGAGCCCAGCCCTTCTGATAGGGCTGGGTCTTGCGGTGATGGGTCTTGGCCATCTCGGGGTCCGCATCGAGCTGATCGATCAGGCGGTCGTTCGCGAAGGCTTGGCGAAACGCGTACCAAGTGTAGAACGGGATGAGGAACATCAAACCGACAATCGGAATGTTGTCCGGGAGCGAGATGATCGTCCAAAGTTGATGCCAGTCCATTAGTCGTTCTCCAGCCCTATCTCCTGAGCGGCTTGATCTCTTTCTCGAGCATCATCGGAGCGGGGCCCGAGATGCCGCCGTCCTTGCGTATCCGCCAGAAGTGAACAATCATGAACGTCGCGGCGAAACCCGGTATTGCGACGCAGTGCCAGATGTAGGCTCGCAACAGAGCGTTCGAATCAACGATCGACCCGCCGAGCAGCGCGAACCGCACGTCGTTGTATGCCGTCATCCCCAACTGAATGCCAAACGGCCCTTCGTGGCCCAGCAAGGGGGTGGCCCGCGCCATGTTCGTTCCGACGGTGACGGCCCAGAACCCCAACTGATCATCCGGCAGAAGATAACCCGTGAACGAAAGAAGCAGCGTGAGCACCAGCAGGATCACGCCGATCATCCAGTTGAACTGGCGCGGCTTCTTGTAGGAACCGGTCAGGAAAACCCGATACATGTGAAGCCACACGGTCAAGACCATGGCGTGTGCGCCCCAGCGGTGCATGTTGCGCAGAAGTTTGCCGAAGGGCACGTCGTGCTCGAGATACAGAATGTCGCGAAACGCCTGAACCTTTGTCGGGTGGTAGTAGAACATCAGCAGGACGCCGGTCCAGGTGAGCACCCAGAACAGGTAGAACGAGATGCCGCCCATCCCCCAGGTGTAGTTGTAGGCAACTGCGTCGCGGTTGATCTTCGCCGGATGCAGATGCAAGAAGACATTGCTCAGCACACCGAGTGTGCGGCTCCGAGGCGTATCGTCGTGTTTGACGCGAAAGATCGATTTGTAGAGGTCCGTCCTGGTCGGCTTCTTTAAGGCGTTGATGTCCTCAGTCGCTTTTGCCTTGATGGCGTCCGGATCGATGCCGAACAGCCGTTTCCCGTTGCCGGAGGCGCCATTGCTCGATTGCGCTTGTTCCGTCGTCTTCGTTGTCTGTTCCGCCATGCTGCAAACCCCTTGTCAGGCCGGGAGTCCGGCCGCGATCTTCAACAGGTGACTCCAACGCCTGTCCTGCACTGCTCCGGCGAACGGCCTGACCCGGCCCCGAAAGTGCTTACACCGGTATGAACGCCCCCGGGTCATTGAACTGCGTCTGCTTGCCTTTTTCCTCTTTGAACAGCACGCTGGTGTCGACGACGATCTGCCCCTCAGCATTGAGCTCAACCCGGGCGCGGTCCATCGGCCGCGGCGCCGGGCCCTCGTAGTTGATCCCCTCCGGGTCATAGCCGCTGCCGTGACACGGACATTTGAACTTCTGTTCAGACTGCTTCCAATCCGGCGTGCAGCCCAGGTGGGTGCAGATCGCGCTGATCACGAACAGCCGCTCGGTATTCTTGACCACCCAGATCCGTTGTGACTTTTGAAACTTCGTGTCGACGCCGAAGCCAAAATCGTTCGGCGTCCCGATGCGGAACACCGTGCGCGGCTCGAAGATAGTCCGCGGGAAGAAAAACCGCAGGAACATCAGAAAGTTGGTCGTCAGGAAGCCGGAGATGGCGAAACCGACGAACAGACGGCGCGTTCGGACCGCGTCCTTGTCCGCTTCCGTCTTCTTGAATCCTTCGATCAGGCGGGAGAGGAAGGAAGGTTTAGCTTCTGCCGGAGCCTCCCGCTCCGCTCCGGTTTGGCCCCCGTTCGAGTCAGCCATCGATCTCTTTTCTGTCCCCAAGAAACATTGCCGGTACCGGCACCCTGGAGCAACCGGCAATGCAGTAACTCATAGCGTGCCGCTTAGGTATGGGGGGTGTCAAGAACCCCCTGCTAATTACTGTATAACAGCAACGAATCGTGCACAACAGGAAATTATACCACCGATATCAACCCGGAAAAATTTCCCTCGCTGGCCGCTTTCAGATCGCGTCTCGTCCGCCTTTCAGGAAACTCTCGGCGCGCTCCAGGTCGGCCGGAACGTCCACGCCGATGCCCACGTAACCGTCGGTCGGAATCACCAGGATCCGTTCTCCGTTTTCGAGAACCCGAAGCTGCTCCAGAGCTTCCGTCTGCTCCAACCGGCCCGGCGGCAAGGAAGCGAATCGCAACAGAAAATCCTTGCGATACGCATAAAGCCCGATGTGCGCAAAGGCCCTCTCCCGATGGCCTCGCCGCGGGTGAGGAATCAGCGACCGCGAGAAGTAGAGAGCGTAGCCCCGCAGATCCGATACGACCTTGACGACATTGGGGTCGTGAAGCGAAGCCTCATCCTCAATCGCATGGCTAAGGGTCGATATGGCCAACTCGGGCCGGGACTCGAACGGTGCGACCGCTTGATCGATCACCTTCGGCGAGATGAACGGTTCGTCGCCTTGAATATTAACCACGACTCCCACGTCAAGGTCCCGAGCCGCTTCCGCCACGCGATCCGTTCCGGAGGGATGACGCGGCGAAGTCATGACGACCTTCCCGCCGAAGTCCCGCACGGCCGAGGCGATGCGGTTGTCATCGGTGGCGACCACAACGAGCGACAATGTCCCGGCTTCAGAGGCCCGATCGTAGACATGCTGGATCAGCGTGCGGTCCCCCAGCATCGCCAAAGCCTTGCCGGGAAAACGGCTCGAAGCATAGCGCGCGGGGATGATGCCGACGGCCTTCATCGCAACAATCGTTGGTTCGGGAAGCGAAAAAACGCTGTGCTACATTGTGCTACTGGTTCGCTCATTGTGCCATGGCTGATGCTCGTTTCGAGACGCTGCTGGAACTGATGGAGCGACTGCGGGCTCCTGACGGCTGCCCTTGGGACCGCGAGCAAACATTGGAATCATTGCGCCGCTACCTGATCGAAGAGACCTACGAAGCCATCGACGCCATCGAGCGAAGAGACTGGGCCGGTCTGGCCGAGGAGCTCGGCGACATCCAGTTGCAAATCGTCTTTCAGTCTCAGATCGCCAAGGAGAATGGCTGGTTCGGCATCGATGACGTACTCGGGCACATCAACGACAAGCTGATCCGGCGGCATCCTCATGTATTCGGCTCCGAGTCGGCCGATACGGCGGGCGAGGTCCTGCAGCGCTGGGAAGAGATCAAGGCCGAAGAAAAGCGCTCCAGGGCAGGGAACCACGATCCATCGGACCGGGAGAAAGCGGGGTTGCTGACAAACGTCACGCGGGCGCAGCCCGCCATGCTCGAAGCGCACGAGATCAGCAAGAGGGCTGCCCGAGCCGGTTTCGAGTGGCGCGAGGCGGACGAGCTTGCCGAAAAGGCCGGAGCGGAAATGCGGCAGTTTCGGGACGCGCGAGCTTGCCGGGACCCCGACCACGCCGAGGACGAGATCGGCGATCTCCTCTTCCTGCTCGTGAACATGGCGGGCCGCGCCGGCGTCGATCCGGAGCTGGCTCTGCGGCGGGCCAACCGCAAGTTCCGCGAGCGTTTCGGCTGCATCGAACAGCAGCTCCGCGACAAGGGCCTCACGATCGAAGAAGCCGGCGTCGAGGAAATGGAGCAGCTATGGCGGTAGGCCCAGGGCCGAAAGCGGATGGTATCGAGGTACGCGTGCTCTCCGAGCATGAAGAGTTCCGCGCGACACTCGGCGTCCAGATGGGCGTTTGGAAATTCTCCGAGGTCGACCAGGTTCCGCCGCGCATTCTGAGCGTGGCCAGGTACATCGGCGGGCTGATCCTGGGCGCTTACGACGGCGAACAGATGATCGGCTTCAACTTCTCGCTGCCGGGCATGAAGCGCGATGGGTCGCGCTATTGGCATAGCCACATGACTGGGGTGCTTGACGGCTATCAGAACCTGGGCATCGGCTACATGATCAAGCTGAAACAGCGCGAGCAAGCGATCGCCTCCAGGGTGGGGTTGGTCGAGTGGCTGTTCGATCCGCTGCAGATTCGCAATGCCCGCTTCAATATCGAGAAGCTCGGCTGCGTGGTGAAACGCTTCTTGCCGAACCAATACGGCATCACTTCGTCGCCGCTGCACGGAGGGTTGCCGACCGACCGCCTTGTCGCCGAATGGCAGGTAATGAGCAAGCGCGTGGAAACGGCGGTCTCAGGAGGCGCTCCATCCGACCGGCAAGTCGAAACGACGATTGCCGTGCCGCGAGAGATCGATGAGTGGCGGGCCAACGATCCCGAACGCGCCCGCGCCGTGCAGGACCGGGTGCGCCGGGAGTTCCAGCACTGCTTCGGGAAGGGCCAGGCGGTCATCGGCTATGAACGGACCGAGGCGGGCGGAGCTTTTCAGTTGGGTCCGGCATGAGAATCGACCGCATCACCCTTCGTGAAATCCGGATGCCGTTGGTGCATCCATTCGAGACAAGCTTCGGCCGCACGACCGAGCGGCGAATCCTGCTCGTCGAGGTTGAAGAGGATGGGGCGGTGGGATGGGGCGAGGTCACCTGCGGAGAGCGCCCCTTCTATAACGAGGAGTGGGTCGACGCGGCGTGGTTGATCCTGCGCGATTTCGTTGCGCCGCGGATACTCGACATCGACATCGCATCCGCCGCCGATGTAGGCGGGAGGAGTTCTCACATCCGTGGTCATCACATGGCCCGCGGCGGACTGGAGACGGCGGCATGGGACCTGGAAGCCCGCAAGCTCGGCTTGCCGCTTTGGCAGCATATCGGAGGTAGCCGCACCGAAATCGACTGCGGCGTCTCGATCGGCATTCAAGACTCGGTGGAAGAGTTGCTCGAGCTGATCGAGCGCGAGGTGCGGGCAGGCTACCAGCGCATCAAGATCAAGATCAAACCGGGTTGGGATGTCGAGGTGGTGCGTCAGGTGCGCGCGGCCTTTCGGACAATCCGGCTGATGGCCGACGCCAACTCCGCCTATGCGCTCAGTGATGCTGCGCATCTTCGGCGACTCGACGAGTTCGACTTGATGATGATCGAACAGCCTCTCCCGCACGACGACATCATCGACCACGCTCAGCTTCAGGCGCGGCTGGATACGCCGATCTGCCTCGATGAATGCATCCGCACGGCGCGTCATGCCGAGCAGGCGATCGAGATGAATGCGGGACGAATCATCAATATCAAGCTGGGTCGGGTCGGCGGTTTCTCCGAGGCCCTGTTGGTGCACAACGTCGCACGAGCCCACGGCATCCCGGTATGGTGCGGCGGGATGCTCGAAAGCGGGATCGGCAGGGCTCACAACATCGCTCTGTCGACGCTGGACAATTTCACGCTGCCCGGTGATGTCTCAGCGAGCAAACGATATTGGAAGCAAGACATCATTGATCCCCCTGTCGAAGTCGGCCCCGGGGGGACGATCGCCGTTCGGGATGAAGCCGGCTTCGGGTACGAGTTGGACCGCGATTACATCGACGCACTGACCGTACGCGAAGAAACTATCCGCTAGCGGCGGTATGCCGCCCCCGGTCTAGACGTTTTTTTGCGGCCGAAACACCGGTCCGGGACGACCGTACTCGTGCCGCTTGGCGGACCACTTGGCGGGACCGTAGGGCGTGTATTCGCCAAGGTCGACCTCGCCCTCCATGGTGTCTCCGTTCAAATGACCGGAAAAAGTGAAGCCGAAGCCGGAACCTTCGTAGCGATGGCGAGCCATGAAGTGGACCCGGTTGCCTTCCACCCAGCCGCGGATGTCGGCCGCGGTGGCCTCCCCGACGTGGGTTCCGTGGAGGTCGTCGCCCGACTGCTCGAGGAAGAGCCCGTTATCGGCGCTGCCCAGCACGTAGTCGATGTGCAACTCCCACTGGCCCGCGACATCGACGTTGGGGCCGCTCGGCGATCCCTTCGAGTCCATTTCGGGAGGTTTCGAGAGCACGCGGTGCAGTTCGGCGGCGATGACTTTCGCGTTACCGGGCTGCATCTGCCACGGCATGATCGTCACCGACGTCTCACCGCCACTGCGCCGTCGGCCGCGGCTGCCGGCAAGCACGATGCGGGGGTCCCCTTTGAAGAGGAGCTTCTCGACCTCGTCGCCGAAAATGCCGATCCTGTCTCCGTCCCACTTCACGCTGAGGCGAGGCGAGTGATTCGACAAGCCCCGAGGCTGGGAGACCTCGGTGGTCACTCCCGACACGCGCTCGACGCTGTTGGCAATCTCGGCGAGCCAGCTTTCCCAGGTCTTCCACTCGGCCTCGTGGTCACGCTTGACCCACATCTCGACAGCGGCCAGCATGCCCATGGCGTCTTCCTTGCCGACTTTCATCGGGCGTCCGAAGGCGTGATGCGGCGCGCTGTTGAGCCAAGCGGCGGCGATCAGATCCTTGCGCCCGATCAGCAGGCCGGCGCTCTGCGGTCCCCGCAACGCCTTGCCGCCCGAATAGGCGACAAGATCAGCCCCTCGTTCGAGATGCACGTTCGGGATGGTCAGGCCCTCCGCGGCCGCGTCGACGAGAACCGGCACGTCGTACTCGTGGGCTACCGATGCGATCTCCTTGAGTCCGAAGGGTCCCTTGTCGCGAGTCGTAGCGAGCACCATGACCATCGCCGTCTTGGCGCTGATGGCGCGGCGCATCTCCTGCTCGTTTTCGACTTCGATGAACTTGATCCCCAGCATGCGGACAGCCTGGTCGTAGGTGTTGCGCGACCAGGAGGGAGCGATGATTTCGCTCTTCAGGCCTTCCAGATCGGGCAGCCGGGCAATGCGCTCGGGGTTGCCGCCCGCGATGCAGGCGGAGGTGGCATGCACGAGAGCCGCGGCGCAGCCCGAAGAGACGATGGCGGATTCCGCGCCGGTGATCTCGGCGATGCGCTTGCCGATGCCTGCCATCAGCTCGTCCAATTGGACGAAGTTCTGCGATGCCTCCTGCATGGCCTGACGGCATTCGGGCAACATCAGCGAGCCGCTCATCACCGTGAACGTCCCCTTGGCGTTGATGACCGGACGAACGCCGATGGACTGATACATGTCCGACCCGAAGCTCATCGAGGGCGCGGCGGCAGCGGAGGAAACGGCAGCAGGTGCGAGGCCGGCGGCAGCCAACAGGCCGCCGTTGCGGAAAAGTTCGCGGCGGCTGAGGCCGCTGGATTTCGTGCGTCGGAGAGCTTTGAGAATCGACATGGGATTCCTCCTGGGGAAAGAAAAGCGAGTGGAACGAGTGGCTCTCAGCCTACCGGTTTCCTCGGACAGACGCAAAGGGCGGCAGAGAGAGTGTCAACGCAATATAGAACGTTCCCCTTTCTCGGCATGGGTTCATATTGCGTTCGCCACAGAGGAACGAACCGGAGGGCGACGGGGTCGTCATGTTATGCAGGACAGGAAGGCAAAAAAGACTGAAGAGCTTCAGTACCTTTTTTCCGAAAGGGAAATTTTCTTGCCATCTACCTGGCTTACCAGGAGAGCTTGTCACATTGCGCCGACAAGTGGGACGGAAAGGAGGGCCGGCCCCAAGTGAGGGGCAAAGGGGGCTCTACATGATCCCGAACTTTCGGAAGGCTTCGGTGGCCGACATGCCGCCCTCGATCGCCTTGCCGACGAGTTTCTCGCCCCGAGCCTTCTCGAGCGCTTTCGTGAAGACTTCCTCTTCGGATGCACGAGGGATCACGCAAACGCCGTCGATGTCGCCAAAGACGATGTCGCCCGGATCGACACGGACACTCTCGACCTCGATCGGACAGCGGAAATCGACCACCTTGGCGCGAGCCGCGAAGTCTTGCGCGTAGGGTCCCCACGAAAAGGTCGGGAACTTCAGTTCCAGGATGCCCGGTGTATCTCGCGAGTATCCGTTCATCACTGCTCCGGCGGCGCCCAGCTTCATCGCGCGCGTCGCCATGAGCTCGCCCCACAGCGCATAGCGGGGCGACCCGCCGGCCGGGAAATAGATCTCGTTGGGCTTGAGGTCGTCGAGCGCCCGCAGCATCAGGCCGAAGGGCTGTTCGAGGACTTTGCTGTTCCGCTCGACTTCGGGCGGCGTCTCGACGCAGTCCGCGCCCAGAAGAGGCATCGCCCGGCCGATGGCTCGCATCGACGGTTCGAGGGGACGAACCTGCGGCGGCAGGAACTGATGGACGAGCCCCAGCTTGTCCATGGCGTCGCCGACCACGGCCGTAAACAGTTCGCGCCTGGCGATCTCGAAGAGTTCCTCGTCTGATTTCCATTCAACGGCCATAGCGAGACGATTGTAGCTTGGAACGCTGATCGGAGGAGGTGCTCGCCCGTTGGCAGGTGTGAACATGCAGAGGCGGATTGGGAAGATGTTTCCGATACGGCAGCCGATTACATGAACGCGAGGCAGTTACCGATGACCGCTCCTTGGGGGACGATGGAGTTGAACGAGTAAAGGGTAACCGGAATCGAGGGCAGGAAGATCGGATTTCCAGAACATCGCCTCCGACGAGACGCTCGAAGATGCGGTGTGGACTCACAGTTCCGCAAAGCGAATTTGCGAGGCTCGATATGGCGGGAGAGCCTACAATTGAATTCTGAATAGCCGTCTTCGGCAATTCCAGCTCCAGGAGGGGAAGGAGAACTTCATGCCATCGTCAAGACGCCATATACGTTTGACCTTTGTTGAAACGGGTGAATCGGTCGTGGCCGAACTGCTCGATGACGAGGCTCCCCGCACGTGCCGGCTTGTCTGGGACATGCTGCCCGTCCAGCATGACCTCATCCACGGGCGCTACTCGGGGATGGAGGCGTTCGTGCTGCTCGACAAGTATCAGCTTGCGCCGGAAGAAAAACGGACACAACTTCCGTTGCCTGGAGAGATTCTCTACTGGGCGGACTCTGGATCGCCGGTCACCAGCGACGGCCGGCCTGTAGCCGAGATCCTGCTGGCCTTCGGCCGCGGCGTCACCTTGCGTGGAGCCGAAGGCGTGCCCAGCTTCGGGAACCTGTTCGCGCGCATTCCCGGAGACTGGAAGTACGACTGGGTCGACTTTGCCCAAGCCTGCGGCCGTATCCGAACCCAGGGAACGCAAGCGCTTCGGATCGAGCGCGTGGAGGAATGAGAGAGCGGCGGCTAGGATGTAGCCGAAACCTCAAGTCCTGCCTCCGAATCGTCCCGTCGGCCAGATGTCCCAGGCCGCCCATCTTGACGGGCGTCCGATCGATATGCGCGGCGCCCTCACCCGGCCGTCTCAGAACCAGTACTTGCCCATCCATCCGGCCTCGTGGGGCAGGTCAACCGGCGGGCGTTTCCGGATGGCCTCTTCGTCGAGATCGGCCCCAAGCCCCGGGCCTTTCGGCATCTTGAGGAACCCGTCGGCATACTCGATCGGTTGGGTGAGAATCTCGTTGTAGTGCTCGAGATAGGGGTAGAAAAGCTCCTGAATAATGACGTTCGGCACGCAGGCGTCGACTTGCAGGCTCGCCAGCACGCAGAGCGGCCCGTTGGAATTGTGCGGCTGAATCGAGACATAGTACGATTCGGCCATCGCGGCGATCTTCTTCAACTCGAGAATCCCGCCGGCGTGGCAAACATCGGGCTGAATGATACGCGCCGCCTGCTTCTCGAAGAGCGGACGGAAGTGCCAGCGCGTATAGAGGCGTTCGCCGGTCGCCACGGGGATGTTGATCGACCGCTGCACCTCGGCCAGCGCATCGATGTTGTCGGGAGGGATCGGCTCTTCATAGAAGAACGGGTCGAACGGCTCCAGCTTATGAGCCATGCGGATGGCGCTCCACATGTTGAAACGGCCGTGACACTCGATGAGCAGATCGACATCGGGTCCGACGGCTTCGCGCACGGCCTTCACGGTTTCAATGGCGTATTTCTCTTCCGCTTTCGGAATGACTTGACCGCCCTCGCGAAAGGGGTCCCATTTGAGTGCGGTGAAGCCGGCAGCCACCGTGTCCACCGCTTTCCGGGCAATCAAGTCGGCGGTATCCTTCACACTCGGTTCGGTGATAACACCCTCGAATGCCCAGGCATTGGCGTAGGCGCGAATCTCGTCGCGCAACTTGCCGCCGAGCAGCTCATAAACGGGAACTCCTAAAGCTTTACCTTTAATGTCCCAAAGAGCTTGTTCGACGCCGGAAAGCGCCGTCAGCACCACGAGCTGCCCCTCCCAGAAGGTCTGCTTGTACAGAGCGTTCCAAATAGCCTCGATCTCGAACGGATTTTTCCCGACCAGGAAGTCCTTGAACGACTCCAGGGTCTTGATGACCGGCAGTTGGTGGCGTTCGATGGTCGACTCGCCGACGCCGATGATTCCCTGATCGGTGAAGAGCTGGACGAAGATCCAGTTGGCATGTCCGCCTTGCGTGTGAAGGACTTTGAGGTCAGTGATTTTCAACAGCAGGTTCTCCCGGGTGGTTCCACGGCCCGAGTCGTTCCCGGACCGCTCGATCGAGGTTTCTGAACGATTTCCGAACTCCCTACTCGCGGAGTCCGAACGTGAAGAGGCCGAAGCCCGAAGCGACGGAGATCAATTGCTTGCCGCCGGCCAGGTAGGTGATCGGCGAGTTGGCCATGCGGCTGCCAAGGCTGATACGCCACTGCAACTTGCCTTCGTCCACATCCACGGCCAGGAAGTGACCTTCCTTGCTGCCGGAGAAGATCAAGTCACCGGCGGTCGAGAGCAAGCCGCTTTCGGAAACGCCGGTCAGCCTGAACTCCCATTTGCGCTCCCCGGTGGCGGGTTCGATGGCGCGGATGGCGCCGAAGCCGATCTCCTCATCCTTGACGATATCGGGATAGATCCCCTCGGGGAAACTGCCCGGATAACGCGTCCCGCGAACATAGGTGGCATCGCCTTTGTGATAGATGCTGGGATAGCGGTCCCAGACAGACAAGTAGAACAGTTTCGTCCGCGGGTGCCAGGTGGGAGCGTACCAGTTCGTCGCGCCCTGAACGCTGGGGTAGACTTTCGTGCCTTCGGGGGTGGGTTGCATGCCGTCGCGAACGATCGGCCGTCCGGATTCGTCCAGGCCGACCGCCCAGGTCTGATAGGCGAAGGGCTTGCCGAGAAGGAATTCACCCGTTGCCCGGTCGAGCACGTAGAAGAAGGCGTTGCGATTGCCCCATAGGATGACCTTGCGCTGCTCGCCCTTGAACTCCATGTCGACGAGCACGGGGATCTGCACCGAATCCCAGTCCCACCAGTCGTGCGGCGTGAACTGGAAGTGCCATTCGAGTTTGCCGGTATCGGGGTTGAGAGCAATGACCGAGTCGGTGTAGAGGTTGTCGCCGGGCCGGACATCGGCATTCCAATCGGGGGCGGGATTGCCGGTGCCCCAATACATCAGATTGAGTTCGGGATCATAGGAGCCGGTCACCCAGACGGAACCCCCGCCGCGTTTCCAGGAATCGCCTTCCCATGTCTCGTGATACGGCTCTCCCGGCCCGGGGATCGTCCAGAAGCGCCAGGCATGCTTGCCCGTCTTCGCATCGTAGGCGTCTACGAAGCCACGAATGCCGTATTCGCCCCCGGCGGTGCCGATGACCACCTTGTCCTTAACGACCAACGGCGAAACCGTGAGTGCGTAGCCGTCCTTGTTGTCGACGATCTTCACATCCCAGCGAATCGAGCCGGTCTTGGCGTCGAAAGACATCAAGCGCCCGTCGATGGTCGCCATGAAAAGGCTGTCTCCCAGAATGGCGAGCCCGCGGTTGACCAGCCCGCAGCAAACACTGATGCCTTCAGGAATCGTGTGGCGATATCGCCAGAACACACGTCCGGTAGCAGCGTCAATGGCGGCAATGTCGTTCGGCGAGTGGGTGACGTAAATAACGCCGTCTACGACCAACGGTGTCGATTGGAACTTCGTCGTCTCGTCTGCCTGAAACACCCATTTCAACTCCAGGTCGTTGACATTGCTCTTGTCGATCTGATCGAGCGGGCTGTAGTGTTGACTGTCGTAGGAGCGCGAATAGGTCAGCCAGTTGCCAGGTTCGTTGTCGGCGTCGACGATGCGTTCATAGGTCACCTGAGCGGCAAGAAGCGATGCGCCGAGCACCGAAACAAGCGCCATCCGAATCGTTTTCATTGCAGGTTCCCTTTCCGCTGCAGCGTTACAAGATAGGCCAGCAGGTCTTCCATTTCCTGCTCGTTGAACATCCCGCCCATCGCCGGCATCGATGAAGTCTTGTCGATGCTGAAGTCGGAAACGTCCTGCTTCGACAAAGAGACGAGATTTTCGTTCGTGTCGATCAACTGGATCGAAAAGCTGTCTTCGTTGAGCCGCCTGCCGCTGATCTTTTGCCCGCTGTTCGTGGCGGCGCTCACTGTGTAGTCTTTGGGAAGCACGCGTTCATTGGGACGCAGCAGAGACGCCCTCAGATCGGCTGCCGAGCGCTGCCCACCGATGTAGGTCAGCTCAGGTCCCGACCGGGCTCCTTCCCCGTTGACCTGGTGACAGTTGCGGCAACCGCCCTTGCCCTCGAACAGGGACTGTCCCCTGGAGGCGTCGCCGAGGTCCGCTACGCTCTGGGGGGCCTCGCTCAGCGAGCGCACGTACGCCACCAACTGCCACAATTGCTTGCCGCGAAAGAAGGTGGCCGGCATTTCGGTTCCCGGTATGCCTTCTCCGATGTTCTCGTAGATCGCCTCCGTACTGGAACCATGACGAAATTCACCGGATGTCAAGTCCGATCCCTGGCCGCCTGATCCATCGATCGCATGGCAAACGGCGCAATGGGAACGAAATATGCGGCTCCCGGCGGCAATGTCCTCGGCGGAAGTGTAGGGGTTCTCGACATCGCCTTCTTGCGCGGGCAACAGCAAGGGCAACCCGAAGGCGAGTAAAGCCGTCAGAACGCTTCGCACGGGCTTCACCTCACACAGATATTTAACCGCCGCGACGGGGAACCGCCGGGCGGTCAGCTAGATTCTAGCAGTCCGTGGTGAAGCTCTCGCTGCATTCGAGCAGCGATGCATCCCGGCTGAACTGTGTTGCTCCTCGATCGAATATGTCCAATATGCTTCCTCGTCGCGCCTTGTCAGCCGGGCGCCTCGCCGCTCTCGGTGCAACGCGGGCCTTTTTCGGTGCTACGCGGGACGCTCTCGGTACTACGCGGAGTTTCACCACGGACTCCTAGGAGCCTGTCCCACAGAAAAAGGGGGACAAGAGGTAGAAGGGAAGGAGCAA
>JAPPLB010000142.1 GCA_028819575.1 Bryobacterales bacterium | reverse complement strand
AGCCTGCTTTTCTCACCACATGGCGAGGCGAAGTGCGTGAGAGGGCCGTCAGGACGAGGCGCGAGCCGCTTGGCGCGCGCAGGCGTACTTGAACAGTACGTTGAGCACGGCAAGCAAGCGCAACGAAGTCCTGGCGGTCGTATCGTGTGCTTCGACCGTCGCGTGGTGAGAAATGCAGGCTAATCCAAGAAATACGCTTCAAGGTAAATTGGCGAAAGTGCAGCGAACCTTCGACAGTCGATGCATTCTTCAGTTCTCATCCCGCTTGCCCCCTTGGAAGCCCCTTCACTCCGCGATCCATGCCGGATCGATGCGCAGCAAATCCCTCCGGCGGACATCGATGCTGCTCTCGATGCGGTGGTAGCGCAACAGAATCATGCCGTCCCCGGCTTCGCAGAGAAACGGATAGCGCATGTGCGCGTTCCGGGGTTCTTTCGTGGTCGGTTTCGCGATCATCTTGGAAGCGCTCCAGCTTTTGCCGTCGTCGGCCGATATCGCCGCGTGCAGGTATTGGCGTCCCGAGCGGTGAATCTCTCCGTCGGGGTAGTTCGCCCAGTCGTTCCATGACAACACCAGCCTCCCGTCCGACAACCGCAAGATGCCGGCCGGGGCGTTGGCCGCCCGGATGTCGCTGGGCGTGGAGGGTTCCCACGAGCTGCCGCCGTCCGGCGAGAACGTCTGATACAAACGCCCGTACTGCGAGCGGAAGAGCATCCATACGCGGCCGTCGCCGAGCTCCGCCATCACCGGTTCGATCGCTCCCGGATGCCCGAGGCCGGGACCGAGCGGGACCCGGATGTCATCGTCGCCCAATTCCCAGGTCTCACCAGAATCGGAGGAGAACAGGGTCAGGATGCGGTACTCGTATTCCCCGCGTTCGGCGAGATAGTTGTCGGTCGCATAGTTCGATGCGAAGAGGATGCGCCCGCTGGACAGCTCGATGATCGACTCGATCACCGGCACGTAGTGATGCCCCATGTCGATGCGCTTGGGGACCGTCCAGGTTTCGCCTCCGTCGCGGGACACGTTGTGATACAGCTCGGTAAGCCCGATCGCCTTCGGATCGCCCTTTCGGGGCAGGCCGTAATATCGCATGGCGAAAAGATGGAGCGTGTTCCGCCGATCGAGCAACAGGTACGGCCCGACGGACTGCTCGTAACGGAACATCGTGCCGCGCCCCGCGGGGTAGGAGAACGCAACTCTCTCCCGCGACCAGGTGAGGCCGTGGTCATCGGAATAACGGATGTAGAGAGGCTGCTCCGGCCCCGGCAGCGGGATCTCTTTGCGATCGCGTCCCAGGGTGTACACCGTCACCAACCGCCCGTCCCGCAGTTTCGCGATGTGGCCGATGCGGCCCTCATAGTCGACAAGGGCGGGCCCCGAGGCGGCCTCGGCAACAACGAAACTCAGCAGAGCCAGCAGAACGAGGGTGATCCTCCTTCGCCACTGCCGGCGCCGCCGCTCGCCGGCCAACGAGGTCCGCGCTGCGGCGCGAATGGCTCTCGCTGCCGGGAGACTGATCTCGAACTTGGGACTCAGTGCTTCATGTCTCATCTTTTCTTCAACCAAGAAAAGCCTTCAGTTTCCCCGTTTCCAGGGTGCGCGTCACGCGGAACACTCCCGACGGCCCCGCCGGATAGCCCATATAGACGAAGATGTGCTGCACGCCGCGTCCCTCGTCGATCACCGCCCCGCCGGGATGCAGGCCGTCGATCTTGCCCAGCGGCTCCTTCCGTGCAAAAAGCGAGCACTCGAAGCGCCAGTCCGCGCTGCCCGCGAAGAGTTCATCCGGGTCGATGCTCCACAGGTTTAGCGACATCCGCCCCGGATAGGGCCTGCCTTGCCCGCCGCCCGCGCGCGCCGGGACCGCCGCCTCGATTCTCTTCGTCACGGGATTGTAGTCGATGTCCAGCGTATCCTGCCGGCCCCGCTTGCCCTCGACGCGGATCGTCGAGTGCTGCGCTGCAAGCGGATGCCAGCCGCGGTCCGACCAGAGTTGCGCGTAGACCGAGGTGTCCGTCGACTCGTCATAGGCCGCCGGGTCATAGCTTCGCGAGACCACGACGAGCTTGCCGTCGTGATACAAGGCCACGGGTTCGCCCGGACGCACGAAGCTCGGCAGCGATTGCTCTTCTTCCCGCCAACTGGCGCCGCCGTCCTGCGAGTAACGGAAGTGCAGTTTGTCGGCGATGCGCACGGTTCCCCCGGTCGTGTCGGGAGGATGGAGACCTTTCTTGTAATCCTCGGTCACGATGTTCGAGTGCCCGACGACCACCAGTCCGTAATCAGGATGCTCGAACAGCCGCGGGCCGATGTAGAGCACCGCCCCGGGCGTCGTGTCCTCGCGCATGGCCGTCGAGAAATGCTTCCAGGTCTTGCCCTGATCGTCGCTGCGGAAGACGCCGTGATCGCTCACGATGACGACTCCGCCGTCGGATGTGGTCCCGATGGCGTTCAGGTGGATCTTGTAGCCGAGTGCCGGGTCCTGATCGGGGGCGAACTTGTAGCGATGGGCGAGCGGGATGTGGCCCCCGCGGTAGCGGTCTTCGCGTGTCATCGCCTGCCGCAGGTCGAAGGGACTGGTCCACGTTTGGCCGCCATCGGTCGAACGCACCACCATCGTGTAGCTGTGTTCGTCATTGGTCCGCTCGAGACCTGTCCAATGTCCCGGAATATGGCGGTGCACGACGATCAACGTGTCCCCGGCCTGCGTGCCTACCGGCCAGCCGTAATGGTTGTTGAGAGCTTCGGGGTCGGGCGGCAGGCTCACCGGCGCGAGTTCGAGCAGGCCTTCCCGGCGGCCTTCTTCGAGTCGCGCCAACTGCTCGTCGGACATGTGGAGAAGGCGAGCCGCCAGCGGATCGTCGGCGAGGGTCGGTTTCACGGAGACAGTATCGGAACAGGCGGCGGCGCCCCCGGCGGCGAGCACGAAGGAACGGCGGGTGATCCGCGATGGGTTGCTTGTCGTTGGCATATGGATGTTGCCGCCATCGCGGCCGCCTTCGCCGGAAACGCGCCGCACGCCGGCCCCACCAGACCGGCGGTCACCCCGATACGCGAGAGTCTCGACGGTCTCCTCGGGCATCCTCCTTTGCACGCCCGATCGTAGCAGTCTTGCGGCAGGTGGCCCGGCTGCATTCGACCGGCTGCCACCGTACGATGCGGATTCCGCCAAAAACGTCCTGAGAAGATGGGACGGGTTGACATACATAGAAAAACTATGTATACTGGCTCTATGTATTGTCCGAGGGTCGGAACCGCCAGCTCGGTTGGCTCACGGGTGAAGAGAGACCGATGAACATCGGCAAGGACCTCGTCGCCGCCTCCGCCACCCCGCTCGTGCTCGCCATCCTGACCGAGGGCGACAGCTACGGCTACGCGATCCTCAAGCGGGTGAGCGAGCTGTCCGGCGGCCGCCTGCAGTGGACCGACGGCATGCTCTACCCGGTGCTGCATCGCCTTGAGCGGCTCGGCTGTATCGAGGCGCATTGGGAAGCCTCACCCCAAGGTCGGCGGCGCCGATACTACCGCATCACCGAGCCGGGCCGCTTGCACCTCGCCGCGCAGCGGCGCCAGTGGCAGGTGGTGGACGACGTGTTGCGGGGCGCGGGGCTGAAGCTGACCCCCGCGTCCATCGGCTAGGAATCTGCATCATGGCGAACGAAGACGCAATCGAAGGGCAGATCGCCCAGTGGCGGACGTACCTGCGCCGGCGGCAGGCGATCCGCGGGGCCGACGTGGAGGAGCTGGAAGGGCACCTGCGCGACCAGGTGGCGGCGCTCGTCGACACCGGCTTGGCCGCCGACGAGGCGTTCCTGGTCGCCGTCAAGCGGATGGGCAACCTCGATGCGGTCTCGCGCGAGTTTGCGCGCGAGCACTCCGAGCGGCTCTGGAAGCAACTCGTGGCGATACCCGCAGGCGAGGGCGGGACGCGGTCGACCGCCTCTCGCGAGATCCTCGTGGTCGTGGCCCTCGCGGCCGCCGCAGCGCTCGCCGTAAAGCTGCCCGAGCTGTTCGGCTACCCGCCCATCGGATCGGGGGAGGGCCTGGCCGACTCCGATTCGTTCTACTTCCCCAATCTCAGCTTCTTCGTGCTCCCGTTCCTAGCCGGCTACTTCGCCTGGAAACGCCGGCTGGAGCGGGCGGGATGCCTGCGGCTGGCGCTGGCGTTCGGCGCGGCCGCGGTCGTCGTCAACGCCTACCCGTTCTCGCCGGGCGGCCACACCTGGACGCTCGCGGCACTGCACCTGCCGATCGCACTGTGGCTCGTGGTCGGGATGGCGTTCGCCGCCCGCCGGTGGAACACCGTCGGCGGACGAATGGACTTCGTGCGCTTCTCTGGCGAGTTGTTCATCTACTACGTGCTCATGGCCCTCGGGGGCGGCGTGCTCACAGGCTTCACGGGCGGCATCTTCGCGGCCATCGACGTGGACGTGGAGCCGCTCATCGTCGCCTGGGTGCTGCCGTGCGGCGCGATGGGGGCGGTCATCGTCGGCGCGTGGCTCGTCGAGGCGAAGCAGAGCGTCATCGAGAACATGGTGCCGGTGCTGACCCGCTTGTTCACTCCGCTGTTCGCGATGCTGCTGCTGGCGTTTCTCGCCACCGTGCTGTTCACGGGCCGCGGCATCGCTCTGGACCGCGAGGTGCTGATCGGCTTCGACCTGCTGCTGGCGGTGGTCCTCGGCCTGCTGCTCTATTCGGTGTCGGCCCGCGATCCCCAGGCCCCGCCCGGGGTCTTCGATGTCGTGCAGGTGGTGCTGGTGGCCAGCGCCCTCCTCGCCGACGCGGTGGCGCTGGCCTCCATCGCCGACCGCATCTCGGAGTTCGGCTTCAGCCCGAACCGGGTGGCGGCGCTCGGCGAGAACCTCGTCCTCCTCGTCAACCTGGCGTGGTCGCTCTGGCTGTACGCGCGGTTCCTCGCCGGCCGCGGCCCGTTCGCGGCCGTCGAGCGCTGGCAGACCGCATACCTGCCGGTCTACGCGGTCTGGGCCGCCGCCGTGGTCGTCGTATTCCCGCCGCTCTTCGGTTTTCAGTGAGGTAGAGTCCACCCGGGCGGGCCGGAGCTGGTGTGCGACGCTTGACACATGGCGCGGCGTGCCTGAGGCCCGAAGAAACGAGCCGGCGCCCGCCGAAGCGGCCATTTCCGCCACCGCAACGGCCGTGAAAAGTGGTGTTCGAGATGTCCGCGCCATAACGGCTTCTTCACGAGTAGAACCAGTCCACGTCGAAAATCTTCAGCCTCAGATCGGTGTCGCGCGACATCGATCGCGAAGAATGGTAATAGGCCACGAGCGCTTCGCCGCCGACGAACGAGATGGACGGGTATCCGCTGATGTAACCCTCGCGCCGCTCGACATCCTTGAGGTTCGTCCAAGTCCGGCCCTCGTCCTTGGAGATGGCCGCCGTGAGCGGATTTCGCGGGTAGTGATAGCTCGTGCCGCCGGGAACCGCCAGTGCTTCCGGCGTCGTGTTGTTCCAAAGGAACACGAGATCGCCGGTCTCGGGAATGCGCTTGATGCAATTGGCGGCCGATGGTGAAGGCAGCTCGGTCGCTTCTCCCTCCGACCAGGTCTCGCCGCGATCCTTGGACGTGGAGCGGTAGACCTTCCCAAGGGTGGTCCGCATCATCGACAACAGCGATCCGTCCTTGAGTTCGACCACGCCCGGCTCCTCGGCGCCGCGCTTGGGAAGATCGACTCTGTTGCGGCTCGTTTGCCATGTCTCTCCCTCGTCGTCGGAGTAGAGGCACAACGCGTTGTAATGATCCCCCCGGCCGTGAAACTCGCCCCAGTAGCACGGCAGGATGATCCGTCCCGAGCTGTGCAGCAGATTGTGGTCGGCGTTGGTGAAGTACACCCCTCCGGTTGGTGAGATCTGCACCGGCTCGGTCCACGTTTCGCACTCGTCCCGAGACCGCTTGAGGTAGATCTTCAGGTCTCGGTTGGCCATATCCCGAACCGTGAAAGAGAAAAGGATCTCTCCCGAAGGCAGGCGCAGCAGGTTCGGGTGCTTCACGTTGTCCACGCCGAAGTTGTCCTGTAGCGTGACCTTTCCGCTCCAGGTTCGTCCCCGGTCCTTCGAGACCCGCGCGGAGATCCGGCAGGGCGCGTCATCACCGCTGCCGGCGGCCGAATAAGGCGATCGGAAGATCCGCGAAGGTCTCTTCACGTAGTATTCGCACCAGACGAGCAGCAAACGATCGCCGCTCAGCGGAAAGATCAGTTGATGGTCGTGCCGCGGATTCTCCGTAGTCCACTGGCAAACGGTGAGTGAGTGCCTCTCGCCGATGCCTCGCGGTGCGGCTGTCGCGGACAGGCCGCCCGCCACCGCCGCTGCGGCGGCCCCCGGCACGGCCAGGAATCTTCGCCGGTCTACACCTGTCTGCCTGTGACTCATATCATCCTCCTTGGGAGCAGGCCGTCCTCTGACCCGCTTCACTTCGATGCCGATCGGTTTAGCCTGCATTTCTCACCACGCGGCGAGGCGAGGTGCGTGAGAGGGCCGTCAAGACGAGGCGCGAGCCGCTTGGCGCGCGCAGGCGTACTTGAACGGTACGTTGAGCACGGCAAGCAAGCGCAACGAAGTCCTGGCGGTCGTATCGTGTGCTTCGACCGTCGGGTGGTGAGAAATGCAGGTTAGGCCCCCACCTTGCTCTCAAAACGCGGTAGGGCTGATTCTCATGGTCAGCACTTCAGGCTTGCTGCTTCGTTGCACCCGAGCCTCGGAGCACCTCGTAGCATAGGTCGTCCGAGCAGATGCTCACCGGAACAAACAAGCTGCTCACGTATCCCGTCAGGAACGTCATGACCGTTCCGATGCCGCAGTACCAGGACCACGAGATTTCCGAAACGGCCATGACGGCCACGACGCTGGCCATGCCGAGAATCGAGCCGGTCAGCGCTGCGGCCGCGCCGGCCCGCTTGATGAAGATGCCGATGAGAAACATGCCCAACAGAGCGCCGGTAATGATGCTGCCGAGCGCGATGCCGGCTGTGATGACAGTTCCGAACCGAAGGACGAACAAGGCGGAAACGAAACTGAACACACCCCACAAGAGAGTCAGCAGCCGGGCGCGGCGAATCCAGACCCGTTCGCTCGCGCCGTCGGAAAAATGCAGTTGCCACAGGTCTACCAGCGTCACCGTGCCCATCGAGTTCAACATCGAGCTGAGCGTCGACATGCCCGCCGCGAACGCGGCCGCGATGAAAGCCCCTTTCAGCCCCGTCGGCATGACGGACATGACGAAGGCCGTGAAAACTCGATCCGGCGGCGTATCCGGCGGAACGCTTCCCGGATACATCGTGTTGTGTGAATAAAGCAGGATTCCCACCAGCAGGAACAGGATCCACAAGCCGAGGATTCCCACGCTGCTCAGCAGAATCGTTCGGCGGCTGTCCCTCTGTGAGGGCGTCGACATGTAGCGCTGAATCAACACTTGGTTCACGCTCTGGTTGCCGGTGTGCCAGAAAAGCATGCTGACCAGCGCCGCCCAGAACGTGATCTCCGCCGTGAAATCGAAAGAGAAATTGAACGCCCGCAGCTTGTCGTGCGCGGCTGCGGTTTCGATGAGAGCGGGCAGCCCTCCTTCCGCGGTGGAAACCGTGTATAGCAGCAGGCCGGCCGGCACGGCCGCGAAGACGAAGAACTGAACGACGTCGGTCCAGATCACGGCCCGCATGCCCCCGATGGACGTATACAGCAGCGTGGCCGCCAGCAGGATCGCTACCGCGGCGTTGTACGAGATGCCCGTTGCCTCAGACATCACCAGGCTCGGCGCGGCGATGACCGTCCCCAGGATCAGCGCCGTCTCGATCTGAAAGATCAAGCTCGCGTAGGACTGCACCCCCCGGCCGAAGCGCCGTCCCAGGTACTCGTACGCGGAGGTGATCTTGATGCGGCTGTAGAACGGCAGGAACAGCGTCGCCGCGATCAAAGCCGCCAGGGGCAGCACGAGGTACATCTGAAGGTAGGTGAGGTCTTTCGTATACGAAAGCCCCGGCAAACCGATCAGGCTCTTCGCGCTGATGCCGGTGGCGATCATCGATGCCGAGGCCGCCAGCCACGGCACGCGGCGGTTCCCGAGGAAGTACTCGCTGACGGACGACTGCTTGCGCCGGGACGCAGCCAGCCCGACAAGAGTGACGCCGGCCACGTAAACGGCGATGACGATGTAGTCGAGAGGTGACATGGCCCGTCGGAAGTTCAGTCCAGGACCCAGTGCCGATAGAGCGGTTTCACATGGTCCGGCAGCCGCTCGAACACGTCACGGCGAATGGGAACCGAATCATAGTTCTTGCCGCCCGTTTCCAGGACCATGCGCTCATGGTCGGGGGTGCCCCGCATCGTGGGCGTCAGATTCAACCACCAGGGTGCGTATCTCACCACCAGAGCGACACGCGATTCCTCGCTCCGGTTCGGAGCCACGGCATGCCAGAGTCGGCTGTCGTAAAGGAGCACGCTGCCTGCCGAACCCGCCACCTGCCGCTCATCCGGGTTCGGCGAGTCCTGGTCGATGCCGGCCACCTTGCCGGTCGCCGGATTGTTGTTGAAGCGGTGACTGCGCGGCAAGACGAACGTGCCTCCATTATCCGCGCCGAACCTCGTCAGCATCCAGATGGACGAAAGGTGCATCATCGCGTCCGGATACGGCGCCTTGACGTGCGTCGAGTTCGTCCCGTTGAAGGGCCAATCGGCGTGCCAGTACCCGCGGCCGTTGCCGGGATGGTTGATCACGCAGTCGGTGCACGAGATTCGCGCGAAGTCGCCGAAGAACGCTTCGACCACCCCGAGAATACGTTCGTCGGCCAGGTGCGACGCGAAACACTGCGTGGCGTTGATCGCCTGCTTGAGCCCCGAGACGCCCTGGACGCCAACGCGGTGACCGCGCGACCGGATCTTCGCCAGCTCGGCCTCGGCCTCTTCGTGATGAACGCGTTGAGCCTCCACGACCTCGTGCCGGATCTCTCCGACACGCTCCGCCGGTATCACTTCCTCCACCACGCTGTAGCCGTACTTCCTGATGTCGTCGACGATCTCGGGGACGCTTCGCACCCCTGTGCGCAAAGCGGCGGAAGATGGTTCCGTCACTCCCATGGTCAATGTCTGATCCTCCTTCGCTCCGTGTCGAGGAGCCTTCTCCACGACCGGGGACCCGGTAGCACTCCTATTGAATTATCGCAAGATCAAGTTCGAGCACTCTCTCGACCAGAAGTGGTCTCCCTCTCCGGAGGTGCAATTGCAGTAGTTTTTCGGGCCGGCGCAGTTGGATTCTCTCCTTCTCCGTCGTTCGATCAAGCCTTCTTCTTCGAGTACGCGCAAGTCATCTCGGATGGATCTGCTGCTGAACGGAAAACGATCCGCCAACGCTCGCTCGCGGACGGCGCATCGCGGCACGAGGCGCCCGCGCCGGCAACACGGCCGGTAAGGTTTTCACCAGTCACGAAACACGAAACATGGCTTTTCCCAGTCCCTCCGGCAACTCCAAAGAGAGCAATCCCAAGCCCGGCCAACGGGTTTTCACGAATCACGGCCTTTTTCTCCGTTCGGTTCGCCGTGGGTGCGCAAGGGACGCACAACCGGAAACTGCCGCGCGGGACCTCCGTGCCCGCCGCCCGGTTACTGCTCTCCTGCGCGTTGTGGCGCGGCATGGGGCGGCTATGGCGCGGCATGGGTGGCATATTGTCCCCGAGCCGGTGTCCGCGCGCCGTTCGCTCTGAAATCCCTGTAATGTGCACAAAATCCCGCTTCCCCCAGGAAAATGCGCGTAGTGCAGCGTTCGCCGCTGCTCCCTTCGCCCTCCGGGCTGGACCCGCTGAGGTGGACGCGAATGGACACACAGCTCACGCCTCCACGGCAAAAACGACTCTCATTCGTGTTGATTCGTGTCCATTCGTGGTGAATGAACCCATGCTGAGAAAGGCAAACATTCTATATTGCATTGACAGGCTGTTTGAAAAGCGGGCGCCTGCCGGGAGCCGAGGGTTCCGCGGTGAGTGCCGCGCCGGATGGTCGGGTCGCGCATCTTCATCGGAACGGAAATCTCATGTCCCACGTTGAAGTCGGCCGCCCGTTGGGGCATCATATCTACGAATGGCGTCGGGAGGCGTGTGGCCGCAACCCGGCTGGGAGATCCTTGATGAGCTGTCCATATCCAGGTGAACGCGCGCTGCGCCGGTTGTCTCCGTTGGCCCGGCGTGGATGGTTGCTTTCCCTCGCCATGCCCCTGGTCTTGATCGCGGGACCCGTGCTCGATTCCTCTTTGGATCAAGCGGGACCTGTTGTTGTCGAGATCTATGAGAACTTGCCTCCACCGCCGCCGTCGACCCCGGAAGAGGCCCAGGCAGGGTGGAACAAGAGATATGTGCACCACAAGGCGCGCGACATCGACCTGAGCGGATTGACTCCGACATTCCGCTACACCGAATCGGCGTTTGGCTTTCCCCGCTTGCCGGCCAAGTTCTCGAAGAATGCTCTGCCGTTGGATTACTCCGAGTCGTTCGCACTGAAGGCGGACATGCATGCCGCTCTGCCGGCCGGAAGCTATCGGTTCCGGCTTCGGTCAAAGGGGGCGGCTCGCTTTGCATTGGACGGGAAGGTCCTCGCGATCACCAAACGCCAGAAGCCGAACCGCTCGAGCAACGACGATTTGCCTCCGCCGCCCGAGTTCGTGAAACCGCCCCTCCGTCCGGCGAGTGTTCCCCATCAGGACGCGCTGGTGACCGTGGAGCTCGATGGCCGTGAGCACCGCTTCACTCTGGTCGCATTGATCGGTGGCTTTGGGCTGATTCCCGATCCGGCGGAATTGTCGTTGAGCTACTCCCGTGATGGCGATCTCGACCGGTTGCTGGGTGGGGCCGAAACGCCTTACCTGACCAACGCAGGCTGGGAAGCCTACGAGGCCAGGAGTGTTGCCCGCCACATCCAGGGAGACAGGCGGCGGCGCCGGGCGATCGATGACTCCGTCGAGGCTGCTTGGGCGGAACGGCATCGTCGAGTGCGCGCGTGGCTCGCAACCCGCGCTCCGATTGAAGTGCCCGTGGTTTCGTCGGAAGAATCCGTCCATAACGACATCGACAGGTTCGTTCAGGCAAAACTCGAACAAGCCGCTGTGCGGCCGCTGGCTCTCACGACCGACCTTGCGTTTCTGCGCCGGCTGTCGCTCGATGTGATCGGGGTCATCCCCACGGCGGATGAGATTCGCGCCTATCTCGAGGATCCACCCGAGTTGCGAAGACAGCGAGCCATCGAGCGTCTGTTGAACCATCCGGGCTGGGCCGACCACTGGATTCCCTACTGGCAGGACGTTCTGGCCGAGAATCCCAGCATCCTGAAGCCGGACTTGAACAACAGCGGTCCGTTTCGATGGTGGCTGCATCAGGCGTTCAGCGACGATTTGCCGTTCGACCGCATCGTGACGGAGCTGATCGAAATGGAGGGAAGCCTCTATAAGGGCGCGCCGCGAGGCTTCGCGATGGCCAGCCTGAACGACGCTCCGATGGCTGCGAAGGCCGACATTCTTTCCCAGGCGTTTCTCGGACAGAAGTTGTCGTGCGCCCGCTGCCACGATGCGCCGTTTCATCCCTTCAAACAGAAGGATCTGTTCAGCACCGCCGCGTTGCTCGCTGGGGAACCGATCGAGCTTCCCGAGGCCAGCACGGTTCCGCTCCGCGAGGGGGCGCGCAAACCGTTCGTTCAGATCTCGCTCAAGCCGGGCGACCGGATTGATCCGCACTGGCCGTTCCGGGATCTGAGCGGAGCTTCCGTCGTCGCCGAACCACCGAGTCATACGTCGGTGGCGAGCCGACGGCGATTAGCGGGCTTGATCGTCGACCCGCAGAACGAACGCTTTGCCCAGGTCGTGGTCAACCGCGTCTGGAAGCGCTATCTGGGGCGCGGTTTGGTGGAGCCGGCGCATGACTGGTCGGAAGCGGAAGTCTCGCAGCCCGAACTGCTTCGGTATCTGGCGCGGCGGTTTCTCGAAAGCGGCTACGACCTCAAACGCCTCGCACGACTGATCTTTTCGTCGCATGTCTATCAACGCAAGCCCGATCCGGCAGCCGCCGCGGCGGAGAACGGGCGAAGCGGGCTTTTCGCCGGTCCCGTCCGCAGACGCTTGAGCGCCGAGCAGTTGGTCGATTCGCTCCATGTGGCGGCGGGCAAGAGTCTCGATTGCGAGGAGCTGAATCTCAATCCGCTGGGCGACCGTCCGCTGAATCAGTTCGTGAATATGGGGACGCCGCAACGCGCCTGGGAGATGACGGCGTTGTCGAACGAGCGCGATCGTCCGTCTCTGGCATTGCCGAGGGCTCAGGCCCTGGTAGACGTGCTGACGACCTTTGGGTGGCGTCAGGCGCGGCAGGATCCGGCCACCGTGCGCGACGACGGACCTTCGCCGATGCAAACGCTCATGCTGGCGAACGGACCGATGGGTACCCGAATCGCGCGGCTCTCCGACGACAGTGGGTTCACCCGGCTGGCTCTCGAAGACCAGCCGCTGGACGAGTTGGTCCACGAGACCTGTCTGCGGCTCCTTTCCCGTCCGCCTACCAGGGATGAAACGAACGTCTTCACGGACTACCTGCAGCCAACTTACAATGACCGCAGGGTCCACGGCATCACGCTGTCGGACGTCGATCCATCGAACAAAACGGATCAACGAGTTTCTTGGGCCAACCACATGTCCGAGGAGTCCAATCTGATCCGCATGCAGGAAGAACGTTTCGTGCGGATGGGTGACGAGCCGACAGAGGCTCTGCAACCGGCCTTCCGTGAACGCTACGAGGACGTGATTTGGGCTTTGGTGAACACGCCCGAGTTCATGCTCGTACCTTGACTCGAAAACAGGACCACGCCATGACAAGTTGGAACGGTACACGACGGGATCTGATCAAGACAACGGCCATGGCCGGCGCGGGCATGGGTCTGGGAGTCAGCGCCGCGCCGGCGGGTGCAGCCCGGGGTGACCGCCTTCCTCACGGCAAGGCGGATGCCTGCATCATGATCTGGCTCGGCGGCGGCGCCGGCCACATCGACACCTTCGATCCCAAGCGTCGTGGTGACCCCGAGCGCGATCTGCCGGGGTCTTACTACGATTCGATTCCGACCGCCGTGCAAGGGGTGCGAGTCGCCGAGCATCTGTCGAGAACGGCGAAGCTCCTGGACCGTTGCGTCATCCTGCGGACGGTCAGCCACGATCTCGTTGGCCCCCATGGCGCGGCTTCCAACTTGATGCACACCGGCCGCAAGCCGAGCGGGACGCTGCAATATCCATCCATCGGCTCGGTCGTATCCCACGAGCTGGGCACGAAATCGGACGATGTGCCGGCCTACGTAGTCATGGGCTACCCCAACATCATGCGAGACCCCGGCTTCCTGGGCGCCGGGCACGGCTATGTCTACCTGACGCAGACAGAAACCGGCCCGGGCGGACTGACCCGCGCCCCGGATGTCGATCGCCGCCGACAGCAGCGACGCGAGATGCTTCTGGGAACCCTGCGCAACCGGTTGCGTCGCGATCATCCCGCCGACCCCACCGTCCAATCACAAATCGATGTCAACGAGCAGGGCTTTCGCATGGCGGGACAGCGCTTTATGTCGGTGTTCAATCTGGCGGAAGAGTCGAGTTCATTGCGCGAGGCGTACGGAGGTGAATTCGGGCAGCGATGCCTGCTGGCGCGCCGTCTCGTCGGCGCCGGAGTGCGTTTCGTCGAGGTCTCGTTCAACCTGAACTTCCTCAACGGTTCCGGATGGGATGTTCACCAGCAAGGCATTCTGAAACAACATTTGCTCATTCGGGATCTCGACCGGGGCTTGGCGGCCTTGATTCAGGATCTCGAGAAACACAAGCAGCTCGACCGCACTCTGATCGTTGTATCGACCGAGTTCGGGCGCCCGCCCGAGTTCGACAGTCAAGGCGGACGAGGTCACCAATCGCTGGCATTCAGTTGTCTGCTCGCTGGGGGCGGGTTGCGCACGGGCCAGGTCGTCGGAGAAACCGATGAACTCGGCAAAACGGCTGTGACCCCGGCGATTGAAGTGCCTGACTTGCACGCTACCATTCACGCCGCACTGAATATTGACCCGGCGAAGGTCCTATATGCCGGCAAGCGGCCCGTGCCCATCACCGATCATGGCCAAGTGATCCAAGAGGTGTTCAGTTGATCATGCTTACGCGAACGGTTTTCCAGCTTCTTCTAACGTCTGCCCTTCTGTGCGGCGGGGCTATGGCGCAGACTTACGACCTCCTGCTCAAGGGAGGACACGTCATCGACCCAGCCAACGAGATCGATGGAATCAGAGACGTTGCGGTTACCGGGAACACGATTGCCGCCGTCGCTCCTGATATCCCGTCCGCACAGGCCAAAAAAACGGTGGACATGTCGGGGCTCTTTGTCGTGCCCGGTTTGATCGATCTGCACGGCCACACCTTCGGCCCGGACGTGAGCCTCTTTCCGGACGACACCGCATTGGTTACGGGCACGACCACGCTGGTCGATTGCGGCGGTCCGGGCTGGAAGACTTTCGACGAGTACAAGGAGAAGATCGTCGATCGGGCCAAGACGCGCGTTCTGACCTTCATCAACATCGTCGGCGGCGGAATGCATGACGAGGATAACGTCGCGGACATGGAACCGGACAAGACCGCCGCCAAGATCATGCAGTACCCGGATTTGATTGTCGGTATCAAGAATGCCCACTTCGGCGGCATGGGTTGGGTTTCGGTGCGCCGGGCGGTGGAGGCAGGCCGATTGTCCGGCACGCCCGTCATTCTCGATAACCACATCCTGACCAAATACGACCGCGATACGAGAACCAAGCTGCTCGACATCCTGCGGCCCGGCGACATGCACACGCATTTCTACAACGACAGGCAAGTGGAAGTGATCAGCCGCTTCTCGGGAAAGGTCCAGCCCTACATGCTGCAGGCCCGGAAGCGCGGCGTTCTGTTCGACATGGGCCACGGCGCCGGCAGCTTCCTGTGGCCCGTCGCCAGCAGAGCAATGGCGCAAGGCTTCCCGCCCGACACCATCAGTACTGACCTTCATGGCCAAAGCATATTTACAACGCAATCGGATATGCCCAACTGCATCTCGAAGCTCATGAACCTGGGCATGGGCTTGCAGGACGCGATAACACGGTCCACGGTGAGTCCGGCCAAAGCGATTCAACGGTTCCCCGAGCTGGGTACCTTGGGACATGGCAAAGCGGCCGACATTGCCGTGTTGAAATACGAGGAGGGGGTCTTCCCTCTCAAAGATGCCTGGCAGAAAAAACTCATGGCGACCAAGCGTGTGCGCTGTGTCCTCACCGTCCGCAACGGTGAGATCGTATTCGACGAAGACGGACTCGCCTTCCCTCTGTGGACCGAAGCCGGTGACTACGACAAGATTCCCTGAGCCGGGTTCAGCCAGGGCTGTCAACGGGCGGGGCCGCTCCAAACGTTGCACAGAGTTACGATGGCGGTTCCCGCAAGGGCTTGACCTTGCCCGTTAGCGGTAGAAAACGGCTGTCGTTCAGGCGGGCACGTAGCGCTGGACGCTGATCTCACTTTCGCGTGCGCGCATCTGCGAAGCGTCGTGCCAGGCCTGCATCCGCAGCAGCATGTCCATGCTCACGTCAAAGGCCTTCTCGATGCGCAGCGCCATCTCCGGCGATAGCGCGGCTTTGCCGTTCAGCAGGTCCGATAACGTTGCCCGCCGGACACCCAGAATCTCGGCGGCCTTCGTCACGTTAAGACCCAACTCTTCAATGACCTCCGTGCGGACGAAGTCGCCCGGATGCGACGGGGTCATGTTCACTTTGATGCTGTTGGTTCCCATCAGTGGTAATCCTCCAAGTTCAAGCGATCGATGTACCCGTCCTCTTCTTCAAACGTGATCCGCCAATGACCGGAAACCGAAACGCTCCATTCGTCCTGCCGGTCACCGGAGAGCCGATGAATGCGCCAGCCGGACGGTGCATCGGCAATAAACCCGTCGATGTGCTCAGCTAGCCTGCTTTTCTCACCACGTGGCGAGGCGAAGTGCGTGAGAGGGCCGTCAGGACGAGGCGCGCGCTGCTTGGCGCGCGCAGGCGTACTTGAACAGTACGTTGAGCACGGCAAGCAAGC
>JAPPLB010000125.1 GCA_028819575.1 Bryobacterales bacterium | reverse complement strand
CCTGACGGTCCTCTCACCCACTTCGCCTCGCCACGTGGTGAGAAATGCAGGCTAGACCGCAGGGAACCTTCTACGGCTGGTATATCGCTGCGTCGTGCTTCTTCATCCTGGCCTTCACGGTAGGCATCCCGTTGTATGCCATGCCGTTCTATTACGACTATTTCATCGAGGCGTTCGGTTGGAGCCGTGGATCAACGACCGGCGGGATGGCTTTCGCGACCGTCCTGATCCTGCCGATCGCGGGCCTGTTCGTGCATCGATTCAGCACCCGAAAGCTGATCATCTTCGGGATGGTCCTGTGGGTTGCCGCGCTGAACGGCTTCGGGCTCATGGGCGGCAGTCTCGTTCTCTACTATGCGATCTGGTGCGTTGTACAGACAGCCTACGTCAGCGCCGGGCCGATCCCGAACCAGGTCATCCTTTCACAGTGGTTCCATCGCAAGCGAGGCACGGCGATGGGCATCGCCTACCTCGGACTCGGCATGGGAGGCGCGGTTTCCCAGAAGTTCATCGCCCTCCCCTTGATCCAGCGCTACGGGTGGCAGGCCGCGCTCCGCATCTCCGGATTCCTGACGCTGGCGCTGCTTCCTCTTCTGCTCTTCGTCGTGCGCGACCGTCCCCAGGAGAAGGGGTTGCATCCGGACGGGGACGCCATCGAACCACCGGAAGTCCGCGAGGAGCCGAGGAGCTTCGGCCGCCTGTTGCGGCAGCGCAGTTTCTGGCTGCTCGCCTTCGGCAGTTTCTGCAGCTTGGGCGCCATCGGGTCGGTGACCCAGCACCTCAAGCTGATGTTCCTTGACAAAGGCCTCACTGAAGCGACGGTGGCCGATACCACGTTCTTGTTGCTGATCTTCAGCAATCTCGGGCGCATCGGAATGGGCTGGCTGGCGGACCGCTTTCCGAAGAAGTTCGTGATGGTGGCGGCGTACTTGTTCGTCGGCCTGCCCTTGCCGATGCTGTTCTTCGCCGACCAACCCGGTATCCCGTGGATCTTCGCCATGATCTACGGCTTCGGCCTGGGCGCGGACTTCATGATGATCCCGCTGATGGCGGCGGAACTGTTCGGGGCCAACTCGCTGGCTCGGGTGATGGGCATCATTCTGCCGGTCGACTCCATTGGCCTGACGCTCTTCCCCTTCGTGTTAGGGGTGATGCACGATCAACTGGGCAACTACAACGCGGCGTTGCTGATGATCTCCGCCCTCGCGCTGATTGGCGCAGCGGCCGTTTCGTTGCTGCCGAAAAAGTCACCGGCGGCGGCTCACTCCGAATCCACCGAAGCGGATTGAGCTTAGCCTGCATTTCTCACCACCCGACGGCCGGAGCACGCGAGAAAAAGGCCGTGATTCGTGTTTCGTGTCTCGTGATTCGTGAAAACCATTGGCGGGGTCTGGTTCGCTCCAGAAGAAATGTCTGACGGCAGGTGAACCATAAAGGCCGTGATGCGTGTTTCGTGACCCGGCTCGCCGCGTGGTGAGAAACGCAGGCTAGAGAAGGGCTCATCACTGCCGGAGTGGCGTGATCACGATGTTCCGGAATTCTACCGGTCCGTGATCGCCCTGCAGCAGAATCGGCCCGGGCGTGCTTTCGCGCGAATCGATCGCCATGGCGGTCAGTCCGTCTACGCGTCCCTTGTCGATGAGCGTCTCGCCGTTCAGCACTACGGTCAGGTCACGGCCAATGAGCGTGATGTCGAACGCCTGCCACTCGCCAGGGGCTTTTGTCGCGTTGACTTGCGGCGTGATCCGGCTGTAGAGGGCTCCGTTGCCGTGAATGCCAGGTGGTTTTTCGTGGTCGTCGTAAAGCTGAACCTCGTAACGACCCCTCAGTCCGATGCCGCTGTTTCCGTTTTCCTGAAGCCGATACTCGACGTGCAGGCGGAAGTTCCAGAACGTTTCGCGGGTCGCAAGGGTGTTCGCGGAGCCGATGTTGTGAAGGACGTCGTCTGTCGCTCTCCACTCTCCGTCCTTGCCCTCATCGAGATCACGCCAGAGGGAAAGGTGGCTATCGCGCCCGAACAACACGACCGGATCTCCATCGCGCCAGCTCCCGTCATCATGGTCTTCGATGACGTCCGGACGCCGCCCGATCCATTCCCAAGTCCGGCCATTCCGAGTCGTCGAGCCGCGCAGTCCTTCCCCAACGACGCGAGCCGTCGTGTCCGCCCGCACCTTCCGCCCGCCGTCGAACGTGCGCTCCACCATGAATCGCAATTCGCCGTCCACGATCTCCGACTCGAGAAACGGCTGTGTCCTCCCACCGGCGGCCCCGGTCAGGAATCCGGCAAGCACATCCGCGCCTGCTCCGCTGATTTCGAGCGCCATTGGTTCATGGTCTGCGTCAACAGCGTCGAGCACCCACTCGCCATTGAAGCGCGCGGTATCCAAGCGGTCGTCCACCGACTCTCGTTCAGACGAGCAACCGATCGTCAGCACGCACACCAGGAAAAAAACAACCGTTGCTTTCAACATGGAGCTCCTTAACCAAACAGAGATGGCAATGCGCCATCGAGATAGCATTCCCTTGCGATTGTAAAGCCTGCACTTTGGATTTCAGGCGCACACGTTTGCCGTGCTACGGCTCTGCGAATGCAAATTGTTCGTGACGAGCCTCCTCACTGCCGTGAGGCGCCCGAACACTGTCTTCACCCACATGGAAGATCAGGCTCGCTGAACCATTGGCGAGCCACAGAATGCTCCAGGCTCGTTCAACAATTTCGGGCAGGAGCGAGGGATGGCACCACCTTTCGTTGCAGCGCAAGCGAAGACGGGAAAAGAGCGGCGCGAACGGAGATGCGCCATGCCGGCCCGGCATGCGGTTATTCGGCAACCGCGATAGACTAGCTTCGAACGATGAAAAGCCCGAGCCAGGCGCTCCTTGTCTTCGTCTCGATGTTGACGGCGGCGACAGCCGGGGCGCAAGGCCCCGAGGAAGCCGAAACGGCGGCTCTGGAACTGATCCAGAACAAGTGCCTCGTTTGCCACAACAGCGAAGCCAGGACGTCCGGACTTGACCTCGCCACCCTTGACGGCGCCTTGGCCGGCGGAGCGCACGGCCCAGCGCTCGTACCCGGCGACGCCGATCAAAGTCCTCTCTATGGCAAGATCGCGGCGGGCGAGATGCCTCTTGGCAACCCTTTGCCCCGCAAGGAGCACGACATCGTTCGCCGCTGGATCAATGCTGGGGCTCCGTGGCCGCGTGCGCTAACACAGGGAGAAAAGCGTTCACGGGACGGCCCCGATTGGTGGTCATTGCAACCACTCAGCGAGTCCGATCCCCCCGCACTCCAAAACGCACCGGAAAGCTGGCAGTCACCCATCGACCGCTTCATCCATGCAGAGATGGAGCAGAAGGGGCTTGCGCCCTCGCCGCCCGCCGACCGTGCGACGCTCATCCGCCGCGCAAGCTTCGACCTGACCGGACTACCGCCGACGCCGGAAGAGATAGACGCCTTCGTCAACGACCCGAGCGAGAACGCCTATGAACGCCTTCTCGACCGGCTGCTCGCCTCGAAGCACTATGGCGAGCGCTGGGGCCGGCACTGGTTGGACGTCGTTCGCTTCGGTGAAAGCCACGGGTACGAGCAGAACCATTTGCGCAACAATGCCTGGCCCTTTCGCGATTACGTCATCCGGTCGTTCAACGACGACAAGCCGTTCGACCAGATGGTTCTCGAACACCTCGCGGGCGACCAGGTCGCCAACGGCAACCCGGATGTCGAGGTCGCGACGGCTTTTCTAGTCGCCGGCCCACACGACACCGTTGGTATTGACAACATCGAAGGGCAGCTCCAGAAGCGCGCCAACGATCTGAACGACATCATCACGGCGACCTCCGGAGCGTTTCTCGGTCTCACCGTCCACTGCGCGCGCTGCCACGATCACAAGTTCGACCCCATTCAACAGGCCGATTACTACCGCATGCAATCGATCTTCGAAGGGGTGCACTTCGACCAGCGCGCCGTCGCGAAGACGGAACAGATCCAGAAGCGCGAGCGCCTCATCCGTCCCATCGAGGAAGCGTTGGAGCGCACCGACAAGGAGCTGCAAGCCCTTTCCGAGCAAGCCGAGCCTCTGATCGAGCAGCAAAAGCCATCGATCGTAGCGAGGTATCGTCCGCCGGTGGACGCAAAAGGCACCGAAGAGGCATTCGAACCGGTCGAAGCACGTTTCGTTCGGATGCGGATCAGCGGCACGTACCGCGGCACGCCACGCCTGGATGAACTCGAGGTTTGGACCAGCGGGCCCAAACCACGCAACGCCGCCCTGGCGTCGGCCGGAGGCAAGGCCTCCGCTGCCTCGACCCGCAAGGCCGATGACGATCCCAAAGCGTACTCCGTTGATCACGTGATCGACGGCGATTTCGCCAAGCGTTGGATATCGAATGACCCCGACCGCGGCGAAGTAACGGTTGAATTGGCCCGGCCGGAGACGATCTCGCGCATCTTCTGGTCGCGTGACCGGCTGGGCGGGTTTCAGAAAACATTCCTCGGCGGCGTTCCCACGGAGTACGTCGTTGAAACGTCTCTCGACGGGAAGAGCTGGCGGAAAGCCGCCGATACCGAAGACCGTCTGCCCTACACCGAGGCGGAACAAGACGAACTCATCTTGATGACGGTTCTCGATGCCGACGGCAGGAGGCGACGGCAATCACTTCTGCAACGCAAGAAGAAACTGCAAGCCGAACTGGACGCCATCCCGAAGTTGCCGACCGTCTACGCCGGCAGGTTCGAGCAACCGGAAGATCCGACCCGCCTGTTCGAGCGCGGCAATCCGATGAACAAGGGGGAAGCCATAGCGCCGGGCGGTCTCAGCACGCTGGAGAACATCTTTCCGCGCTTCGAACTCGGTTTCGAGGCGCCTGAAGGCGAACGGCGGTTGGCGCTTGCAAGGTGGATCACCGACGACCGAAACCCTCTCACGCCGCGCGTGCTGGCGAACCGCGTCTGGCACTACCACTTCGGCCGGGGGTTGGCAGGCACCCCGAGTGACTTCGGCTACAACGGCGAGCGGCCTACTCACCCGGAACTGCTCGACTGGCTTGCCCAACGTGTACTGACCTACGGATGGCGTCTCAAGCCGCTGCACAAAGAGATCATGATGTCAGCCGCCTACCGGCAATCGAGCCGATATGACATCGATGCGGCCAACATCGATCGCGAAGCGCGCTACCTGTGGCGATTTCCGCCTCGACGGCTCGAAGCCGAGGCGATTCGAGACGCGATCCTGGCGGTGTCGGGCAAGCTCGATCCGACGATGGGCGGGCCGGGCTTTCGCTTATACAAGTACACCGTCGACAACGTCGCCACGTACTATCCGCGGCAGGAGTTCGACGAGGCCACGTTCCGGCGCTCGGTCTATCATCAGGCAGCGCGGTCGGTAAAAGTCGATCTACTGGGCCAATACGACTGCCCCGACTCAGCCCTGCCTGCGCCCAAACGCGAAGTCAGCACGTCGCCGCTGCAAGCACTGAGCCTACTCAACAACCCGTTCATGCTTCAGCAAGCCGTGTTTTTCGCCGAGCGTCTGAGCGGCGAGGCTCGTGAACCCCAGGATCAGGTCCATCGAGCCTACCGGCTTGCCTTCGGGCGCGCTCCCACTCCGGAAGAGCAAGCCGCCGCCGTCGACCTGATCGGTCAACAGGGGTTGCCAATCTTCTGCCGCGCCATCTTCAACGCCAACGAGTTTCTCTATGTTATGTAGGCATTGCGTGAGCCGCAGAGAGTTCCTGGGCGACGTCGGCCAGGGTTTGGCAGGCATTGCGCTGGCGCAATTGCTCGGGGCCGGGACGCCGAGCGCAGCCCAGAACCGAACGCACCACCCCGCCAAGGCGAAACGAGTCTTGCAGATCTTCTGTCCTGGCGGATGCTCGCATATCGATACGTTCGAACATAAACCAGCACTTGAGAAATGGCATGGCAAACCGTTGCCCGGCGAAGAGTCGTTCGTCTCGTTTCAGGGCAAGAACGGGAACTTGATGAAGAGCCCGTGGACGTTCGTTCCAAGCGGAGAAAGCGGCAAGAAGATCAGCGAGCTATTGCCGCATCTGGGCAAGCTGGCGGACGACATGGCGTTCATTCACTCGATGACCTCCAAGACCAACACGCACGGCCCGGCCTGCGTCATGATGAACACGGGGTTCGTAGTCGAGGGATTCCCGAGCGCCGGCGCCTGGACGAGCTACGCTCTGGGCTCGGAAAACGACAACCTGCCGACTTATGTCACCATCCCCGATGTCCGCGGCATTCCGCCCGCCGGCCCGGCGAACTGGGGCGCCGGCTTCCTGCCCGCCGAGCACCAGGCGATCGTGTTCAATGCCGCCGAGGGCATCCGCAACCTGGAGCGTCCGGCGTCAGTCAGCGCCGAGGCGGAGGAGGCCACACGCAAGTTCCTCGGCCTGATGAATCGCCGTCATGCCGAAGCGCACCCAGGGAACCCCGAACTGACAGCACGCATCGCCTCCTACGAACTGGCGGCCCGCATGCAACTTTCCGCGCCCGAGGCCGCCGACTTATCCCAGGAGACCGCCGCCACACACCGCCTCTACGGCACTGAGGATCCGAATCCTCTGCAGGCTGCGTATGCGCGCAACTGCCTGCTCGCCCGGCGCTTGATCGAGCGCGATGTTCGCTTCGTGACGCTCTATTGCGGATCGCGCGCCTCGGGGGTCGACGGATTGCTCAACTGGGACGCGCACAAGACTCTGCAGGCAGACTACGAGCGCCACTGTCCCATTCTCGACCGGCCCACCGCGGGACTCATCAAGGACCTTCGCTCACGGGGACTGCTCGACGACACCCTGGTGCTATGGACCACCGAGTTCGGCCGCATGCCCACCCACCAGGACGGCACCCTCGGCCGCGACCACAACCCCGACGGCTTCACCGTGTGGATGCTCGGGGCGGGCGTCAAGGGCGGCGTAAGCTACGGCGCAACCGACGAGTTCGGACGCAAGGCGGTCGAAAACGTATCAACGATCTACGACTTCTACGCCACGGTGCTGCACCTGCTCGGGCTCGACCACCAACAGCTCACCTACTACCACAATGGAATCGAGCGGCGCCTGACCGACGTTCACGGGCACGTTATTCAAGAAATCGTCGACACGCCGGCATAGATCGATGAATCACCACTAACAAATCGGATCAAACACCCTTCGGCGTGCTCCAGTGAGGCCGATACGCGCGCTTGACGTACAAGTTCGCTTCAGCGTCGCCAATGGCGGTTTCCGATTCAGCGTCGAAACGAAACGTGCGGCCGGTGCGCGCCACGATGTTCGCAAGATGGCAGAGCAAGCCTGACAGGTGGCCGATACCGATATCCGCGTTGGGATGCTTGCGCGTGCGGACGCAATCGATGAAGTTGCGCATGTGTAGATCACGCTCATCGTCAGCATCGTCGTACTCGACAAGCTCGCCGTCACTGTCGAAGACCTTGAAGCCCCACCGACGGTCCCAGCGGCCGATATCGACACGCCCCTTGTCGCCGTAGACCGCAACGCCATTGCTCTGGTCGTCCTGGCCATACGGATTCCAGATCCGCATCTCCCAAATCAACGCCTTATCGCCGTAGTCAAACGTGACGTTCATCGTGTCGGGGGTTTGCTGATCGTCGTTGAAATAGACCTTGCGGCCCATGCCGCTAATGATCTTCGGATAGTTTTCACCGAGCGCCCAGCGGGCGATGTCGAGCTGATGCGCACCGTCGTTGCCGGCGTCGCCCGTGCCGAAGTGCCAGTGCCAATGCCACTTGTAGTGAAAGCGATTCTCGTTGAAGGGAATCCATGGCGCCGGTCCCAACCAGGTGTCGTAATCGAGGCCTTCGGGCACAGGGGAGTCCTCCTTGTGACCGATGTCGTCCCGCATCTGGACATTCCAGGCCTTTGCCATGAGGACCTTGCCGATTTTGCCTGAGTTGGCGTATTCGATGCCGCGGATGGTCGACCCACGGCTACGCGCTTGCGTACCGACTTGCACGATCCGCTTGTTCGAGCGAGCCGCCTGGACCATGAGGCGGCCTTCGCGAATGTTGTGCGAGGCGGGCTTCTCGACATAGACATCCTTTCCGGCGTCGCAGCCAAGAATGGTGGCCGGAGCGTGCCAATGATCAGGAGTCGCGATCACGACCGCATCGACTTCGGGGTCACCGAAGAGATGCCTCATGTCGTTCGTCTCCTTGGGCTTCTTCGCGCCCACCTTGGCCACTTCTGCCTGGGTACGCTCAAGAGATGCCTGGTCGGCGTCGCAGAGATGCACGACGTTCGCGTCTTCGATTCCCAGGAAGGTGCGTGTGAGGCCGCGTCCGCGACCACCTACACCGATCATTCCCAGATTGACCTTGTCATTTGCCGCGACCGCCTTGCGAGCTGCTGCGCCAGCGAGTGCGGCGCCAATGAAGTATCGCCTGTTCATATAACCCCCTTGCCGCCTTTCTCTAGTTGTGGTCGGAACCATCCCCTCGGCCGGCCTACACTGCCGGCCGGCAGTCGGGTATCAGACCGCTACATCCCGGAAGCGGAAATCAGCGCTTCCTGCACCATCAAATCCTCGTGCGGCGTCACCGTGATCGGCTTTTCGCCGCGCACGGCCGCCGCCAACTCGACAAACTCGTCCTTGTACCTTTTGTATATTGGCAACTCGACCTTCTGAGCGCCCTTCGCGTACGGCCCCGCCGCTTCAGTCAGATCCATCACGAGTTGGGGCGGCTCGATCGGCCGCAACGTCGCCGTCCCCTTTGTACCGTGGATGATGAAGCTCCGGTAGCGTGACGTAAAGTGCAAAGTCGCGCCGATGACCAGTCCCAGCGCCCCCGGGAATTCGAAGACAGCGATCGTGTTGTCGGCGAGGTTGTCTCCCTTGTCTCCATGATTCTTGAGAAACGGCGTGACACGGTCCGGGCGACCCATCAGCCGAATCAGCGGATCAACCACATGCCCGCCGAGTTCGAACATCTGACCACCGCGAAACTCGGCCCACGCCGCACGTTGGGAATCGGGAAGCCACTTGTGGATGGTGGCCTGCACCAGGTAGACCTTCCCCAGCCAACCTTGCCTGGCTGCTTCCAGCATACGATTGATGCCCGGATGGTGGCGCCACATGTAGCCCATCTGCACGGCGAGCTTCTTGCGCTGCGCAGCATCGAGCACTGACCGCAATGATTCGAGGTCGGTCGCCGGAGGTTTCTCGATGTGGACGTGCTTGCCCGCATCAACGACCATCGAGGCGTGGCGAATATGGTCGCGCACCGGACTCTCCACCGCTATGGCGTCAATCGACGGATCGCCCAGCATATCGTCCAGGGCCATCATCCGCACCCCCTTGGATTCGTACCTTGCGCGGACCTCAGGGGCATCCTCCACCATTCCGACGAGTTCGTAGTCCGAGTTCGCGAGCACGACGTCGACTTTCCCACCGGCGTGGGAGTGGCTGCCACCGAGAAATCCGATTCGCACACGGCCGCCGCCGGTCCGAGCAGGCATCAGCGGCGCTGCCCCCGCACTCATCAGAAAACCTCTGCGATCCATAGCGGTTATCTCTTCGCCTCGCGAAAGAAAACTATGCCTGTCACGAAATCTCCGAGCAGCGTCTCGATGTCATCCGAGGCAGGGTCTTGCCCTCATGGATCACCACTCGCCAGCGGAACGTCACAGATTCGCCTACGGGAATTGTATGACTTCCATTCCTGCCGACATCGCCGGTGAACGAGCTTTCGTCAACAAGATTGACAGAAACCAAGCCATAGCCGCGCTCCTGCCGACGGTCAAGTAGTGCAGGTTTGCAAGGTGATCCAGGATGGCTACCCCGCCTGTCCCGGTTTCTATGGTAGCCGAGTAGTCGATCCAGCAGAACGATTTGCACAAGATGTTCTCCGTGCCTCTGAGCAGCAGCGCACGGTTCTACAGCCGGGAAGGAACAGAAAACCGAATCTTGAACACGTTGTTATCGGCATTACGTAATACCCGAGCCGTGCCCCTGCAGGCGATTCAAGTACGGGATCGTTGCGAGGAAAAACGAACTCAACAGCAAGAACACGGCACTTTGACCCAGCAGAGAGGGATAACCCGCATTTCTTACCACCCGACGGCCGAAAGCACGGGGAAAAGGCCGTGATTCGTGTTTCGTGTCTCGTGATTCGTGAAAAACCTTAAAGGCCGTGTTACGCGCGCCAAGTGGCGCGCGCCTCGTCCTGACGGTTCTCTCAACCACTTCGCCTCGCCGCGTGGTGAGACATGCAGGCTATAATTCCTTGTCGCCAGCGCACCCCCCCGCCAGTTGGTGAAGGCAGTGACAGGAGGCCGAATTGACACGACGTGACTGGATAGCTTCAAGCACAGCGGCGGTCCTCGCAGCCTGCACGTCTGCTGATGAATCCACAGATCAGATACCCGACGAGCCAAACATCGATGGACGCGTCATTGACGCACATGTCCACATCTGGACATCGGATACCGAGAAATACCCACTCCACTCGAACTACAAGAAAGAAGACATGGATCCAGCGACCTTTACGGCGGAGGAACTCTTTGGGCACTGCCGTGCGTCCGGCGTGAACCGTATCAACCTGATCCAGATGTCCTTCTACTACACGGATCACAGTTACATGCTCGACATGATGGAGGAGCATCCAGACAACTTTGTGGGGACCGGAGTGCTGCCCGATGTGCTGGACGAGAAGTCGCAGGATCCAGCCGAGATGATGGTCGAGTTGAGTGCGAAGCGCTGCTACGCCTTCCGCGTGCGCGGCGGCTACCGCCGTCAGGATCTGGAGCAGCCGCATTGGATGAGTCATCCGAAGTGGGACAAGATGTTCGAAACCGGAGCGGAGCACAACCTCGCGCTGAGCTTCCTGATGAATCCCGGCGATATGCCGGAAGTCGGCCGCATGTGCGGCAAGCATCCCGACACACCGGTCATCATTGACCATTTGGCGCGGATTGGCGCGAACGAGCCCGTCAAGGACGAGCAGGTGGACGAACTGTGCGGGCTTGCCAAGCACAAGAACATCCAGGTCAAGGTGGGAGCCTTCTACGCACTGGGAGACGCAACGCCTCCCTACACCGACCTTCTTCCAATGATCGAACGAGTCGTGGATGCATACGGTCCCGACCGCTGCATGTGGGAAAGCGACTGTCCCTACCAGGTGCAAGACCCACACACCTATGACAACTCCGTCGCCCTCATTAGAGATCACGCCGATTTTCTCAGCGCTTCCGACAAAGAGAAGATCCTCGTCACAACCGCCGAAACGTTTTTCTTCAAACGCTGATCTCCAGGCTGGCGCCCCCTTTCCATTCCGGGTCAAGCGGCTCGCACCTCGTTCCGGCGGGCCTCTCACGCACTTCGCTTCACCTCGTGGAGAGAGATGCAGGCTACTGGATTCTGCCGGCAGACGGCAGCCGAGCAGACATTGGATGTTCTGCTGCTTGCCGCACGGGGTTGCGTTTCACATAGCGGCGAGAAGGCCGCCAAGCAACCCCACGGAGGGTGCTCACATCACCTGCTGGTCTTCCCACTCGGTGTGAAAAACTCCGCTGCGGTCCAAGCGGCGATAGGTATGCGCTCCGAAGAGGTCACGCTGCGCCTGAAGCAAATTGGCCGGCAGAAACTCGCTGCGGTAGCTGTCGACGTAGGCCAGGCTGGCACCGAGGCACGTAGCGGGAACTCCCGTTTCTGCGGCCAGCTTGACAATGGTCCGCAATCCATCGACGGTGCGATTGGCGACGGCACTGAAACGATCGTCCACCAACAGGTTCACCAAGCCGGGATTCGACTCGTAGGCTTGCCTGATCGGATCGAGCAGGCGGGAGCGGATGATGCAGCCGGCTTTCCAAATGCGCGCAACCTCGCTGAGGTTGACGCCGTACTCGTACTCTTGGGAGGCGCCCTGAATCAGCGCCATGCCCTGTGCGTAACTCGTTACGATCCCGAGGTAGACCGCATCGAAGAGTGCGCTGACCATGGCGCCGCGGTCACCGGCAGCAGACGCTTGCGGCCCCCGAAGGATCCTCGCCGCCTCAACCCGCTGCGACTTGAGCCCGGAAAGGATGCGGGCTTGAACGGCCATGCTCAGCGTTGGTGTCGGGACACCGAGGTCGAGAGAAGTCTGCGCTGTCCATTTACCGGTGCCTTTTTGTCCGGCCGTATCGAGAATCAACTCGACCAAGGGTTTACCGGTTAGGCCATCTGACTTTGCGAGGCAAGTTGCGGAGATTTCGACCAGAAAGCCGCTGATCTCGGTTTCGGTCCACTTCGCGAAGACCTGTTGGATCTCGGCCGCCGGCATGCCGAGAGACTTGCGCATCACATCATACGCCTCGCACAGGATTTGCATGATCCCGTATTCAATACCGTTGTGGACCATCTTCACGTAATGACCGGCCGAGCCCGCACCGACATACGTGCAGCAGGGGCCGTAGTCGGTCTGCGCGGCGATCTTTGTGAGCACGGGTTCGACCAGCCGGTAAGCCTGCTTGTCTCCGCCCGGCATGATACTCGGTCCCAGTAGAGCGCCTTTCTCGCCTCCGCTAATACCGCAACCGATGAAGTGGAGCCCGGTTCCGCTCAACTCTTCCTGGCGACGATTGGTGTCGGGGAAGTGCGCGTTGCCGCCATCGATGATGATGTCGCCCTCTTCCAGGACACCCCTGAGATCGGAGATCACAGCGTCGGTTCCTTTGCCCGCTGTCACCATGATCAGCACCTTGCGCGGCTTGGCGAGCAGCGAAGCGAACTCACCGATCGATTGCGTGACCTGGACATTCTTGCCCGTGGAAAGCTCACGCATGCGGTCTGCTTTCTCCGCGCCACGGTTGTACGCAACGACGGGGAAGCCGTTCCGCTCGATATTCAGGGCAACCATTTGCCCCATCACCCCCAGTCCTGCTACCCCGAACTGGCCTTCAGCCATTTTGAAACCCCTTTTCCCACAAAAACGATGCCGTCAATACAAGACACTTGCGATAGAGGATCGCCCGAATGCGTCCGCTCAGCCTACGAGACTGGATACGGAGCGATCTAGTCCTAGCCTGCATTTCTCACCACATGACGGCCGAGGCACACGATACGACCGCCAGGACTTCGCTTTTCCTTCGCAACGCTTTCTTGCCGTGCTCAACGTACGGTTCAAGTACGCCTGCGAGCGCCAAGCGGCTCGCGCCTTTTTCCTCCGCCCGGCTTGCGCCTAGTCCTGACGGCCCTCTCACCCACTTCGCCTCGCCACGTGGTGAGATATGCAGGCTAGAAGGCAAACTCGAAACCAACATGTTAGCGAAGCGCGCCGTCGTCACGACTCCGTCGACGAAGCATCTCCCTGCAATCGACAACGCAACTCAGAATCCTAGCCTGCCTTTCTCGCCACCCGACGGTCGAAGCACGCGATACGACCGCCATGACTTTATTGCGCTTGCTTGCCGTGCTCAACGTACGGTTCAAGTACGCCTGCGAGCGCCTTTTTCCTCCGCCGGCTTACGTCTCGTCCTGACGGCCCTCTCACCCACTTCGCCTCGCCACGTGGTAAGAAATGCAGGCTAGAAAAGCACCGCTTGGCCGAGAACGGCCGGCTCGCGGGCCGCCGAAGCGGGGATTTGGAAATAAAACGTCGAGCCCTTCCCGACTTCACTTTCGACTCTGACTTGGCCGTCGTGCGCCAGGACGAGATGCTTGACGAGTGCAAGGCCGAGACCGGTGCCTCCGAGGGCGCGGGAACGGGCCTTGTCAACCCGATAGAAGCGTTCGAACAGCCGAGGGATGTGCTCCTGAGGAATACCGATCCCCGTGTCCCGGACGAAGAAGCAGACATCGTCCCCATCCAGGAAAGCCCCGAGGTTGATGGACCCGCCCTGGGACGTGTATTTGGTCGCATTATCCATGAGGTTCAACAGGACCTGACGAATCGCCTCGGAATCGCAATCCACCTGCAAACCCTCTTCGACGGGTTCAATAGTGATACGGATCTGCTTCTTCCGGGTCTCGGTCTGAAGAGCGTCGGCGGCCTGAATGAGAAGCTCATTGACTTTGTGCGGCAAGAAGGAGAACTCACGCGCCTTCACTTCGATCTGAGACAAAGCCATGAGATCGGCTGTTAGCTGCGCCAAGCGTTCGGAGTTCTGACGGATGATACGCAGAAAGCGGCGGTTGTTCTCGGCATCATCGATCGCTCCATCAAGCAGAGTTTCCGTGTATCCCTGGATTGCCGTCAATGGAGTACGCAGTTCATGGGACACGTTGATGACGAAATCCCGCCGCATGCGGTCAACCATTTCGAGTTCGGTGATGTCGTAGAAAACTGCAACTGCCGCCTGCACCCCACCCGACGGATCGGTGATTGGAGCACACGATACCTTCCAGGCCCGATGGACAGGCTCATTGGTCGTCAGATCCACCGAACGCCACTCGCCTTGCTGAAACACATCTTCGAACAGGAAACGGATCTCGCCGCGAGACCAGGCATTCAGTTGCTCACCGACGCTGCAAGGCTCGGACGGGAACATGTTCTGCATCGCCGGGTTGGCAAGAACCGTGAGCTTGTCGCGACCGACCACGAGCACTCCTTCACCGATACCGTTCACGGCCGCCTCGAAGCGCGAGCGTTCCTGATGAACCTGCTCGAATGTGGAGCGAAGCTGTTGGGCCGCGCTTTCCAAAGTACGACTCAGTTGACCCAGTTCCCCGCCCGTCAGACTGGGGCGTTCTCCCTCGAACTTGCCTTGGGCCAAGTCGCGGGCGAAGCGAATGATCTCTGATACCTGGGCTGAAACCCGCCGCGCCAACCATCCCGCGAGGAGAATGATCGGTATCACGGCCAACACGGCCGCCCTCAAGACATTCGACCGGATCTCCTGAGTGTGGGCGTCAATCTCCGGAGTGGGCAGAGCCAGCCGCAGCGCCCCTCCGGTGGTCGGGATGGCTACGTAGAGGAACTCCCTGCCCACGGTGCGGCTGAGGCGAATATCGCTTCCCGTTCCTCCGTTGAGCGCCACAACGAATTCCGGGCGCTCTGCATGATTCTCCATCGCCGCCGGATCCGCTTCCGAGTCCGCGATGACGCTGCCGTCCGATCGAATCAGAGTAACCCGGACACCCGACTTTTCAGCAATCTGGTCGATGGTGCGCTCAACCATCCCCGTCCGGGCGGCCCGCAGCGAGAGCTCCGCGATGCGAGCCTGCGTCTCCAGGCTCCGTCGCAACTCGTCCATATACGAACGTTCCGTAACCAGAGTGACGAGGTACTGCATGCCGATCGCCGTCACAGCGAGCAGCCCAACCAGCGTCAGAATCAGTTTGAAGAAGATCCGAGTTGTCATTCGGGCATTTCAAACCGGTAGCCAAACCCACGAACGGTTTGCAACCACTGGGGGTCGTCAGGGGCCTCTTCGATCTGTTCCCTCAACCGCCGCACATGAACGTCGACGTTGCGAGGAGTAACATGCCGACCTCGGCCCCAAATCGTCTCCAGCAGTTTCTCGCGGCTAAAGACTTTGCCGGGGTTGGAGAGGAAGAACTCAAGCAGACGAAACTCGGTCGCGGTCAGGGCGATCTGACGGCCATTGACGAAAACCCGGCGGGCGGCCGCATCAATCTCCAAAGGACCTGTGGCCTTGGGCACCGGAGCCGTCTTTCGGCGAAGGTGCGCCTTGACGCGAGCGACGAGTTCTCGCGGGCTGAAGGGCTTCGTGATGTAGTCATCGCCGCCAATCTCCAGACCGAGAACTCGCGCCATTTCCTCGCTGCGAGCCGTCAGAAAGAGAATCGGAACTTCAGCCAATGCCGGTCGGGCGCGGATACTTCGGCACACATCGAAGCCGTCGCCGTCCGGCAACATGACATCAAGAAGGATCAGATCCGGTGAGATGGCCTCGGCGGCGTCCAGAGTGCCCTCGACTTGATTGGTCGTCCGGACTTCGTAACCGGCCCGGCTCAGATTGTATTCCAGGAGGCCACAGAGATCTTCGTCGTCCTCGACAACAAGGATCGTCTTCGACATGTGAGTCACCCATTATATCCCTGACCTCGGAAGTCGCCTTTTCCTACACGGACCTGCCGCACGATACGCCGCGCCATTCGATCCGCACAGTCGGCGCGCGTCATCCGGTTGGCTTGGCTCGCCATCGATAAAGGGGTCCACACGCTCATCGAGCGACAAATGCTCGCGCATGTCGAGGCCCAAGAAGCGAAATCATCGGGATGGGAAATGGGGTATGTCAGCGCGTAATCTCTACAGGCTCGACGATCTGGGAGCCAAGTTTGTTTCGCCGGCCTTATTCACATCGATGGCAGAGCCACTCAAATGCTTATTGGCGCCCTGGAGAACTTCATCCATGCTCTTCCTCAGGCGAAAACGCCAGGATGTCCGGGAAAGTCGCGCCGCATCGCAGTTAACCTGCATTTCTCACCACCCGACGGTCGAAGCACGCGATACGACCGCCAGG